>JBEKXX010000022.1:0-31283 GCA_049511595.1 Occallatibacter sp. | reverse complement strand
CCGGTTTGAATCCATAGCTGATATATCATAGCCGGGAAGGAATGGGAATAGCGACCTCTAATTGGCAGTTGCCCTTTCGAAAAAGCCGCTATGGCTCGGCGACGCAGCCGTTCTGCGCCGGCAGGCCTGCCTCTTGAGCGGAGTTCGTGGATTGCAAAGCAAGTGGGGCCTTTCTCTCGCTACTGACCAACCTCGTAGCGCACCACGGCCAACGCCGTTTGATAGGCATAGCGGGCGTTGGTGTTGGCAATTTCGGCCTGGGTTTGATTCAGTTGCGCTTCGCTGATCTCGACGATCCCGCTCAAGCCGATCTTGTAGCGCGCCGAGGCGAGATCGAGCGCGAAGTTGGCTTGGTCGAGCAACTGCTGAGTGACGGTGATGCGCTGGTACGCGGTTTGGGCGTTGAGCACCGCTGTGCGCACGTCGCGCGCGATGACGTCGCGCAGATTGCGCATATTCTCCTGGGCCGCCTGAGCGCGCAGTTTGGCCTCCTTCCCCTCGGCGTTGTAGAGAAAGCCATTGAAGATGGGAATGCTGACATTGGCTCCCGCGGTTCCGTACCAGGAGGAGAGGATCTGATCCGCACGCACGGGCGTGCCGCCTACGGCGGCCATGGCGGAGACTGTCGGCAACCACAAATCGCGCTCGGCAGTGCTGTACTCGCGGGCCGCGAGGAAGCTGTCGTTGAGCGAAGCCAGGTCAGGACGCGCGGTTAAGGCTGCCTGCACCATGGCTTCCGGATCGTCGGGCGCGGGCGGCGGATTGCCGTTGGTTTCGTCGACGAGCGAGTACTGCTCATCCTGCTCGGAGCCAAGGACATTATTCAGGGCGGCCATGGCAGATTGCGTGTTGTTTTCGGCGTCGAGCAGCAGCAGCTTGGCCTGGGAAAGCTGGACATCGGCGAAGCTCAGGTCGAGATCGGAACGGATCTTGGCCTTGGTGAGGGCGCTCACCTGGTCCACAGTAGCCTGCCGCTGGGCGACGGTCTGCTGCGCAACCTTCAACACCGCCTGCGCGGTGAGCGCCTGATAGAAGGCCTGATCCAAGGTCAACGTGATGTCGAGCTCAGTCGCGCGCTCGCTTTCAAGCTGCGCCTTCGCCGTGGATTGCGCGCTGAGAACCAGGTTGTGCGTGCGGCCGAAGTCGGTAATGAGCTGGCTCACCGTGAGACCGCCTGCAGCGCGGTTGTAAATTGATGGGTTGCTCAAAGCGCCCGCAGTGATGCGGCTGCCGTCGTGTGCGTCAACGGCCGTCATGTCGCCGAAAGCCGTAGGCAACTCGACCGACCGCACTTCGCGCGTGACCTGGGCCTGGGCGAGCGCGAGCAGACGCGCCACGCTGATGTTGGGGTTGTTCTTGATCGCCATCTGCTCGGCCTGCGAAATAGTGAGCGGCGGACACGCAGGCTGCGTTGACGGTTGCGCGGCGGCCTGCGCGCCGCCGGGCATCTGTGGGCCCGCGGCAGAGGCAGCAGCGTACGAAGCGGAATCCTGGGCCAATGTGGCGATGAGTTGCGTGGAGGGCGCGTCGGGAAGCGCGGACTGTTGGCCTGCGACGATTGCCGGCAGAGTTGCGATCACTGCACCGAAAAGCGCAGCGCGAACTACTAGGAGCTTTTGGGTTCCGGTTTGCTTATTCATGGTTGCTCTCCGCGGCCTCAGCCTTGGGCTCGCCCCGGCCGTGGATGAGGAGATACACGGCTGGAACCAGGAAGACGGTGACGACGACGGAAAGGGCGAGCCCGCCAATGATGGCGCGTGCCAGCGGCGCATACTGCTCGCTGCCGGCCTCAAGACCGAGCGCCAGTGGAATCATGCCTAGAAGCGTGGCCAATGACGTCATGAGAATGGGCCGCAGGCGAACCCGGCAGGCCTCGACGGTTGCCTCCAGCAGCGGCTTGCCCTGCTTGTGGAGAATGCCGGCGAACTCGACGATCAGAATGCTATTTGAGACCACGATGCCGGCCATCATGATGACGCCCATGAGCGACATGATGTTGAGCGTGCTGCCGGTGATGAGAAGGATCAGAACCACTCCGGCCAGGCCCGGCGGAATGGCCAGGAGAATGATGAACGGATCGATGAAGGAGGTGAACTGAGCCATCAGAATCAGGTACACCAGCAAGACCGCGATGATAAGACCGAAGCCGAAATCGTGGAAGGCCTCGTTCATGCTGATCACGGCTCCGCGCATGTCGATCACCGTGTTGCGGTCGTGCGGGGTCTGGGCCAGCAAGCGGCTGATCCTCGTTCCCACGCCCTGCAGGGCTTCGGATTTGGTGGCCACATAGATGTCGATCACACGGCGAATCTGATAGTGATCGACCTCGGTTGGCGTGTTGATTTGTGAAATATCGGCCACCTCGCCCAACGGCACGTAGCCCGTGGCGTGATCGCCGCGTAGCAGATCCGATGACGCCGGATCAGCCCCCTCGCCCTCCTGCATCGGGGAATAGCCGCCGGGCCGCACGCCGCGGAGAGGAATGCTCTTCAGGTCCTCCATCGACATGTTGTCGATCCAGTGGTTGGCGTACTGCACCGTAACCATGTAGTTGTTGCCGGTCTTGGGATCGATCCAGTAGCTCGGCGCCACCATGCCGCTGGAGGTCATTGCGGTGATGACGTTGTCCACCACGTCGCGGGTGGAGAGGCCGATGAGGCTGGCGCGCTCGCGGTCGATGTTCAGGGCCAGTCCAGGGTAGTTCACGCTTTGCGGGATGTACACGCTGCTCACGTTGGGAACGGCCTGGATTTTAGCCGCCAGTTGCGTGGCCAGATCGTAGGCCTTGTCCATGTCGTTCGATTTGATCTGAATGTCGATGGGGGCCGGAAGTCCCTGGTTGATCACGCCGTCGACCAAACCGCCGGCCTGAAAATAGGTGGTAAGCTCCGGCATCTGGCTTGAGAGCGCGGCCTGCACGCGGCGCATGTACTCGTAGCTGCCGATTTTGTGGTCTTCTTTCAGGCTGGTCTGCACGAAGGCGGTGTCCGTGGAAGCGTTGGGCGTGTAAATGGCCGAGAGACCGGGGGAGACGCCGATGTTGGAGACGATCATGTCGAGGTCTTTCGGCTTCACCACGCCTCGGATGATGTTTTCGACCTTGGCGATATATTGGTCGCTCACCTCAAGCCGTGTGCCGCTGGGCATGCGGACATTGATGATGAACTGGCCCGGGTCAGTGCGCGGAAAATAAGCACGGCCCAGGAAGGGAAACGTGACCGCGAGCACGATCGCCATGCCCGCACAGATCACCACGGTGGTGTATCCCGGCCGCCGCATAGCTCTTATTGCCAGGCCCTCGTACCAATCGAGCATCTCCTGGAACTTGGCGTTGAACGCGCGGTCGAATCGCGAGAAGATGTTTTCGTTTGGTCTCTCGCCGTGTTCACCCTCGTCTTTTGGGCGGATGAATTTGGCGCAATAGAGCGGCACCACCGTCATGGCGAAAAAGTACGACGCGAAAATGGAGAGCGCAACACCCAGGGCCAGCGGAGTAAAGATGTACTTGCTCACTCCGGTAAATCCGGTGACGGGGAAGAAGACAATCGCGGTGGTGAAGGTGGCGGCCAGCACCGCCATCGAGACTTCCGTGCCCCCTTCGTCGGCGGCCACATGCGGCGATTTGCCCATCTCCATGTGCCGGAAAATGTTCTCCAGCACAATGACGCCGTTGTCGATGAGGCGCGAGAAGACCAGCGCCAGCCCTCCCAGGATCATGGTGTTGATGGAACCGCCCATCCAATTCGTGATCAGCAGGCAGACGACCATCGAGAGCGGAACCGCCAGCAGAACGGCAATTGTGGCGCGCGGGCTGCCGAGAAAGATCAGAATCATCACTCCGGTCATCACCAGCCCGATGACCGCCTCGCGCGTGACGTTGGCGATGGCCAGTTTGACGAAGACCGACTGATCGAAGACCACCGCGGTCTTCAGGCTGCTGGGAATATCGACGAGCTTTTTGACCGCGGCCTTGATGCCGTTGACGATGGAAATGGTGTTGCTGTCGCCGCCCTGCTTGAAGATGGGCAGGGCGACCGAGTGCTGGCCATCGATGCGCACGATGTTGTACTGCAGGGCGCCGGCGTCGACGGCCTTGCCAACATCCGCTACGACCACCGACGAGTTGCCCACCGACTTGAGCGGCATGTCGTTCATCGAGTTGGCGTCGGGGAACTGGCTGTTGGCGTATATATTGAAGTCCTTTGAGCCGATCCGCACGTCACCGGCCGGCAGGATCAGGTTCGAATTGTTCACCGCGGTGACCACGTCATTCAGGCTCAGGTTGTGTGCTTCCAGCTTGAGCGGGTCGACGTAAATCTGAATCTGGCGGTAGGTGCCTCCATAGGGCAGCGGTACGGAGGCGCCCTGCACGTTGGAAATCTGGTTGCGCACCTCGAACTGAGCCAGATCCTTGAGCCGCGTCTCGTTCAGGCCTTTCCCCTTGAGTGTGACCAGGCACACCGGCTCCGTGGAGGCGGTCATGCCCAGCACCACGGGCGGCAGCGTTCCCGGCGGCAGCCGCCGCAGGTCCGCCATCGCCAGGTTGGCGATGTTGCTCAAGGCCGCGTTGGGATCGGTGCCCGGCTTGAAGTAGATCTTGATCAGGCTGACGCCGGTGCGCGAGCGCGATTCGCTGTGGTCGACGTTGGCCGCGAAGGTGAAGAAACGTTCAAATGTATTCGTGATGTCGGCTTCGATCTGCTCCGGGGGCATGCCGTTGTAAAACGTAGCCACAACCACCACGGGCATATCGATGGGAGGGAAAAGGTCCACCGGCATGCGAACCACTGTGACCGTTCCAACCAGCGTCACCACCAGGCACAGCATGAGAATGAAGAAAGGATAGCGGAGTGCGAACTTCGGCATTACTGAGTACCTCCGCTGCTCGTCCCGGCCCTCATATCGATCATTCCCCCCGTCTCCTGCACCGTCTCCGACGCCGAGGTCGAGGCCAGTATCGGGCTCACCTCTTCGTCCTCGCGGTATTTGTCCTGTCCGCCCAGGATCACCCGGTCGCCTGGATTGAGCCCGGACTTGATCTCCGCGAGTTTCGTCCCTTGCAAGCCCGCCTGAATGGCGCGAATGTGAACGCGGTTGTCCGCCCCGAGCACGTACACCGTCTCCTGCTGCTGGGCGTTCAGCACCAACGCTTCCACGGGGATGGTGACCACGCTTGCGACGCGCGCGAGCTGCAGCGCGGTGTTGGCGTACATGCCCGGCTCGATGGAGAGATTGTTGTTCTCCACGTCTACTTCCGTCTCCATGGTGCGGGTCTCGAAGTTCACATCGCGGGTAAAGCGGACGATCTTGCCCGTGAAGGAGCGGTTGATGGCGTCGACGCGAACCTGCAACAGGTCGCCCTCGTGAACATACTTGATGTCGTCTTCAGGCACGGGAATGCGGAGGCGAAGCAGGCTGCTCTGCGAGAGCCGGACGATGGGCAGCGTTTGATCGTTGGAGTTGGTGCCGCCTTGAATGAGTGCTCCGGTGTCGGCGTAACGCCAGACGACTACGCCGGAAATCGGCGCGGTGACAGTGGTGTAGTTCTCCAGCGCCTGAACGCGCTCATTGTCGGAGCGGGCTGCTTCAGAGTGTTGCTGGGCCGCAGCCAGCGCAGCCTTGGCTGCATCCACTTGAGCCTGAGAATTCAGATCCTTGGCTTGCGCATCATCCAACTCCTGCTGCGCAATCAGGCCCGGACGTGTTGCCGCCGCCTGCTGCAGGCGCACGGACTCGGCGTGCAAGGCGTAGTTCAGGGCTTCGGCGCTCCTGAGCTCATGCTGCGCGCGCGCGATCTCCTCCTGGCTTTGCTTGAGCTGGAAGACCGTTTCTTCCAGTTGCGCTTTCAGCTCCGGAACCTCGAGAACCGCCAGCGTTTCTCCCTGGTGCACGATGTCGCCGATGTCCACGTTGATGCGCTTCATGTAGCCGCTCACCTTGGGGTGGACGTCGACGACCTGATAGGGCTGAAACTGGCCGGCCAGAGTGAGCACGTGGGAGATGTCGCCGCGCTGTGCAACGGCCACGCGCGCCGACGGCACGGTGGCGGCGTTGGCCTCGGCGCTGGGGCCGCTGGAATGGCAAGAGGTGATCGCCAAAGCCGTGCAGAAAGCCACCAAAGCAACCAAAGGAACGGAAAGTCGTTTGAACATTTCGATCTTGCTCCTGGTCCCCAACATCGCCTGCCTTCACGGTGCATGGAACCAAATGGGGGTCGGCCAATGAAACGAGAGCAGCACTGGATTCGATGCTGCCTGGTCAATGCTGGTTGACTATTGGTGTGTGAGAAATGTCAGCGAGAAGCTGGCGTTCGATGCGAATTCGTTCATAGACCCCGTGACGCCTCGCGAAACCCGCGCAGGGCAATCCCGCTCGAACCGGAATAGCCGCCGGATCATGCCTGAAGAAAGCTGCGCGCGTTCTGAAGCCGGCGCGGCATGAAAATCGGCTAGGTTGATTCCGCTGCGATAGCCGGACGACGATGCAAGGGAAAGACTGCTAGAGAGCCGGGGGCGGACGGATAAAGCTGGAAGGGAAGAAGCACGCCGCCAAAAACCCCGGAAGATGGCCGCTCGCGATTGCGGCGTCTGCCCTCATATGGAAAGTCGCCTGCAAAGCGGCGGCGATGGCCGCAACAGCTGCAAATGCAATGTGGCGATGTGCGGGATCTGGCTCAAGGACGCCGTGTCTCACCACTCTTGGCGAGGCCACGGGCAGCGCCTTTGCGGCCCGGACATTACTCCACGCTCCCGCGACCGGACCGTACCGTGCCGTCTTGGCCTCGACTGCGAAGAAAAATGCCAGAAGGCAGAGGCCGAAGGCAAGCGGAACGCGCCGAAACGACAGGGAAGCGGCGAACGATCCAGACATAGGGGCAGTTTATCATGCGGCTGCGATTCAAATCCCTTTGTACGGACGAAATGAAGACTTGCTAAAGGAGCATCGGTTCGTTGACCCTCGGCATCACGGGCGATTGCAAAAAACAGTCTGTGCCGCCAGTTTGCGGTAAACAAGGCAATTGAGGTTACCGGGAATCGCCGGAAGCGATCTCGATTTTGATCTCCGGCGGCGACATCAACGTGTTGTGGACCAAGCAGTGATGCACGGAGCGCATCATCCCTTCGGTTTGCTCGGGGGTGAGCGGAACGGGACTTTTGACCGACACGCGGAAGTTGCCAAGCCGCGCTGGCTGTAACAGCTTCCCGGCGGTGACCGCGACTTCGACTCCGCTTTGAGTCAAATTACGAGTACTAAGATATTGCGCGGCATAGAAAGCGGCGCAGGAGCCCAGTGACGCCAGCAAAAGTTCAGGGGGCGTCATGCCGGAGTCTTCGCCGCCATTGTCTGTCGGCTGATCGCATGTGATTGTGTGCGAACGAGCCTGAATTTCGAGCCTTACACCGGCGATCTGCGAAATTTTCACTTCCATAGGATCCCTCGCTTTCTATCTCAACAAAGCCCTAAAGAGTAAGCCTCGTTACAGAATAGTGGAGATCTTTCGAGCCGTGCAGCATCCAGGCCATTCTCCAACCTGCTTTTAACCGCACCGCCACATGGCCCGTCAGTGCCTCCACTACCTTCTATCGTAGAAAGCTCCGCGAACTCAGCGCATCAATCTGTGTGTAAGGAGACGGAACTATACTACGTTCAGCTTGCCCCGCCTGCTGTACCATGACGGTCGAAAGTGACAGAAGCGGCTGGTCACAGCGCGGCAAGTAGCAGCGCGGTGGATATCAATCCCTGCGCGAGAGTTTGAATTGAAGCGAGAGGAGACAGGCCGTGGGGAAGACGTTGTCGCCCGAACTGTTGCAGAAAGTGGATGCCTACTGGAGAGCCGCCAATTATCTTTCCGTAGGCCAGATTTACCTCTACGACAATCCGCTGCTCAAGCGCCCCCTCAAGCTTACGGACGTAAAGCGCATGCTCCTTGGGCACTGGGGAACAACTCCGGGGCAGAACTTCATTTATACGCACCTGAACCGAGTCATCAAGAAGTACGACCTCGACATGATCTATGTCTCCGGTCCCGGGCATGGCGGTCCGGCTGTCGTCAGCCACACATACTTAGAAGGCACTTATAGCGAGATCTATCCCAATATCACCCAGGACGAAGACGGACTTAGGAAATTATTCATCCAATTTTCATTTCCCGGAGGCATTCCCAGCCATGCATCGCCGGAGACGCCGGGATCGATTCACGAGGGGGGCGAGCTGGGTTACTCGCTCAGCCACTCGTTCGGAGCGGTCCTGGACAATCCCGAACTGATCGTGGCATGCGTGGTCGGCGACGGCGAGGCGGAGACAGGGCCTCTGGCCACCGCATGGCACTCGAACAAGTTTCTCGATCCGGCGACCGATGGCGCCGTGCTGCCCATCCTGCATCTGAACGGCTACAAGATTGCCAATCCCACGGTTCTGGCGCGCATTACCCATGAGGAGTTGGAGGAACTCTTCCGGGGCTATGGGTGGACGCCGTATTTCGTCGAAGGACACGAGCCGGAACTCATGCATGAGGCCATGGCGGCGACGCTCGATCGTGCAGTGGAAGAGATCAGGAGGATGCAGCAAGACGCCCGCGTCCACGGGAACACCGTTCGCCCTCGCTGGCCAATGATTGTCCTCAACTCACCCAAGGGCTGGACGGGGCCAAAAGTCGTCGATGGCCTGCAGGTGGAAGGCACGTTCCGTTCGCATCAGGTTCCGCTGTCCGATCCGGCCGCCAATCCGGCGCACTTGAAGCAACTGGAAGAGTGGCTGAGAAGCTACCGGCCGGAGGAACTTTTCGACGAGAGCGGCCGCCTTCTGCCGGAACTGGCCGAGCTTGCGCCGAGGGGCGAACGGCGCATGGGCGCCAATCCCCACGCCAACGGCGGCGGCCTTCTGCGCGACTTGCGGATGCCCGATTTTCGCGATTACGCGGCCAACGTGCCATCGCCCGGAGCGCCGGGCATCGGAGACACGCGCGTGATGGCGCCGTTCCTGCGCGATGTGGCCAAGCTGAACGCCGAGCAGCGGAACTTCCGCATCTTCGGTCCCGATGAAACCATCTCCAACGGACTGGCGGCGGTGTTCGGAGTGACCAACCGGCAGTGGGACGCCGCGACGGTGGCGAACGATGAGTTTCTCGCTCTCGAGGGACGCGTGATGGAGATGCTCAGCGAGCACCAGTGTGAAGGCTGGCTGGAAGGCTATCTGCTGACCGGACGCCATGGCCTGTTCAACTGTTATGAGGCGTTCATTCACATCGTCGACTCGATGTTCAACCAGCACGCCAAATGGTTGAAGGTTACTGCCGGTTTGGCGTGGCGGCACAAGATCGCCTCGCTCAACTATCTTTTGTCGTCCCACGTATGGCGGCAGGACCACAACGGATTTACTCACCAGGATCCGGGATTCATCGATCATGTCGTGAATAAGAAGGCGGAAGTGGTCCGCGTGTATCTGCCGCCCGACGCCAACTGCCTGCTTTCGGTGATGGATCACTGCCTGCGCAGCCGCCACTACGTCAACGTGGTGATTGCGGGCAAGCATCCCGCGCCACAGTGGCTGACCATGGACGCCGCCATCAAACACTGCACCGAAGGCATCGGCATCTGGCAATGGGCCAGCAACGACCAGGGCGCCGTTCCCGACGCGGTGATGGCGTGCTGCGGCGACGTGCCCACGCTGGAAACGCTGGCTGCGGTTTCCATTCTCCGCGGACATTTTCCCGACCTGAAGCTGCGCGTGGTGAATGTCGTGGACCTGATGAAACTCCAGCCGAGCTCCGAGCATCCGCACGGACTGAGCGACACGGACTTCGACACGCTCTTTACCAGGGATAAGCCGGTCATCTTTGCCTTCCACGGCTATCCATGGCTGATCCATCGCCTGACCTATCGCCGGACCAACCACAACAATATTCACGTGCGCGGCTACAAGGAGGAAGGCACAATCACCACGCCGTTCGACATGACGGTGATGAACGATCTCGACCGCTTCCACCTGGCCATGGACACCATCGACCGCATCCCGCGAATCGCCGAACGAGGCGCTTATCTGAAACAGGAGCTCAAGGACAAACTGGTGGAGCACAAGCAATACATCAGGAAGAACGGGCAGGACCTGCCGGAGATCCGGGACTGGAAGTGGAAAACCCAGTAGCTCACACAGAACCGCAAGGGAACCGAACAGCATATAATCCGGCAGGAAGAACACGCGTGCTCCCGCGTCCAGTTCGGCGGGAGCCATTCAGAAGACATCGTTACCTGCCCCTTTAGTGCGTGTTGCATGGGAGGCTTCACTGCATATGGATGCGCTCACGTTGCACCGGCTCCAATTCGCCTTCACGATAACGTATCATTACTTATTTCCGCAATTGACCATGGGCCTGGCGCTGCTGATCGTCATTCTTAAGACGATTGCGCTGCGTGAGGCCGATGAGCGCTACGATGTTGCCGCAAGGTTCTGGGCACGCATCTTCGCCATCAATTTTCTGCTCGGCGTGGTGACCGGAATCCCGATGGAATTTCAGTTCGGGACGAACTGGTCGGTGTTTTCGCGCCTTACCGGAGGTGTGATCGGCCAACCTCTTGCGATGGAAGGGGTCTTTTCGTTCTTCCTGGAGTCTGCGTTCCTGGGCTTATTCCTCTTCGGCGAGAAGCGTTTGTCGCGGCGGGCGCACTGGGGCTCCGCATTCCTCGTGTTCCTGGGATCCTGGATCTCGGGTTTTTTCATTATCGTCACCGACGCGTGGATGCAGCATCCGGTTGCATACCAGGTTCTTCCCAATGGGAGCTACGAGCTCGCCAGCTTCTGGGGACTGCTGATGAACCCGTGGGCATGGTTGCAGTACGCGCACACCATGTGCGGAGCCGTGGTGACGGCGGCCTTCGTCGTAGCCGCCGTGGGAGCATTCTATGTTCTCGAAGACCGGGACGCGGGCTTCGGCAGGATATTCCTCAAGATGGGCGTCATCGCCGGCGCCATTGCATGCGTCGCGCAGATCTTTCCGACAGGAGATCTTCACGGCAAGTACATGGCGCGGCACCAGCCCGTCGCGATTGCCGCAATGGAAGGCCTGTTTCACACCGCGAAGGGAGCGCCGATCGTTCTCATCGGGCAGCCGGATTTCGAGGCGCAAAAAATCGACAATCCCCTGGCCGTGAACGACGTGCTCAGCTTTTTGATTTATGGCACAACGGCGGCGGAGGTGAAGGGGCTCGACCAGTTTCCCCAGGATCAGTGGCCAAGCACGCTTCCGTTGCTCTTTTACAGCTACCACATCATGGCTGGGCTGGGCACTTATTTCGTCGTCCTTATGGCCGCCGCCGCCCTTTTGCTCTGGCGCGGGAAGCTATTCAGCTCCCGGTGGGTGTTATGGCTCCTCATGCTTAGCTTTCCCCTGCCGTACATCGCCAATACCGCGGGGTGGATGACCGCGGAGATCGGCCGCCAGCCGTGGCTAGTTTATGGGCTGCTGCGGACATCGGAAGGGTATTCGATACACATTGGGGCCGGCACAAGTCTCTTCAGCCTGCTCGGATTCCTCGGCATGTATTCGTTTCTCTCGATCCTGTGGATTCTTCTTGTGTACAGAAACATCCAGCAGGGGCCCGAGGCCGTGGGAGCACATGCCGGTTCCGGCCATGGCCTGACCACCGCTTGAGGGGGGAGCATGGGAACACTGTGGTTTTGGATCGTAGCCGCGATGCTGGCGGCTTACGTCGTTCTCGATGGATTCGATCTTGGCGTAGGCGTGTTGTTGCTTTTCGTTGCCCGGACCGACGGGGAGCGGCAACAGGTGTTGAAGGCGATCGGCCCGGTGTGGGACGGCAACGAAGTCTGGCTGCTCGCGGCGGGCGGAACGCTCTTCTTCGCGTTTCCACTGCTCTACGCCTCGGCCTTCAGCGGATTTTATATGCCTCTCATGATCGTTCTGTGGCTGCTGATTCTGCGCGGTCTGAGCGTGGAGCTGCGCATGCACACGCATGACACTCTCTGGAGAGACTTCTGGGATAGCGTTCTGTGTCTTTCCAGTTCGCTGCTGGCCATCATCTTTGGAGCGGCTCTCGCCAACGTAATCCGGGGAGTTCCGATCGGCGCCGACGGCTTCTTCTATCTGCCCTTATGGACCGATTGGCGCACCGGCTTGAATCCGGGAATATTGGACTGGTACACGGTCATCGGAGGTGTGATGTCTTTGGCCGCTCTCGCGCTCCACGGCGCGCTTTACCTTGCGCTGAAGACCACCGGAGCGGTGGAAGCGCGAGCATGGAGCGCAGCCAGGCGCCTGTGGCCGATTGTGACGGTGGGAACCTTCTTGAGCATACCGGCTACCGTGGTCGCGCGCCCCAGTTCGCTCGACAATTATCTGGGCCACCCAGCGGCTATCCTGGCTCCCTTGGGGGTTACGGCCGCGCTCGCGGCTCTGGCTGTCTTCCTGCGCAGGAGAGATGCACTTGCAGCCTTTCTCGCGTCATGCGGCTATCTTGCCGCGATGCTTTGCGGCGCAGCGGCCGGACTCTATCCCACTCTGCTTCCATCCACATCTTCGGCGGCAATGGATATCACGGTTCAAAGCGCGATGGCCGGGAGCCATACGTTGAGCGTCGGTTTGGTGTGGTGGAGTCTTGGCGCCGCGCTGGCCCTTTTTTACTTTGGAGTCGTCTACTGGCTATTCCGGGGAAAGGTCTCCGAGTCATCCGGATCGTACGGGCATTGATCACGGGGCGAAGCCGCCATTGCGCAGGCAACATAGTCCAGTCAGCGCTACGGGGACACTTTATGATGGGGCGAGCGACCTACGGCTGCATCTCGCCGTAGCCAGGTACGCGTTCGGGACATCCGCATGGGGCCGCAGCGCAGTGTATCCTGTCAAGCAGGCCAGGAACACATAAGACGAGGATCGCTTGCATGGAGATCTTTCAACAACTGCCGCCGGACGCAGTGAAGATCGTTCTGGTTCTGTTTCTGTCGTTCCTCATCGGGCTGGAGCGTGAGGAACACAAGGCCGCAGGGAGCACGTACGCTTTTGGCGGAGTGCGAACCTTCCCCCTGATCGGCCTCATCGGCTACTCAATAGCGTTGATTTCGGGCACTCAGCTCTTGCCGCTCACGGTCGGTTTTCTGGTCGTCGCCGGCTTTTTACTGCTCTCTTATTGGCACAAGCTGGCCAAGGCCGATACCGCGGGCGTCACCACGGAAATGTCGGGCCTGACCACGTTTCTTGTCGGCGCGCTCGTCTGTTATGGCCATTTCTGGATTGCGACCACGTTGAGCGTGGCCAGCCTTGTGTTGCTCGATCTGAAGGCCGCATTGGAGAAGCTGGCCGCGCGAATCGCCGCGCGAGAGATCCTCACCTTTGCCAAGTTCCTGTTTCTGAGCGGCGTGATTCTTCCGGTGCTGCCCAACCAGGAGTTTGGCCGCTTCCACATCAATCCATTCAAAACCTGGTTGGTAGTGGTCGCCATCAGCGCGATTTCATACGCCAGTTATGTGCTGCAGAAGCTCACCAAGGGGCAGGGCGGCACTGTGCTGGCGGCTTTGCTCGGCGGTGCTTACTCTTCCACGGTCACGACCGTCGTTTTGGCGCGTCGCGGAAAGATCGACGACCATCCCCACCTCTACTCCGGCGGGATCCTCATTGCATCGGGCGTGATGTACGTGCGCCTGTGCATTCTGCTGGTTCTCTTCAACCGGCAATTGATGTTGTTGCTCTGGGCGCCGCTGCTTCTGCTGGGGAGCATCGCGGCCGGCGTGGGCTGGCTTTGGACACGACGTGCAGACAAAGGCGCGCAATCCATGCAGCAGGATTTGGAGCCCAAGAACCCACTGGAGCTCATCACGGCGTTTCTTTTTGCCGCGCTCTTTCTGGCCATGCTGGTTATCACGCAGTTGGCGGTCACCTATCTTGGCCGCGCCGGCATCGACACTCTGGCGGCCATTATGGGCGTCAGCGACGTGGATCCCTTCATCATGGGCCTGACCCAGGCGCCGACGACATCCACTGCTCTGAACATCTCCGCAGGTGCAATTCTTATCGCCGCCGCCAGCAACAATGTCATCAAGGGAATTTACGCATACAGCCTTGCCGGCCGCAGGACAGGCAGGCAAAGCCTTGGGTTTCTACTCGCTCTGGCGGCCGCCGGAATCGCCCCGCTCTTCATACTCGGGTGGTAATGCGCCGAGTCGGCAACGCGGCAAAGGATGCGCCGCCGCGCTGCAATCAGGGCGGTAAATCCATTTCACATTGAATCCGCGCCCGATGCGCGCGTCATCGCGCGAGGGCCTGGATTTGGCTGGCGGCGAAACCGTGCACGAACATGAGACTGGTGGACGCCGTCACGGTTTCCGGACTTTGCTGGCCGGCCATGTGAATCAGCAGGACCGGCCGAGGATCCCATTGTCCGCCGTGAGAAATACGCTCGTCCTCGGTGCTCCATCCGGGGAGTGTCCGCCATATATGCGTGCGCCAGGAGTGATCGCCCTGCACGATCAAGGTTGTGGCCGGCCAGCGTGGCTGGGCCTGAAGAACATCGAGGATCTGGCCGAGAAGCCGATCGGAATAATCCAGCGCATCAAGATAGGATCCACCCGCAGCAAACGTATGCGTATTGCGGTCCCAAAATGGCGGCGGATGTGGTGCGGGAAAATGCAGGTAGATGACATCCGCATGGCTGGTAGCGAGCGCGGTAAAAGCATGCTGGCTTATATCTCTCGCCGAGGCAGCGTGACTTAGCGATTTCCAGCGCGCGACATCCGCCAGGGCTTTTGGGGGCGCGACAAGTTCCTCGGCCAAGGTGCGTAGCGGGAACCAGGCATTTTCAGCAAAGCTATCGTTGAAGGACGGTGCGTCGCCGGCCTCGGTGTCGTCGTTGCTCCAATAGCACTCTGTAACTGTACCCGCGAAGATGGGGCAATAGGGTATGTACCAACCGGCAACGGACGTTGTGACTCCATGCTGTTTGGCCAGGCCGAAGAGCGATGCGTTGACGTCGAAGGGCTGCCAGTGTGGGGAATCGGAGGTGCGGACGAGATATTGCTTGCTCGCGGTATAGGTAGCGCCTCTCAGAACACGGCCAAGCAGCAGGCTCGGCACCACGACGTCGGTGTGGTAATCGATCGGAGTGACGTCGGTATAAAGCGTGCTCCGGCTGCGGAGACGGTCGAAATTCGGAAGACTGAGCGAAGCATCGCGCGTTTCAAATACGGGCTTGTATGCCAATTCATCGAAGAGAATCCAAACCAGGCGCGGCTTGCTTGCAGGTTGCGCGGGGATGGTTGACGCATAAGCCTGCGGACCCGGATGCCAGCAGGCGGCGCGAACCAGTTGAACGCTAATTACAAGAGCGAATATGGCAATACCAGTGAGAACAGCGCTGCAGAACCTGTAGAACGCGGATGCGATGGAAGGCGCGCGAAAGACAAGAAACGCGAGTAGCGCAAACCACGCCGCGCCGGCGGCAAGCAGCACTGTGAACGGAACGTAATACGGAAAGTTGCTCAGATTGCACACAAGCGCATAAACGGGAAGGGAAGCCAGGAGGAACCACCGAATTTGCGCCCAGGACTTTCGCCTGCGCAAAATCGCCATCAAGCCCGCAAAGACGAGAGCCACAATTGCCAGATCGCAAAGTTGCGCCAGCGCGAATCGGGTAAGCGGGAATGGGACATGCATCTGCTCGTCACCGAAAGAAGAGGTCAAGTCGACATAGCTCGGAAGAAGCAGTATGGCGGCAATGCCCCAGGCTTGTGCGAACCTTTTGATCATGCCAGGCTGGTTTCCGGAAATGAACTTCCCGTGACGGCTGATTCTGCGCCAGAATACTATATTCGCTCGAAGAGCAACAGAATGCGGCCGTTGCCCAGTTGCACGCGGTCAGCGACGGCGAAGAACGGCCCGAATGCGCGTAAGAGATCGTCTTCACTCAGATGGCCATACAAGTCGTCACGCCCGCGCAGCCACTCCTGATACATGGGATCGGCGGGTGGTACCCACTCCAGCACCAGCCAGCGGCGCGTGAGACTGGCGCAAAGACTGGCGATGTGCGCCAGCGGCGCCTGTTCGCGCAGGATCAGATGATGGATCACCGCAAGCAGGAAAAGCATGTCAAATTTGCCGCTGAGACGGTCGAGCAGAGAAAGATGTTCGCGATTTTTCCATCCCGCTGCGGGAGTGGGGCGGGCAATGTTCGCGACCAAAGCGGTGATGGATTTGTTCTGTAGCGCGGCAGTCCGCCATAGCGCTTCGAGAGCCGCGGTGTCGGCGTCGAGCGCGACCACATCCGCGCCTGCGCTGGCCGCCAGCAGCGAATAAGTTCCCGTGTTGGCGCCGACATCGAGAACGCGTGCCGGACGAAGGCGCTCCAGCGCGCTCTTGACAAACTTCTTCTTCGTTTCCGTGTCAGCCGGAGGGTAGTGGCTGGCGCACTGTTCGTACCGGCTCCACTGGCTGCGGCGCTCAGGCTCGGTCGTGTGGCGAATCTGTTTGCCCAGACGCGCGATGCGCTTGCGCAGGATATGCGCGGCCAGTTCGGGCTCGGCGGTGGAAGGCAGCTTCTTCGAGGTGCTTTGCTTTCCGCCGGATCGCCCAAAGAGCGTGGCCAGAGTGACTACATCCAGCAGACCGGGCGCGAACCGCCGCCAGCGCGGAAGAGCACTGTAGATTTGCCCCGGCTCATAGCCGTCGCGCGCGAACAGGGTTGCCTGGAGCGGCCAGCTCAAGTGCCGGGTCGCAACGAGGGGTAGCAGGAACGTGCGTACGAACTGGCCATAGGCCAGCCAGACCTCGGAGTGCGGATCGCGGCGTTGGAACGATAGAACATCGACAAGGATGGGGCGCGCACCGGCGAAGAGAATGTTGAGGGGCGTGGCGTCTTTCAGGGTCCAACCGGCGGCAACGGCTTGGCTGGCGACGCGTAGCGTGAGCTCCGCGGCGGCCCGCCACTGCGCTGGAGTCCACTCCCATGGGTAGCTGATGGGGTCGATGCGCGGATGTTCGAGCCAGAGCTCGCCGGAAGAGATGCACGGATGGGTGGCGGGACCGGCGATCCGGCTGGAAATCAGGTCGCCGCTCCGCTCCAGAGCCTCGCGCAGTGAAGAGGCGAGAAACGCATGTGTCTCTTCTGCCGCCTCGGGGCGAATCCGCCGCAAGGCGCAGTCTGCGGTCAGGAGGAGCTGGCCGGCTGGATCACGGAAAGTCAACTCCAGTTCGTGGTCTCCGCGCGGGAGGCTCAGATCGCCGCAAGAAACCCCGGCGGGGCCGCTCACGGATTTAGCGAGCCCTCGCTGTCCGCGGTGCTGGACGCCTGTTCCGGTCCGTTCTTGGCCGCGGTGTCCCGATGGAAGAGGGCATATACCTTTCGGCGCAGATACCACCCGGTGGCAATGAGCGCGGACCCAGCGGCCTGGACTGCCAGCAGGCCAGTGCCGGGGTCGGCGTATGCGTAGGCAGGGCGGTCAAACAATAGAACCGCGCCCACCACAATCAAAACGAGTGGGAAAACACGCTGTAGTCTCATATGGCCACAAGGCAACTCCAGGATGGATGGACGTTCGCGCCGGAAATCCATAGGGGAAGGATCCCAAACAGGGCTTTGGCGCCCATACATACATAATACTAGACGGCAAGAATGTCGCGCGAGTTTACAAACTAAATACTCGACGCTAAAAAGAGGCGCCTCGGGAAAAAACAGACTCGGCGCTTCTCTACACGGCACCGTCGATGCTGTTCTGCGGAGCGTTCACCCTGCGCTACCTCATGGAGACGATCTTCGCCTTTCCATCCATTGCGCTGCTGATGGCGGTCTGCTTCAACCTCGCGTTTCAACTGGGCAGTCCGGTGCAGAATCCCGAGAAGCTCTACCGGGCGCTCCGGCTGATGGAGCTGCTAGCTGTGTGCTGCACGGTGCTGGTGTTCACCTCGTTTGTGCACATACCGTGGTTGGCGCAATTGTTTCCAAAGCCGGGTGTTCACCACCCCCTTCGCACGCTCGATCCGATATATTCCTAGCCAGGAGTTTCTACCTTTTCATCCAGGAGCATTTCGTATGCCGGAACCGAAGATTGCGCAAAAGGGCCCTTATCCCGTCGCTGTGGAAGCGGCGAAGACGTATTACTGGTGTGCTTGCGGGCGCAGCGCGAACCAGCCATTCTGCGACGGCAGCCACAAAGGAAGCGAATTCACACCGATGAAGTATGAAGCCGCCGAATCGAAGACCGTGTACTTTTGCGGATGCAAGCATACGGCCACGCCCTGCATGTGCGACGGAACGCACGCGCGGCTCTAAGGCCTCCGGTTATGCTTGCGCGATGGGAGCCGGCTTGGGCTTAGGCGTTTCCTTGCGGGACGGGGCCAGGATGGCGTGGAGGATGGTGCCCTCCATGCGCGGCATGAACTCCACCACACCGGTGTCGCCAATGTCCTGGATGAGACGGTTGATGATCTTATATCCGAGTTCGCGGTGGGCCATCTGGCGGCCGCGAAAACGCAGGCTGGCCTTCACCTTGTCGCCTTCGACAAGGAAGCGGACGGCCTGATTCTTCTTGGTCTGGTAGTCGTGTTCGTCTACGGTGACCGAGAACTTGACTTCCTTGACGGTGATGACTTTTTGGCGCTTGCGCGCGGCACGCTCGCTCTTTTCCTTTTCGTAGAGATAGCGGCCATAGTCCTGAATGCGGCAGACAGGCGGGACGGCGTTGGGCGAGACCTCGACGAGATCGAGACCGCGCTCCCGGGCGGTGCGCAAGGCCTCGTAAGGCGGGAGAATTCCAAGTTGTTCGCCGTTTTCGTCGATGACGCGGACTTCGCGCGCGCGAATCCGCTCATTGATGCGGATGAAAGACTTGGCCGAACGTTTATCGAATGCGATGGTGCTCCTCCGAAGGCGTACCGTGCGGACCCAGGCAGGGCGCCCTATAGGCCGCGGCGGCACGAACGCAAACTGAGTATAGCATTGGCTTGGCTTTGCCGGGCAAAGGGGTTACGGGTTTTCACTACCCAGCAGCACGAGCTCGGGACTGAGGCCGGTTGCGCGGACGTGCACAAACTGGTTGGCGGGCAGACGGCCTTCGAGCTCGATGGGGAGAAAATTCTCAGTAAGGGCGGCGGTACGGCCCTGCGCCGCAAGTGAGGCAGGCGTGTGCAGCGTGATGGTGGGGAGCCGGCTGCCGATGAAACAGGCGCGGTGGGCGCGTGTCTTTTCGGCGGCGAGGGTACGAAGAATGGCAATCCGCTCTTCAATGGCGTGCGGCGGAACGGGCGAGGCGGAGTGGAGCGGCCATGCCCGCGTGCCGGGCCGCGGCGAAAAAGGAAATAAATGCAGGTAGCCGAAGGGCAGGCTGCGAACGAAGGCGAGCGTCTCTTCGAACTCGCGATCGGTCTCACCGGGAAAGCCCACCATCACGTCAGCGCCAAGCGTGAGATCGGGGCCGGCGGCGCGCGTAAGCAAAGCAGCCTTTTCCGCGTAGTGCCAGGGGCGGTAGCGGCGGTGCATCCTGCGCAGCACGGCATCGGAGCCTGATTGCAGCGGGAGGTGTGCGTGGCGGGCCAGGCGGCGGCCGCCATATTCGCGCATCAACGCAATCGATTCGTCATCCCAATCCATGGGCTCGATCGAGCTGAGCCGAAGGCGGGACAGAGCGGTTTGCTCGAGGATTGCGCGGATCAGGGCAGCGAATGTGGCGGGCGCGCCGGGCTCAGGACGGAGGTCGCGGCCCCAGCGGCCAAGGTTGATGCCGGAAAGGACAAGTTCCTTGCCGCCGCCGGCGGCGAATGCCTCGACCTGGCGCAGAACACTTGCTGTGGGCAGGCTTTTGGATGGCCCGCGCGTGAAAGGAATCACGCAAAACGTGCAGCGGTTGCCGCACCCCTCCTGGACCTTCAGGTTGGGGCGCGTTTGCGCGCCTGGAGCCAGTTGCGCTTCCTCAAGAAAAGAGTGTGCAAAGCGATCATCGACCCAGATTGGGGCCTGGATACGTGCCTGTATACGTGCCTGGGTACGTGCCTGGACGCGGGCCTGAACGGGAGTAGCAGACGGAGCGCTCGAGGAGAGAAGCGATTCCACCGGAACCAGTGCGGGCGGCAGCGGCGCGGTCAGGTCCGCGCCGCGCGAGAGATGAAAGATGATTTCAGGCGCCAGAGCCTTGTGGCTGTTGCCGACAACCGCCGCTACCCCCGCCATCCCCGCCAACTCCTCGGGCGCGCGCTGCGCGTAGCAGCCGGTAACGACGATCTTGGCCTCGGGATTCCGGCGATGCGCGCGGCGGATGAAGGCGCGGGCGGCGCGGTCGGCCTCGGCCGTCACGCTGCACGTATTCACCACCACCACGTCGGATGCCAAGGGCTGGCGCTCGGTAAAAGTGCGCAGAAGCCCGGCGATGGCCTCGCCGTCGGCACGCGCCGCCCTGCAGCCGAAGTGTTCGATGTGAACGCCTGCCATCTCCTTCAGTGTAGGACCTTGCACATCGTGCGAGGCTGGGAAACCGCTTTGCCTATAACGGCGGCGCGGAAAACTGCCCTTCGTTATACTGGAGAGGGATAGTTCCTTTCTGTAGATTCGTCCGCACGATGCCAAACCCCTCCGCAGCCAACATGCCGGTCTCAGCCCGGGCTTCTGCCAGGGGTCACACATGGCACATTGCCGGATATGTCTACTTCAGCTTTATCTGCTATATTTCCATCGGCTTACCGCTGGCAGTCCTGCCGCCGTTTGTGCATCTGCGCATGGGCTATAGCACAGTGCTGGCGGGGTTGGCCATCAGCATCCAGTACATTGCCACACTGGCGAGCCGGCCCTGGGCGGGCCGCATCTCCGACCACATGGGAGCCAAAGTTTCCGTGCTCTGGGGCATGGCCTGCTGCACCTTGAGCGGTGCATCCCTCGTGGGCGTGGCGGCGTTGCGCGAGGTGCACTGGCTCAGTTTCTCGGTGTTGATCGTGAGCCGCCTGCTGCTGGGGGTGGGCGAAAGCCTGGGTTCCACCGGAGCGACCCTTTGGGGCATTACCAGCGCGGGACATGAGCACACCGCGAAGGTGATCGGCCTGAACGGCATCAGCGCGTATGGCGGCATGGCGCTGGCCGCGCCGCTGGGTGTGGTGCTGGACCAGCAGTGGGGCCTGGCGTCGATCGGCGTGCTTACGATTCTGATTGGCGCCGCGAGCTTCGCACTGGCCTGGCGCAAGGATCCCGTAGCCGTCGAACCGGGCGAGCATCTTCCGTTCCGCCACGTTCTGGGGCGAGTGGCCCCGCACGGCATGGGGCTGGCGCTGAGCGGCGTGGGCTACAGCGTTCTGGCCACGTTCGTCACGCTGTTTTACCTTAGCCGCCACTGGAACGGAGCGGCGCTGTGCCTGACCGCCTTCGGGATTGGGTTCATCGCCGTGCGCGTGCTCTTCATCCAAACCATCACCCGTTATGGCGGGTTCCCGGTGGCGATCGCCTCGCTTATTGTGGAAAGCGCAGGAATGCTGCTGCTGTGGCAGGCGGCGGCGCCGTGGATGGCCATGGCCGGCGCTGCGGTGACCGGTTTGGGCGTCTCGCTCATCTTTCCAGCCATCGGCGTGGAGGCAGTCAAGCGGGTGCCGGAGGTGAGTCGCGGCACCGCTTTGAGCGTCTACACCGCATTTTCCGACGTCTCGTTTTTCCTGGTGGGCCCCATCGCCGGAGCGGTGATCGGCTTCTTCGGCTACGCGAGCGTGTTCTTGTTCGCGCTCGTCAGCGTGCTGGCGGCGCTGGGGATTGTGGTGGTGCTGAAAGCAGGGATCAGGGGTCAGGGTAGCCAATAGCCAGTAGCCAGTAGACGGTAGCCAGTAGCCAGTAGCCAGTAGCCTGTAGCCAATAGCCAATAGCCGGTAGCCAGTAGCTGGCGGGGTGTTAACTTTCTCGATAGTTCCCCCTCCCCCGGTATGCCAACCCTCCATATTTGATAACAAAGGGTTTACGGGATGGGGTATGACCACCCATATTTGATTCCAAAAGACTTATCCGCAAACGTACAAATCTACAGTGGTTAAGGCAGCCTTCGGCTGCCAGGGACCAGAAGAACAGAGAACAGCCAGTAGCCAATAGGCCGCGGGAGCGATGGTGGTCTGCGCGTCGATCATGGGATGATTGTGCGCCGAAGCAATGAAATTATCTGCAAAGTTGGGCAAAGTTTTTAGAGCGTGTTTTCAGTGGTTTGCGGGGGAAATGGGCGAAGGGAGCTTGCGGAGAGAGGCGAATAGGATCAGCTTTTGTTATGCGCGGGTTCGGCGCGGAGCAGCGCAGCTCTTTGCTGCGTTGACAGCTGCGTCGATCCTTCGCGTTACTTTGTCAGGCGCGTTCTTAATCTGGTGCCCCCAAATTCGGACGACTTGCCAGCCGAGCCGCCGTAGAGCGGCGAAGTTCTTTTTATCCCTGGCACGGTTCTTCGATATCTTGGTTTTCCAAAAGTCCGGCAAGGCTCCTTCCCATTCGGGAAACCTATATCCGTGCCAAAAATCTCCATCTACAAAAATTGCAATCCGGAACCGCTCTAGGGCTGCGTCGGGCTTTCCTGGCAGTGTTCCAACGTGTTTACGAAATCGAATTCGCTTTCTTCGCAAAATGGAGAAGATGGCCAACTCCAAATCGGTGTTCTTGCCGCTACTCGCGCGCGACATGCAATGTTTTCGCTGTTCGGGTGTCAGAGGGTCAGGCATTCGACATTAAGCTCTTTTTCACAGCCAACGCGTGTCGTTTCACAAAAGCCGGTGGCAGCGCGTTACCTATCATGACCGCCGCCGCGAATTTGCCGCGCGAAAGCGAAAACCGGTACCGCTTTGGAAACGATTGAAGAAGGGCGGCTTCGCGCAGCGTGATTGACCGATGCTGTGAGGGATGCAGGAATCTTCCCTTCGAAGGATTTATGCAGCCCCCGGTAATTGTTGGAGCCACGTCTTCCCATCGCATTCTTCCATACACGTCTTTGAATCCGTCGGGGAGTTTCCTGTGGCACTTCAGGCGCAACGACCAGGGGAGGTCGCTCCTGCTGCCGCCGTTCTTCGGAATTCGCCGAATGATCCTGATGATGCGAGGATCTCTCTCTGCCTTCAGATCATGGAGGGGGTCGCCGCTTTTGCCCGGCCTCGGAAGGTTTCCGATTGTTTCGCGCACTGTCTTCCGCTTCGTCGCCTTAGACGGCAGTTCGATCTTCCCAAGACGGCTGCACACCAAGATCATTCTGCGCCGCCGCTGGGGAACCAAGTGGTCCGCGGCGTTCAGGACTAGCGGTGTGCCGCTCAGGTCATATCCGAGAGACTTGAGTGCGGCCTCGAATGCCTTCATACGCCTGTTGTCCGCTAATGCAGGAACGTTCTCCATCATGACGGCTTTCGGAAAAAGCTCGACTACCATCCTTAGGTAGTCGAAGATCAGGTCGTTCCTGTCATCTCGAACGTGTTTCTTTCCGTTCCTGGTTCTAATGGTCGAAAATCCCTGGCACGGGGGACAGCCAGCTAGCAGATCGAGTTCCCCTTTCTTGAGGCGAAGGGCTTGAAGGATCTGCGCGCCGGTCAGCAAACGGATATCCGTTTCCCACAGTTTCACCTCGGGGTGGTTGTCCCGGTAGGTTTCCGCCGCGAGTTTATCGATTTCGACAGCTCCGCGTACACGAAACCCAGCCTGCTTTAGGCCAAGGGTCAGGCCACCGCAACCTGAGAAAAGGTCGACTGCGACCGGTCGCTTTCGTGTTTGACGAGTAGTTTTCATCGCTGGAAACTGAATGCAAGCGCGTAGTTTCCCTCAGGAAATCTGATCAGCGGCCACCAAACTTCAGCGCCCCGTTTGCTGGGCTTAAGTTTGTAAATGAAGAGTGCCGGGGCGTCTTTAGGAACCAATGATTCTTCGCCGCCCGATAAGAAGCCTTGGGTCTCCCGGCGCGGTTCGTTAAGGTCCCTACCGCGTCTTGTTCTGAGATACGCGGTTTGACCGCGAAGGGCTTTCAGTTTTTCGAGTCCAGCACTCAGGGTTTTCGTATTCCAAAGGTCGGCACCTTCTTCGGGATCGGCAACGCATTTTTCGATGATGCGAATAAGGAAATCGACATTGACGACGTGATATTCTTTGGCGTCTCCGTAGGGAGCTAGCTCGGTATCCAGCCAGGCGGTGTTCTGTTTCACCGCGCCGGATCTCAGCGGGTATCGTGGGTTGCAGTAGCTGCCGGCGACGTACATCCCGATAGAATTCGGATCGAGAACATTCCTTCTGGTTGCGTGCAATGGGGAGGCAATGTAGATTCCCTCAAAGTTTCCTTTTGGATGCTTTTCGACGAGTTCCCGAAGGGCCTTTTCCATTTGATGGATGAGGCGGAAATGTTCTGCCAGCTTTGCGGGAAGGAACAAGCGCGTCACTCCGAGGTCGAGCTGGCGATAGCCGTACATTCTCGCGTGCTGCAGTACGGTGTCGGAATTAGGATTCTTTGGATTGCGGCCGTAGTAACTGACAAGCAGGTTCTCGATTGTAACTCCACGTCCGAGTTTGTTCCCACCGACGAAAAGGTTGTACAGGTGATCGAGAGTGATCTCCTCGTTGGATGTGGCGTTAATGAGCTTGATGTTCGTTCCTGGAATGTAGAATGCCAGCTTTTCGACCAGCTTCTCGAAGGAAGGCATACCCGATTCAGTCTGCGCTAAGTCATCAAACGCCTTCCTTAAGTCCCTCAAGAGATTCTTGCGTCTGGCCGAATCGGCGCTTTCCAATACTGTCTTCGTTTCCTCGATAAAGCGCTCGACGAGTTGTCGTATACGATCGTGGTCGATTCTCGTATGGCTCACGTGGCAGAGAAAGGCGTACTGCTGTCCGTCGCCTTTCATCTTCTTTGCGGTCGCGGCCGTCAAAAAAACAAGAAGGGCCTCTCGGAGGCCTTTGGGGACGGTGTCCGTTGCCGTAGGTTGGTGCGTCGAGCGAAGCTCGTCGATTTCATCAATATTGACCATCCTGAGCAACTTGCTGTCCGGGCCGAAGAACGCCTCCCCGCCAACGTAGCCTTCTCCGGGCTCACTGAGCACTGTGAACGACGGGCGGAATGGATGGTCGGGAGTTTGCAGAAAGAGGGCCTGGGGCGTGGCGGTCACCTGGAGGTAGGTATTCACAGGGAAAAATCCCCGCAGGTCTGAGATCAGGCGGTTGATGGTGCTGATGTCGTCGGTTCCCTTACTTGCCTGCGTGTTCAGGCTCGCCTGGTCAGCCTCGTCATCAACGATGAAAGCGGGCAACCCTTTTGCCCCCTTTGCGCCAGCCGATTTGAACGCTTGAATGATGCCGTTCAAAGTCTTCGTGTTTTTTGAGCAGATTACGGCAAATGGAGAGTTGCGAACCTGGCGTTCGAAGCTCTCTTTATCTTCCCATTCGTTCTTTCCTAGGACCTTTAGCCCGCGCAGTGCCTGCCTTGTCCGCTTGTGGGTCTGACCATACAAGGGATTGTTGTCTGAAGTGAGGACAATTATGCACTTGAATCCGTTGTCGGCTGCCATTGCGGAGGCGGCGGTGATGATGCTGGTCTTCCCGCTTTGGATAAGTCCGTAAAGGAGCCCGTCGGAGGGAGCGTCTGGTGGGCCTCCAATTGGGTCCACGGAGTTTTCTATTATCTCCACCGATTTGTCTAGTATTGAACTGGTCTTCTTGATGTTCTTGGACAACACTTCCAGGGCCTCTTGGGTGTGCGGCCCGTCTGAAATGACGAACTTCTGTGGTGCTTTTGCCATGAGCCGTGCCTATTATTCAAAGATTACACTGGGCCATTGTTGCAGCGATACTTTTCTTCTCAGAGTGCCTGCCGATCCTGAAACGCCATATTGCTCATTGAACCGTCGTGCGCAAGAAATCCACCCTGCTTGATCGGCCAGGAGGCCTCTAACGGGTGGCCACCGGAGTCCGCAAACACCGTCTCCTCCGCAGATTAGGCCGACAACGACTTTGGAATACTTCGATTCGGAGGCGTTCATCTGAACGGTTTCCTCGGTCGCGAACGGAAAGCTCCAAGGGGTCCGACTCTTAGTCCGGTATTTGAGGTATACGAATACCTGATCGTTGACGAGGAATCCACCGTCGGCCTTGCAGATTGATTCGCAGCGGGCGTCGCTCACTACACGCAGAATCGCTGCGCCGTGATAAAACTCCTGTTTGTCGATCATTTTACGATGATAACGCTTACGCTCGTTTAACCGCCTCCCACCGTGCACGCCCGCGGACGGCGTCTAGGTCGGGTGAGGTTTGATCGCGGCTTCGCCGCGTACTTTGTTTTTCGGAAGGGTGGGGGAGGGTTTACGGCAGTTGAGGATGAACCCCCGACCTACCCGTCATGCCCTGATACAAGACTCCGTCGAGCGCCTCCGGGCCTGAAGGCCGGATGATTCTTGCTCGGCGATTCAGGAGACCCCACGCCCCCTGCTCCCTACGGACGCAGAACGGCCACCCCGAAGGGTGGCCGTTCTGGTTTCGATGGCCGCGAAAGCGCCTCAGGGCCGGGTAGTGTAGAGGCCCTACCGTTCGCCCTTGCGCCAGTTGACCAGGTCGCCGAGCGTGGTAGTGGAGCTGGAGACGGGGTGCTTGTGGGCATCCGCCTTGTAGCTCTCCACGGTGACGCGGCTGGCTTCCTGGCCGCTGGCCGCGCGCAGGCTCAAGCCCACTTTCTTTTCTTCGACGTTGATCTTGATGATCTTGAAGTCGTTCTCCAGCCCCTGCTCGAGCGGGGAGTGGCCATCGACCGGGTCGCCGGCTTCGGAGATGTGGCAAAGGCCCTCGACGCCCTCGGCAATTTCGACAAAAGCGCCGAACTGCGCGGTGCGCAGGATCTTGCCGTGAACCAGATCGCCGACGCGATGCGAGGCGAAGAAGCTCTCCCAGACATCGGGCTGCAACTGCTTGATGCCCAGGCTGAGACGGCGATTCTGGGGCTCGACGCCGAGAACGACGGCCTTGACCTTCTCGCCCTTCTTGACGACTTCGGACGGGTGCTTGACGCGCTTGATCCAGCTCAGGTTCGAGACGTGGACGAGACCGTCGATGCCGTCCTCGATTTCGATGAAGGCTCCGAAGTCGGTCAGGTTGCGCACGCGTCCCTCGACGATCGTGCCGACCGGATACTTGTCGCTCAGGTTCTCCCAGGGGTTCTCCATGAGCTGCTTCATGCCCAGGGAGATGCGGCGGTCGGCCGGGTTGACGCTGAGGACGACGGTGTCCACCTCGTCACCGGGCTTGGCCATCTTGGAGGGATGCTTGAGGCGCTTGGACCAAGTCATCTCGGAAAGGTGCACCAGCCCCTCGATGCCCTGTTCGAGCTCGACGAAGGCGCCATAGTCGGTGACGGAGAGGACGCGGCCGTGGACTTTGGCGCCCACGGGATAGCGCTCCAAGGCGTCAAGCCATGGGTCGGGCGTCAACTGCTTGAAGCCCAGCGAGACGCGCTGCTTGTCCTTGTCGAACTTGAGCACCTTGACCTGGATCTCGTCGTTGACGTTAACCAGGTCGCGGGGATGAGTAAGGCGTCCCCAGCTCATATCGGTAATGTGAAGCAGGCCGTCGATGCCGCCGAGGTCGACAAACGCGCCGTAGTCGGTGAGGTTCTTGACGGTTCCGGTGAGGACCGCGCCCTCGGCCAGATGCTCCATGGTGGCCGAGCGCTTGGTGTTCTGCTCTTCTTCGAGGATTTCCTTGCGGCTGACGACGACGTTGCCGCGCTTCTTGTTGAGCTTGATGACGCGGACTTCAATCGGCTGGCCAAGGTAGGTGTCGAGGTTGCGCACCGGCCGGATCTCAAGCTGCGAGCCGGGCAAAAACGCCTTGATGCCGATGTCCACAGTGAGCCCGCCCTTGACGCGGCTGACTACGGTGCCGGTGATGGGCGTCTTTTCGCTGGCGGCCTTTTCGATGGTGTCCCACACGCGGAGGCGCTGAGCGCGCTCGTAGCTGACCAGGTAGCCGCCTTCGTGCTCTTCGCGCTCGAGAACGACATCGATGTCGTCGCCGGGCTGGAACTTGACCGCGCCGGTGCGATCGAGAACCTGCTCCAGAGGCACGAGCCCCTCGGACTTGAGGCCCACATCGACGACCAGATACTTCTCTCTCTGCTCGACCACCTTGCCGGAGACGATCTTGTCTCCGAAGGCCTCGACGGCGGCCGCTTCAGCGGCCTGCTCGCGCTCAAAAGCGGCAAGCGCGGAGGAAAAATCTTCTGCCGGCTCGGCGGCAGGCGCGGACGCACGAGTCGTAACGGATGGAGCCGGCGCTAATGGCGCGGTTGTCTCGGCGGCAGGCGCAGGCGGGGGCTCGGCGATGGGCACTGACT
The DNA here is from genome assembly GCA_049511595.1 of Occallatibacter sp. Taxonomy (GTDB): domain Bacteria; phylum Acidobacteriota; class Terriglobia; order Terriglobales; family Acidobacteriaceae; genus Telmatobacter. Next base: position 2,999 of record JBEKXX010000022.1, on the reverse strand, counting down.
CGAACGCTGGGGGCGCAACAGCCGCGACAGGCGGCTCGGGCGCCTCGGCTTCGGGCGCAGGAGCCTCGACGAGAGGTGCGGGCGTCTCGACAACTGGCGCTGGTGTCTCGACGGCGGCTTCGGGCGCGGCCTCTGTGCGAGTTTCAGGAGGAGCCGGCTCCAGGAGTGGAACAACCTGAGCGGCAGGCTCGGTTAGGGCATCGGCGTCCAGCGGGAGTGCTTCGACAACGGCGGCGTTCTCAGGGGTGGACGTGGATTCACGCGGCGGCTGGTCAACACTCGCTAGATTTTCTAGCTCCGTCGCAGGGTCAAGCGTTGGGGTTTCCAATTCGGTGTTCAGGGTTTCGCTCTCGGTTTCGGGATTGACGACGTTTGCCATTACAGCCAGCTCCGGGACAGCGTGCTCCAGCGCTGGATTGCGCCAGCCGCTGGGTGGCTCCCACGCCGCAATTCCGCGTTACGGTCGCCAACGGGTCCCTTGACTTGCCCTCGCGCCATGTGACGCGCCGGTACTGTCTTCCGCAGGAAACGCCGTTCCCCATCGTATTGCTCAGGGGTAAAAACGCGGCTTGTTTCCTTGGGAAACGCCGGCAGGCAACGGCTTGCTGGGAGGGCGGCCGCAACTCACTGCTGGAATCCGCGCAGGAAGCTACGTCCTTGAGTGTAGCAATCTCCGCAATCCAGCGTCAATTGAGCACATCAAGGCAAATGGGCCATCCGCAGAGCAGCAAGTTGAACTATGGATGAATTTTGCGCGACCGTTCCCGGATCCACTTCGAGATCCATCGCGCAAATCCCTGCGAAGGTGGGCGCCGAAACCCTTCTATACTGGAACGAACAGCGAGCCGTGCAATGGATCACCTTTGGACACCATGGCGTTTTGCCTACGTCACTACGGCGGAGAACGCGGTGCGGCCCGGCGTTCCCGCGGCCCTGGAGGCCTGGCCCGGCGACCTGGGCTGCGTCTTCTGCAACCTGATCGCCTCGATCGACCACGCCATTGCGAACGGCATGGATCGCGAAAAGGCCGAGGCCGCCGGCGGCCTGGTTCTGCGCGCCAAGCACTGCTTCATCTGCCTGAACGCCTTTCCCTATACCTCGGGGCACGTGATGGTGATGCCTTATGCGCATTTGGACCGCCTGGCCGCGCTGCCCGCTGAGTCCGCGCACGAACTGATGGATTTGGCGCAGTTGACCGAACGCGCCTTGGATCGGATCTATGCGCCGCACGGCTTCAATTTTGGAATGAATGTCGGCCAGGCCGCCGGAGCGGGCGTGGCCGGCCACCTGCACCTGCACGCCATGCCGCGCTGGACCGGCGACACCAGCTTTATGACCACGGTGGGCGAGACGCGCGTGCTGCCGGAGGACCTGGAGACGACGTGGCGGAGGATGAGAGAAGCGTTTGCGGAGATAGGGGCTAGGAAATAGCGACTGGCGTTCCCTTGCTTCCCCTCACCCCTCTTTTGCATCGCTGCCCGTCAGCAGCGGCTGTGACCACTCCGGCGATTCTATGTCCCGCGTTTCGGGCAGGAGCTGTGGCACTTCCGCGAGTTCTTGATCCGCGTGCACAAGCTCGCCTAATTGCCGCCCGAGGAAGAACACGCTCCTGCCCTGCTTGCCTTCAATCGAGCCAAGGAACTTGTTGTAGGTGTCGACGCTATTGGCAAGAGCGTTGCCAAGCCGCGAGACGTGGCCTTGTGCCACTACGAGCTTCTCGTAGATGCCCCGGCCCAGTTCGTGAATCGCCTTGGCGTGTTTGGTAATGTCCATTTGCTGCCAGCCGAACTCGACGGCCCGCAGCAAAGCGATGAGCGTCGTGGGAGTAGCCATGACCACATGGCTTTGCGCGCCGAATTCGATGAGCGAGGGGTCAGCTTCGAGCGCAGCACTGAATAAAGCCTCGCTGGGCAGAAAGCACACAACAAAGTCCGGAGCCTTCTCAAACTGTTTCCAGTACGCCTTGCCTGATAGATCCTTCAGGTGCGTCCTTACGCGCTGCGCGTGCGCCTCAAAGCGCAACTTCTGCGCCGCGGGGTCTGTGCTGCCGGTGGCGTCGAGAAACGCGTCGAGCGGCGTCTTTGCATCCACTACGATTTCGCGGCCGTTGGGCAGTTGAATCGTCATGTCGGGACGCAGAAGGCGATCGTCCTCGTCGCGCGCCGAAACCTGCTCGGAAAAGGAGCAGTATTCGATCATTCCGGCGTATTCCACGCAGCGGCGCAGCTGCAACTCGCCCCAGTTGCCGCGCGTTTTGGGAGCGCGCAGGGCCGCAATAAGCTGTGAGGTTTCGTTCTTTAGCGCATCGACCGATGCAGGTATGGAACTTTGCATCGTCTCGACGAGCGCCTTCACTTCTGAATAGGCTCCCGATCGCGCCGTCTCCATTGCGCGAGTTTGTTGGTCGAGGCTTTTGAGCGCGGCGTCGAGTGGGTCAACGAGATTCTTGATGGCCGTCTCTTTGGCTTCGAGTGTCAGCTTGGCTTCCTGATTTTGGCTACCCAACTCCTGTTTGGCGAGTGCGAGGAAGGACTGTGTATTCGCGAGCAATGCATCGGCCGCGGCTGCTTTGAAAGCCATGTCGAGATCCGTTTTCATCTGCGCGTACTTGGCTTCTTCACTCTTGAGCTGCTGCCTCGCGGCCGCGAGCTCTTCGGCCTTTGGGCGCAGTTCTTTGAGTTCGCTCTTCGCTTCGTCGAGCAGCATTTGCGTACCCGAGCGGCCTGGACGTTGCCCAATAAAATACCCCAGAAGGAAGAGGCCAATGGCGACGATCGCAAACACAACAATTGAGACTTCCATCTTGATTCCTCTTCGCCAAATATACGCCTTTCGCTTGTGCATTTCGCGGTCTCCGGCCTATTCCCTGTTCCCTACTTGTGAGGTTTCAATAGGTTGTCCATCTGATCGTGACCTGTAAAGCTGGGTTTGTGAAGACTCAGGAATGCAGGAGACCAGATGGACTATCACCAGAATGCCCGAACCACGGTGTGGAGTCG
>JBEKXX010000021.1:0-31366 GCA_049511595.1 Occallatibacter sp. | reverse complement strand
GGTTCGCTGCCAACTTATTCTTCCAGAAGGCGCTATTCGATCTTGGCGCTTGGTAATGCTCGGGACACCCATGCCAAAAGCAACCGTCAACGAAAACCGCGACTTTGGCACCTAAGAACGCAAGATCCGGTCGTCCAATCATTTTCGGATGTACGCGATAACGCAGGCCTTGCTTCCAAAGCCTCGTCCGGATGGCTAGCTCGGGTTCCGTGTTCTTGCCCTGAATCCCCGACATCATGGCGCTTCGAATCGCAGGACTGAACCGATCAGGTACCATGGTTCAATTATCTTCTAGCTAGTTTCGGGTGGAACCTGGTAACCTGGTTGAACATTGAGAAACAGGGAGCAGCTAGTCCTTCCATTCAGGGTGTTCGACCTCTTCTCGGGCGGCGGCGGGAGCAGCCTGGGTGCGTCGATGGCGGGCCTAGAGATCGTCGGCGGCGCAGAGATGGATCCCTACCCAGCCGCCGCGTTCAGGGTGAACTTCCCCAACGCCCTCCTTTACGAATGTGACCTCCGTGAACTCTCCCCACGCGCGGTCAAGAGCGATTTAGGCCGCATCGACCTGCTGCTGGCCTCTCCGGAATGCACGAACCACTCGTGCGCCAAAGGGAGCGCTCCCCGTTCCGAAGAGAGCAAGAACACCGCCTTGGAAGTCATTCGGTTCGCGCGCGTGCTGCGGCCCACTTGGATAATCCTGGAGAATGTTGTACACATGCGGCCTTGGAAGCGCTTTCCGGAATTGAAAGCGGCACTTCAGGACATCGGCTACAAAATCAAGGTAAAAGTGCTGGACTCAGCCGCATTTGGGGTCCCTCAACGCCGACGCAGGCTCTTCATGGTTGCATCGCTCAACGGAGATGTGTTTCTGGAAAATCTGCCAACTCGGACAGAAAAGGCCGCTATGACCGTACTTGATCGGGACGGAACATGGCCGACCACCCCGCTCTTCAGCACCCGGAGGGCGCGCAGGACTCTCGATCGCGCATCGCGCGCACTGGAAAGACTGGGAGCAGGGACCCCATTCCTGCTTGTCTACTATGGCACCGACGGTTCGGGCGGATGGCAGTCGCTCGACCAACCGCTGAGGACGATCACGACCGTAGACCGGTTCGCCCTCGTACAGCCGTCGCGGGACGGCCACACCATGCGGATGTTGCAGCCGAGCGAGTTGCGGAGAGCGATGGGTTTTCCCAGATGGTATCGGTTTCCTGATGGAACGAGACGGGATAAAGTCAAGCTGTTGGGGAACGCAGTTTGCCCGCCCGTAATGCGGGCGCTCGTTTCGAGAATCTCTCAGCGCGAGGGGGGCGCTCTACCCGCGAACGAGTGAATCAATTAAAATACCAATGCCCAAGATAGGAGCCGCTTTTGCCCAAACTGCGTCCCCGCGCGCGCATTATCCGAACGATTGGCGACAGGCTGATCAGCGGCCCCGAAGCCGCCTTGATCGAACTGGTCAAGAACTCCTTTGACGCGGATTCCGCAGTCGCCAATATCACGATCCTTCCGCGCGGGCCCGAGACACCGGGAGGTACGATCCTGGTATCCGATGAAGGACACGGCATGTCCAAATCCGAAATCATCGGACGCTGGTTCGAACCCGCGACAGACGACAAGCTGCAACGGCGAACGAGTCCCGGTGGACGCCCGATGCTGGGGGAGAAAGGGATCGGAAGATTCGCTGCAGCGCGGCTAGGCCGGTTCACCAGACTCGAAAGCACGCACTGCAGCGGAGATTCCCGATCTCTCGTTACCGTAGATATCGACTGGAACTGGTTCACAGCCGAGAAATATCTGGACGAAATCGACATCCCAGTCGAAGAAACGAAGCTTACGCCGAAGAGCAAGGCCCTTCCTGGGGTGGATATCTACATTAGTGATCTCCGGGATCAGTGGACAGAGAAGGCACTGGAGTCGCTCATTCGTGAGTTGAGAAGATTGGCATCCCCCGTAAAGACGCGCGAGGAAAACTTTTCGATAAGACTCGACATCACCGCATTCACTCTCGAAAGCCATGGCTTCGATGGGCAAGAGTTGCTGTCTCGAAGCAATCTGACCTCGGGCACAACAGATGATACTGGCGAGGAGGATCCTCTCCTCATCCGACCATTTGGCCTTCAGGAGCAGGCGGATTATTCGTTGTCCGGCGATTTCGACAGCAACGGAAACTTCACTGGCACATTCGTGACCCAACGCGGAGATGCGCGCTCGCAGCCCCTCGCTGTCGCGGCTTTGCCGTTGAAGCCCGAGGAGGACAACTGCGGAGCTTTCCACCTGCGGATCAATATTTACGACAGGGAAACTGACGCGATTAGAGGCCTGTTCGCCCGAATGGGATTGAACTTGGATCGCATCGGACTGTTGAATGCACGCCGCATTCTCACGGAGAATGCAGGCATTTCCATCTTCAGGAAGGACTTCCGGATTAGACCCTATGGGGAACCGGAAAACGACTGGCTGGAACTTGAAAGGCAAAGAGTAAATGACCCATCGAAAAAGCTCGGTATCTCCCAGGTGTCAGGGCTGGTTCAGGTAGGCGACGAGGAATCCTCCGGCCTCATCGAGCGAAGCAGCAGAGAGGGCCTGGAGCACAACGGTTCATTTGAAAGGCTCAAATCGCTGATCCAGAACGTGCTCCTCCATGCGGAGGAGCGTCGCTTTGATTTCAGGAAAAAGGCCGGGATAAGCCGGGCTCTTCCGGGGAACCTTGAGAACCTGAGACAGGCTGCCAGCCTTCGCCGCGTAGCACAGGTCGCAAAGACTTTGCCGCATCCGCACCGCGAAAAAGTTGAGGAAGCCATCAACCAGGATTCTGCCGAACTCGCAGAGGAACTGAAACAGATCGACCAGTACCAGCAGATACTTCAGTCCCGCGCCGCATTGGGGCTCGTTCTGGCGGAGGTAGTCCATGAAGGGCGACGATTCTTAAACCCCGTCGCTACCTCTGCCAAGGCCATCCTGGACGGAAGGGATTGGCTGATGGAGCATTCGGAGCGAGGAGTGGTGTACCGTCGCCAGTTTCCCGAAAACGCCCAGGTAGTTCAAGATGGCGTGCGTGATTTAGGCAAACTCTTTAAGAAATTGGACCCAATATCGGGCCGCAAACGCGGGCGCCCCGCAAAATTCTCGGTGTGCCAGGTTATTCAAAGATCGTTGGGCCTTTTCGAAGAAACCATCTCCAATGCCGCCATCCTACTTGGCGTCGAATGCGAGAGCACGCTGGTGGCCTACGGATACGAAGAAGATATCCAGGCAGCTTTGATGAATATCATCGATAACGCAACCTTCTGGCTTGCGACCGGTGACCAGCCGAGGAAAATGCGCATCGACGTGACCGCGACTAAGAAGTACATCAGGATCGTTCTCAGCAACAATGGCCCTCTCATTTCCCCCTCGTATGTCGAACGGCTCTTTGAGGCGGGCTTCACCCTGAAGAGTTCCGGGACAGGGCTGGGACTCGCAATTTCCCGTGAGGCGATGCGACGCAGTAAAGGCGATGTCACTTTTGACCAGGATTCCCCGGAGACCACATTTGTGATTCAGATTCCAAGACCTGAGGATTAAGAGAGGGTAATGCTTTGGTGGAATACGTAAGTTTACTCGTAGTAGAGGATGACAAAACCGAAGTGCGGGAGTGGGAAAAAGAAGTTGAGCGGCACAACGTCGGCAAAGACAAACCATTTGAAATTGAGGTTACGTTCGCCGACTCGAAACTCACTGCTGAAAGGATGATTCAGACACGTCGGTTTGACGCGGCCGTAGTTGACCTGAGGCTCAAGCTTGAAGGTACTGGGCAAGGCCACAACGACGACGGGAACGATGTTGTCCGGACACTTGCAGCTGGCGAAATGGCAGCCGTGGCAGTTTTCACCGGGCAGCGCGCTGAGGTGGAAAAATTCGATTCTCAAAACATAGAGATCCTCGATAAGGGCGATGGTCTTGATGTAGCGTTCAAATGGCTCGCGAGGCAGAGCGAAATCATTCTCGCAGTCCGCAAGGCCGGCAAGATCATCGGTAATGATATGGCCCTAACATTCCATCGCTCCATCTGGCCCCGATGGCAGCAGTGGCACCAGATCGTCGACGGATCGAAAAATGTAGAGCTGCCACTTGCGCGCCACCTCGTTTCGCATGTGTACACCCAGTTGCTCCAAAGGAGCGAAAAAGTCCACCCCGAAGAGCATTATTATGTCCCGCCGATTCCCAACAGTGAGATATCTACCGGCGACCTCATACTCAATTCATCTAGCGAAATCGAAGTAATCATCACGCCTCGCTGTGATGCCGCGCACCCCGGTAAGACGAACACCCTGCAACTGGCCGCTTGCATGGACATATCCAAAGAGTGGAAACGCCTGTCCGAAGCTAATACCCCGGCAAACCAGGGCACGATCAAACAGTGGAAGCAGCATGACCGCAAAGAAGTACAGCACTTTATCCCGGCCATGACCCTGGAGCGGGGAAAGTCTCTGGGACCGTGGTTCGTACGATTCGACAGGATTAGATCAATCTATCTGGAGTCCGAAGAGTATAAGGATCTCAAGAAGCTGCGCTTCGCATCGATAAGCTATGATTTTCTGCCTTCACTGGTGCAGCGCCTTGGTGCGTTCTTCAGCAGAATCGGAACACCAGATATGTGAACCGTAGCGGATTCGTCCCGAAAAACGCCCATGTCACCACTAGGACGCGCCTGTCCCCAAATTAGGATCCAAGCAAGAGAAACCGGCAGCTTGAAGCTAGCTTTCGCCCCGCTGCCCGCTGACCCGCCGGCCCGCTAGCTCCGCTAACCCCGCCTGTCTCATTCCCCCCGTAAGCCACTGAAAACACGCCCATAAAACTCTGGCTCTGCACCGACGCCTCCGCAGAGCGCCCTTGGAACCCTGCCTCCACGGGGGCGAAACCACCCTTCGCAACACCGCTGATTCGACGATTTCACTTGAAATCGTAGACCTGCGCGTCACAAATTCTCTGGATTGCTCCACCTGCAGGTGCACTTTTCCGCGAGGCCGCAATCCGTCAGTTTTTGCCCTCGAAATTCGACCTGCCGGTCTACGCCTCCCGCCCATCTGTTAACTAGGAGCTAGGAGCTAGAAGCTAGAAGCTCCTCCTCGCCCCTGTTCCCTGTTCCCTTGGTCCCTTGGTCCCTGTTCCCTTGTTCCCTTGGTCCCTTGGTCCCTGTCTCTTTCGCCTTTTCTTCCCCTAACACACCTTTCCCCACCTGTCCAGCCGGGGAATCAAAGCGGTTAACCCCATATCTTGTGGTGCTAAGATTTTTCTCTTCTATTAGTCGATGTTCCCGCGGAGAGCCTGGTTTTCCTTAGCTTTCCACCGATTTTTTTCTTTGCGAAATGTGAGAACAGGGATACTATCGACCGAGAGGTGGGAATTTCTGGAGTCGAGTGGAGTCTACTGGAGCCGCTCAACAGCTTTCATCTCAAAGTTTACTCCGGTTTCCCCCTTGGCAATGGGTTTCCGGGCGCCAATCCGGCTGGGGAACCAGCCTGGCTAACCCGGACGGAGTCGAATCGATCGTTGATTGGGCCGCGGCGTGGAAATGTGGTTTGTCGCGGACGGGGATAGGGCAAGCAAATGTTTCGCGGCAACCATCCGGCGAAGGTCGATGAAAAGGGACGGCTCAAGCTTCCGGCTGCCTTCAAGCAGCTCCTCGATGCTCAGCACGTCGCCCAGTTCTACATCACCAGCGCCAGCGGGAAATGCGCGGAGATTTGGCCGTTGCCGGAGTGGGAAAAACGCGAAGCGCGGTTGATGGAGTTCGGTACTTTGAACGGCGCAGTCAATAAGTACATCAACCAGACCAGCTATTACGGCCAGCAGGCCGAGGTGGATACCCAGGGGCGTGTGCTCCTGCCGCAGATCCTGCGCGGCAAAGCGGTTCTGGATGCCGAGGTGGTTGTTCTCGGCAAGGGGAATTACCTCGAAGTCGTGAACCAGACAAACTTCGAGCAGCAGTTAGCGGCAAGCCCGATGACCGACGAGGATTTCGAGAAGTTGGCCAACATCATGAAGCCGCAGACGAATGGTTGACGCCCTTAGGGGGCGCGCATGACGGAGCAAAAAGTACGCCATGTGCCGGTTCTTTTTCAGGAAGCTTTGGATTTTCTCCGCGTGCGGCCGGGCGCAACCATCGTCGACTGCACGCTGGGCCTGGCGGGACATGCGGAAGGCATCGCCAGGCAACTGGGATCGGCGGGTCACCTGATCGGTTTTGACCGCGATCCCGAGGCGCTTGAGTTAGCACGTGCCCGCCTTGCGAGGGTTTGCGATGAACTGGGCAGCCAGGCGCCGAAAGTGACTTTGATCGGCGAAGCCTTTAGCCGCATCGCCGAGCACGTAGCGCCGGCCTCGACGGATGGATTGCTCGCCGACTTCGGCGTGAGCAGCCTGCAATTCGACGAGGCGCGCAGAGGGTTTAGTTTTCAGGCGGACGGGCCGCTGGATATGCGAATGGATACGCGATCCGGCCCAACCGCCGAACAAGTGGTGAATGAGACGAGCGAGCGCGAGCTGGCAAATCTCATTTACGAATACGGTGAGGAAAGGAGGTCGCGGACAGTCGCCAGAGCCATTGTGCGGGGGCGGCCGATCACTACCACCGGGCAGCTTGCACGGATCGTAGCATCGGTCGTCCCGCCAATGAAACATATTCACCCGGCTACCCGAACTTTTCAGGCGCTGCGTATCTTCGTTAATCAGGAATTGGACGAAATCCGGGCTTTGCATGAGGCCGCACCACACTTGCTTAAGCCCTGCGCACGGCTCGTCGTTATCAGCTTTCATTCTCTTGAAGATCGCATTGCGAAAGACAGCATCCGGGAGGGCGCGCAGCGGGGAATCTGGAAGGTTTTGACCAGAAAGCCCGTAACTGCAGACGAAAACGAGATCCACAGTAACCCGCGTTCGCGCAGCGCAAAGCTCAGAGCCGCGGAACGGCAATAAACCGAGGGGCAAGGAGAACAAGAATGGCGGCATGTGCAACAACTTATTTCGAGACCGGCCGCGGTTGGGGCGCGCGGATCGCCGAGCACAACGCCGAATTGATGGTGCAGCAGGCGCCGCGCCGTCGCCGCGTGCGCACACCTGAGTTCTTTTTCGTCAAGCATTTCGACAACTCGCGCCTGGTAAAGGCCGCCGACCCTGTACGCGCTCGCGAGATGCGCGTTTTTTCCGTCGCCGTCGCCATGCTCTTCTCACTCATCATGATCTACGGCCTCCAGCATTTCTACGCCATCGAGAGCAGCTACCGCGTAGAGAGCGAAAAGCAAACGCTCGATCAATTGCGGGAGGAGAATCGCCAGTTGCGTCTCACCGAGGCCGAGCTCACGCAGCCCGGACGAATCGATCAGATGGCTCGCCAGCTTGGGCTCACCGAGCCGCAGCCCGGCCAGGTGGTTCACTCCGATGCCCGCCCCGCCTCTGTCGCTCCCACGCTTGCCCAGGTAACATCTCAGGCACCCACTGCGCAGTAATCCACCCCACTGGACTCAGTCGAGATGTCGGCAACCGTCCAAGCCATTCGCAGCCGTTCCCAAACGCCCAAGGGCGCACCCCTCAAGCGGGCTCGCTTCTTCATCATCTGCCTCTTTTTTTCCCTCTGGGCGTGCGCCATCGCCACGCGCCTCTTCTGGCTCCAGATCGTGCGCCATCAGGACTTCGTCGAACGCGCTGCAAAGCAGCAGCAGCGCACTTTTGAAGTAGCTCCGCGCCGCGGCATTCTCTATGACCGCAACCTGCGCGAGCTGGCCATGACCGTCCTGATCGATTCCATCTACGCCGACCCCAGCCAGATAGCCGACAAGCAAGCTGCCGCGCGCACGCTTGCTACGCTCGTCCACACCGACCCCGACGATGGGCTCACAAGCGAACAACAGATCGCCGAGCGCCTCAACGATGGCCACAACTTTGCCTGGATCGCGCGCCGCGTCACGCCGCGGGTAGCAGCCAGCGTCAAAGCCCTCAACATGAAGGGCATCTATTTCCAGAAGGAGTTTCAGCGATTCTATCCCGACAACGAGATCGCCGCCCAGGTGCTGGGTTACGTAGGAGTCGACGACAACGGGCTCGGCGGCCTGGAAGAAAAATTCGACAGCGATCTCCATGGCCGCCCCGGCCTCATGGACACGGCCATGGATGCGCACCGCAAGGTTCTGGGCTCAAGCGAGCACGAACCCGAACCAGGCCGCAACCTCGTCGTCACCATCGACGAGAACATCCAGTTCCTGGCCGAGCGCGCGCTCGATCACGCCATGCAGAAGACGCAGGCGGCCAACGGCACGGTCGTGGTGCAGGACGTGCACACAGGCCAGATCCTCGCTCTCGCCATCCGTCCCACCTTCAACCCCAACCAGTTTCGCCATACCACGCCCGATTTGCTTCGCGACCACGCCGTCAGCGATGTCTACGAACCCGGTTCCACTTTCAAGCTGGTTACCTACTCTGCCGCGATCGACGCGAAGGCCGCCACGCCGGACGACACGATCGACTGCCAGGGCGGCCAAATCACGCTCGCCGGCCGCGTGATTCACGACGACAGGAGCGATCGCGGCCTCGGCAAGGTCACCGTCGCCACGGCCCTCGCCCGCTCCAGTGACGTGGCCGCCGTCAAGCTGGCGCTCAAGGTCGGTCCCAACCGCTTCTATCAATACATCCGCGGCTTCGGCTTCGGCTCGCGATCGAGCGTCGAGCTGCCCGGCGAGACGCGCGGCCTCCTCCGTCCTGTCAATCGCTGGGGCCCCTCGTCCATCGGATCCATCGCTATCGGTCAGGAGGTTGCCGTCACCCCGCTGCAACTGGTCACTATGGTTTCCACCATCGCCAACGGCGGCGTGTATCTACCCCCGCACATCCTCTTGTTCGATCAGCCAGCCCCCGCCACGAACACCGACCAAAAGCCTGACACGCAGCAAGGGTCGCAAACGCCGCTTCAGGCTTCCCCGGTGAAAACAGGCGAAGATCTACCCGATCCCCTCCCGCCGGGCGCGCACCGTGTCATCAGCACGCTCGCCGCGGCCGAGATGCGCAAGATGATGGAGGGCGTCGTACTCTTCGGGACCGGCAAGCAGGCTCAGCTCGACGGCTACTCCTCCGGCGGCAAAACCGGCACCGCGCAGAAGATCGATCCCGCCACGCACACTTACTCGAAGACCTTGCACATCGCCTCGTTCGCGGGCTTCGCCCCGGTTAACGATCCGGCTATCTCTGTTGCAGTGGTGATCGATTCCCCCAAGGGCGAGTACTACGGCGCCGAGGTCTCCGCGCCAGTATTCGCTGAGGTGGCGCAGCAGGTCCTCGAGTATCTTGGCGTTCCGCACGACATCGATCTGCGCCCCGCATCCCCGGCCTCCAAAAAAGAGCCTCCTGTTACCGAAGACGACGCCGCGTCGCAGGGCGAAGACGTTCAAGCCCTCTACGAAGCCGCCAACGATCTGCCCAGCGACGATCCGCTGCGCGCCGCGCCCGCTTCATCGGCCAAAGCAGTCTCAGCTGCTACGCCGTCATCCGTTCAGGCCGCGAACTCATCTAAGAATTCCAAAACCGGCGCCGCACCCGAGCCCTCCCCCACCGCACCTGCCCAAACCTCCGCGCAACCAACCAGAGCCAACTCCTCATCGCCCGCGGATCGCGTCGTAATCACTGAGACCGGCCAACTGCGTGTCCCATCCTTTATCGGCCTTTCGGTACGCCAGGTCATCGAGCAGGCGGGAAACGCCGGCCTGGAAGCGGAAATCGTCGGCAGCGGCACAGCCCGCGAGCAGGCGCCTGTCCCCGGCACTATGGTGCCTCCCGGTACCAAGATCGCTGTCCGCTGCGGTCGCTGATTGTATTGTGCGTTCCGAAACGATAAAGGTTTTGGCGCTTCAAAAGCGATCCTGCACGTAATCCAGGAACCGAATCGTCAGTGGCCCTTGACCACCGCCGGGCAGCCTGACGTGTTGATCGTGTAAGTTGCCGTCGACTGGGCGCTGGTGGCTAAGCCGCCGGCCATCGCGATTGCCTTGATTGTTTCGCTCGCCGAAACCGTGATCGCTCCGGCGTAAACCGTTGAGCTAGTGGTCGGCATTGTGCCGTCTGTGGTGTAGTAGATGACCGCATCCGTAGTAGCGTCAGTGATGGTTACCGCCTGCGTCGCGCAATAAGTACCGGGCGCTAGATTGATAACCGGTGTGGCCGGCACGGCTCCGACACCGTAAACGTACCCGCTTTCAAGGAAATACAGATCCCCTGATATATAGTCCACGCCTTCCAGCTCGGTCCCCACCGAGGCCGGCACAATGTAGATCGGGCCGCTGACCGTTCCCGCCGGAGTGACAAGCCACAGGCTCCCAGCGGTCCCGTCCATGTCCGTTGAAATCGCGAACTGATTGGCTGCGGCATTCCAACTGATTCCCTGGATCTCTGAAATCGCGCTCGAGAGCGTGGTTGTACTGCTATAGGTCATCGTGCTGCCGGACGGGTTCGTAGTCAACGCGTTCAGGTCATAATTCCACAGCGTGGTATTGCCGTTTTGGTTAGGACAAAAACTCGTCACAACCAATTGATTTGAGCCTGGAACCACCGCTACTGCGCTGGCTTCATGTCCGTCCGCGGTTATATTGCTCCATGTGACCTGTTGCCCTGTGCGGGCGTCGTACACCGCGAGCAGCACGGGGGTAAAGCTGCCGCAACTGCTCCACGCTTCAGCCGGCGCATAGATGTACCCGTTGCCGTATTCGATGTCACCCAAATGATCCACTGCCGAAGGCATGCCGGCAAGCGGGTTGGTATTGCTCCAAAGTACCCGCCATTTCTTGTTATAAGCGGTCAGCACTTCCTGGGAACTTACGTAGACGTTGTCGTCGGGGTCGGTCGCCACACCTTCCGTGGCTCCTAAATCAGATGAAACGCCAATCCCACCCGGGAATGGAAAATCGTTGGCGCTGCCACGAGTCGAGGTGACAACTACTCCTCCGCCGTCGCCAGAATCCCCTTCCCACGCGCATCCGGACAGGGCCCATTGCGCCAGCGACACAAGCACACCGGCGGCTACGACTCTTGCCTTACAGGGAATCATTCTATTGCTTTATCAGAGTCCGGTAGACCCGTCAATCAGACATTTCTGGGCCGTCTCATCGGGGGTAACTCTCTCGGCCTTGCCGGCAGAGTCCATTGGTGTACCTAACGGTAACCGGCCCCGGATGCCAATGACTCCGCAACATGATTTCTAAGGGCGAATTCTCGCGGGCAATCCGCCACCGGTGCGGCGTGCTTTTCTTCACAAAGGGAAGCCGGAACCACCATAATTTTATGTTATGAAAGAAATCTTGTGGCGCTCTTTCGAGGAGGGCGCAACCCTCGGTCAGCCGGGCTCCGAGCAGGGCATCATCCTGCGTGACGAGGAACACGTCCTCGGCGCACGCATCACTCTCGAGCGCGCCGCCAGCGTGGCGCCATTTGCCATCACCTGCGGCATTTATGGTTGGATGCTGCACACGCGCTTCTTCGCCACCGAGGGCAAAGCCAGCGCACAGTACGAGTTGATGAAGGACGCTCTCTCAGCCTTTCTTGAAACGGCGGAGCATACCGCTGCAATCGACGGCGGCCGGAAGGTTCTGATGGATGGTATCGACGAATTCATCGGAAACTATCCCTGACCCGCACGTCAGCTCTCCTGCTCGACGCCGTCCTCTTTACTATTCGACGCCATCCGCACCTCCTCCGCAATCTACAATCAAAGCCGAGATGAACTGGAACGGTCTCGTTACCGAAATCACTGCCGTCGGCTCGACAGGCAGCTCTGCCGCGCCTATTACCGGCATCGAATATGACTCGCGCCGCGTCCGGTCTGGCTCGGTCTTCGTCGCCATGAAGGGCGGCTCGACCGACGGCAATCGCTACGTCGAGAAGGCCATCGCTGCGGGCGTCCTCGGCATTATCACCGACTCCGCGCAGACCTTCGACCATCTCACTGTCTACCAGCCCGCAGTACCCGTTCTTCACGTCGAGCACGGCCGCCGCGCGCTCGCCCATGCTTCCGCGGCTTTCTTTGGCCACCCCGAACGCAAGCTCGCCGCTACCGGCATCACGGGCACCAACGGCAAAACTACGACCGCCTTTCTGACCGAGACGCTTCTGAACTCCGTGCGCCGCAGGAGCGTCCTCATCGGAACCATCGAGTGCCACGTTGCCGGCGAAACCCGCCCCTCCCTTCACACCACGCCTGAGTCCCGCGATCTCTTCGAGTTGATGGCCGAGGGCGTGAACCGCGGCGCTACCGAGCTGGTCACTGAGGTTTCGAGTCACGCGCTCGATCAAGGCCGCATGATCGGAATTACATTTGACGTCGCCGTCTTTACCAACCTGACCCGCGACCACCTCGATTACCACCAGACGATGGAGAACTACTTCGCCGCCAAGCGCCTGCTCTTCGACGGGACGGTCTATCCGCCCCCGCGCGTCGCCGTCATCAACATTCACGACCCGCGCGCCGAAGAATTGGCTGCTACCGCACGCGCAGCCGGCGCGGAGATCCAGACGTATGGAATTGGCGGCACCGGAAATGGCGATTGGCGCGCCGCCAGCCACATGCTCACGCCCTCTGGAGCAATCATCGAGCTAGAAACGCCCGCGGGCGCAGCCCAAGTCACCTCGCATCTGGCGGGCGAAGTCAACATCCTCAATCTGCTCGCGGCCTTCACCGCGGCCCACGCGCGCGGCGTCTCGTTTTCCCAGCTCGCCGCCGCTGTTCCCGCGCTCAAGCCCGTCCCCGGCCGCTTTCAGCCTGTCGATGCGGGCCAGCCCTTCACGGTCATCGTCGACTACGCGCACACCGACGACGCGCTGCGCAACCTTACCGCGCTGGCCCGCAAGATGACCGCGAAATCCGGCGCGCGCGTTATCACTCTCTTCGGTTGCGGAGGCGATCGCGACCGCACCAAGCGCCCCAAAATGGGCCAGGCCGCCGGCGAAGGCAGCGATTTCGTCGTGGCCACAAGCGACAATCCCCGCTCCGAGGATCCGGCGGCGATTTTGGCCGAGATTGAACCCGGATTGCAGTCCAGCGGCGCCAAATATACCGTTGAGGTGGATCGCGCAGCGGCGATTCGGCAGGCGCTTGAGGCAGCCGCTCCCGGCGACGTGGTTCTGATTGCCGGCAAGGGACACGAAAAGGAACAAATTCTCGCGGGCCGCACGATCCCTTTTGACGATTCCGAGGTTGCGCTTTCCATGCTGGCCCAATTGGGCTATGGTGAAGGGCAATGAATCTAACGCTAGCCGAGGTTGCGATGGGCGCCGGAGCCGTGCTCGAGGCGCCGGCCAGTGTGTCCAACGCAGGCGCGCTGGTGGCTACCGGCTATTCCATCGATTCGCGCACCATCGCGCCCGGCGAGCTCTTCTTCGCCGTCCGCGGCGAGCGCCACGACGGCCATGATTTTGTTTCCGCCGCTTTTGAGCGCGGAGCCCTGGCCGCAGTCGTCGCGCGCGCGCGCGCCGCTTCCCTGCCCGATGTCGCGCTGGCCCATCCGCTTCTCATCGCGGAAGACCCACTCCTCGCACTGCAAACGCTGGCTTCGCATGTGCGCCGCCAGTGGGGCCGCCGCGTGGTGGCCATCACCGGCTCAGCCGGTAAAACCACCACCAAGGACGCCGCGGCCGTTGCGCTGGGCGCAAAGTTCCGCGTGCTCAAATCCCGGGGCAATCTGAACAACAATTTCGGCCTGCCCCTGCAACTGCTGCGCCTTATGCCGGAGCACGAATTCGCCGTGGTGGAGATGGGCATGAATCACTCCGGCGAGATCGCTGCGCTGGCGCGCATCGCCGCGCCCGACTGGGGCGTCATCACCAACGTCGGCACGGCGCATATCGAGTATTTCCCTGAAGGCCAGGCGGGAATAGCCCGCGCCAAGTTCGAGCTGGTCGCCGCGCTGCCCTCGAGCGGCGTCGCCTTCCTCAATGGCGACGACGCCTATGCGGCGCTGTTTGGCCGCGACTTTCCCGGCCGCGTTGTCTACTTCGGCAGCGGTCCCTGCGCCGACCCGCAAATCCTCTCTGCCGTCGAAGATTCCGATGGGCTTCACGTCCGCTACAGGGCTGGCCGTCGCGAAGGCAACTTCACACTGCATCTGCTTGGCGCGCACAATGCATCCAACGCCATCGCCGGTCTCGCCGTCGCGCTCGAGGCGGGCGTGGAACTCGATGCCGCCATAGCCGCCATCTCTGCGCTCACTGCCGGCGATAAGCGCGGCCAGGTCACTGAAATCGCCGGTGTAACCATTCTGAACGACAGCTACAACTCCAACCCCGAAGCGCTGCGTTCCATGATCCGCACCTTGGCCGCGCGCCCCGCAAAAGGCCGCCGCATCCTCGTGGCCGGTGAAATGCTCGAGATGGGCGAGCATGGCCCCGCGCTGCACATTGACTGCGGCCGCGCCGCCGCCGAGGCCGGCCTCGATCTCGTGGTGGCCGTTCAGGGCAACGCGGAACACCTGGCTACGGCAGCCTGCGCCGGCGGAGTCCCCGCAGTGTTTCTTCGTGACGCCGAAACTGCCGGCCAGTGGCTGGCGCAGAATCTGCGTCCCGGCGACGTCGTTCTTGTCAAAGGCTCGCGCGGCGTTCACCTTGAACGCGCCATCGAAGCAGCCGTGAATCAGCTTGCGCCGCCAACTGAATAACTCGCGCAGCGCGCGCACGGCCTGTGCTATTCGCCCACCGTCTCCTGACGTGTTGCTGAGCTGTCTACGGAGCCGCGGAGGGCCCGGTTCCATTGCGCTCGAGGGGCGGCGGAACGCGGACCGAAGCCATCCCGGCTGCGGTTGCGCCCTGGATGCCCACGTCGGTGTCTTCAAAGACCAGGCAATTTTCAGGCGCGATGCCGAGGCGCGCGGCGGCGGTGAGGAAAGCGTCGGGCGCTGGCTTGGAGCGGGCGTAGTCCTCAGAGCCGACGAGGACGGCGAAGCGGTCGAGAAGGCCGACAGCAGTGAGCGACTTGACGACGGACTCACGGGTGCTGCCTGAGACCACGGCGAAGGGGATGTGTCCCTGCTGGGCGTCGATGTGCTCCAGAACCTCCGGTACCGGCTTGAGCTGGGGGAGAAGCTCGTAATAGAGATTTTCTTTGCGCACGGCAACGGCCTCGACGGGCATGCTGAGTTTCTGCATCCGATTCAACGTGGCGATGATTTCCACGGGAGGCTTGCCGCCCCACGAGTAGAAGAGTTCCTCGTTAAAGGCACATCCCCACTCGCCGAGCGCCTGTTTCCAGGCGATGTGATGGAGGGGCATCGAGTCGACGACGGTGCCGTCGCAGTCGAAGAGGTAGGCGTCGAACGTTCTTGGGGGCAATGAAAGCTTCATGCTTGCAGGGAACTCCTTGGGCTTGGGTCAAATCGCTTCTAAAAGAAAATGTGGCGGCTTCCCACCCTATTCGCAAAAGACGCGAAACGGATGGGGCAGCGAAAGCACGGAAGGCGTCACCGCGCAGCCGCGGCCTCGGCTGCAGGTGCGGGTTGCGGCGGGCCGCCCTCTCCGGGTCTGGTCGGTTCCATCCGGAGAGCGTTGTTGAAGCGATTGAAGTAGTTGAAGAGGCCGATGGCGCAGAGTAGCTCGACGATTTCACCCTCGGAGTAGAAGCCGCGCAATTCGGCAAATTGCTCGTCGCTGACGGCGTTGGAGTCGCGCGTAACGGTTTCAGCAAGGCGCAGGGCGGCTTTTTCGGCGGGAGTGAAGTCGTCGCGGCGGGGCCATTCGGCGAGATGGGCTAGCTGATCGTCAGTCCAGCCCAGATTGCGGGCGAGAATGGTGTGACTGGCAAGGCAATAGGGCGTCTTGTTGACCTGGCTTGTGCGGACGACGATCAATTCCTTCAGTTTCGTTGGGACCGAGCCGGTGGAGAGCACCGCGGCGAAATGCGCCTGCATGGTGGAGAAGATCTCGGGGCGATGAGCCATCGCGCGAAACATATTGGGGACATTTCCGCGCTGTGCGTATACCTTGTCGAAGAGAGCCGCGATGCCGGGCGTCACTTCGCTGCGGTCGAGGCGGGAAATCCGGGACATTGAGCCTCCTGGCTGTTCTTCCTCATGGTATCGTTCCGGGCACGTGGACGGTTGCGTTCCCATGGAGGGTTTTGCCCGGCTGGAGGGCGGCAGGACTTTTGACGCGCTCCGCGGGCTCTGTTAACTTAGGGAGTGTAGAATTCAGTGCCAAGACACTCCTCAGTAGCTCAATGGCAGAGCATTCGGCTGTTAACCGAAGGGTTGTAGGTTCGAGTCCTACCTGAGGAGCCAGTTTTCATTTCGACCGTTTTCCCGCCCTTCCGTGTTCGGTTCTTCCTTCATCGCAGTCCTCCCGTTTAGATTGCGCGAGAACTCCAGTTTCAATTGGTAGAGTTTTCCGGGGGCAGGTCAAGTGTAGGGCACCCTTGCTCGCGCTCAGAGCGGAATTACCAGAAGTAGCTGGCTTCCACTCTCGGAGTGCCCGGCTCGCCATCGATGATCTGCGTGCTTATAACGAATTCCATGTTCTTCTTATCGCCGGCCGCCTGCGCAGCGCGCATCAGCTGGGTCAAATAGGCGCTATCGGTGATGTACTCCCCGGCCGCGCGTGTGCCGCCGGGGCCGATTCCCGCCAATATCACCGCCAGCTTGCCAGTGTTGGGGTCGGTAAACCGCGCCACGATCGCATAGTCCCGATAATTGTCGAGAGCCATTTGCGCGCCACGGTCGATCATCCAGCGTGTTTTGTCCGGTGCCGTACTGTCCACAATCCACTCGTTCATCATGTCGGCACTGTTTGCAAAGCGGTAATGCAGCGGATTGGTCAGGCGCATTGTCCACGCGTTGTCGTAGGCGCCCACAAAGACCGTAGGACCGCGCTGAAGGTCGTCAAGGGCCGTGGCTCCTTCGCCCTTCAGCGCGTACTGCTTCCCGCCGGATTGCAGAATGCCGGCAACTTTGATGACTGCGCTCAGGTCGCCGATCCCCGGCGGCACTCTTGCGTTCTTTGGCACATCCTGATAATAGGGGAGATTGCCCGAGTTCAGCACATTGACCGCGAAGTTGTTGGGCTGTTCGGGAACGCATAGCAATACCGGCCCGTTGGAGCTTAATACCGGCTGCCAGAAGAAATCGACCGCAGCGCGGTTGGCCCGCTGCCAAAACACGACTGTGCCCCACACCAACAGTCCGGCAGCGGCCACCCCAACTGCCGCCAGCAGCCACCAGCGGCGAGCTTGCGTAGCCCGCGCTGGCACATGCTCCGGCGTGCCCGCTGGAACCGCAGCGATCTCCGGAAGCCCATGAATGCTTCTGCCCTTCGGGCTGTGAAACTGAGGAATATACGATCCCGACGGCAGAGTGATGCGCAGCTCTTCGTCGTGCGCGGAATCCTGATAGTACTGCGCCACCCGTTTGCGGATCTCCGCAGCCGTCACCCGCACAATAGGGTCAAGGGCGGTGTCGTAGCTGGCATCCTTCCCGAATATCTCAATCCCCAGGGTCCGTTCCTTTATTTCGTCTACTTTCCCGGCCAGAGTGTGTTCTACAACGAAACGCAGGAAGTTGGGAAACCTCTTGCTGTGGCTCAGATACGGACTGGCCAGAAGGCGCTCCAGTTGTTCGCCGATTGCTTTCTGGGCTGCTTCGCTTAGGCATTCTTTGCTGTGTGCCTGTGATGCAACGCTCATACCGCTCTCCGGCTCGTGGAAGCCATTTTAACCTCACCCTCAGCAAATTTTCTACTTTTTTGCGCCGCAGAACGCAAAGAACTGAGACGAAAGGGGGCCGTAACGCTGACAGGATAAGAATTTACTCCTCCTTTCGGTAAAGACCCTCACCATTCTGCCGTAAGGAGCTTATCAACCCTTCGATTGACCAGCCTAGAATGACCTCCAATTTGAAAACACGATCAGGAGGGGCTCTCAGAGGCATGCGCTGGAGTCGTGAACCGATTCCACTACGCTAACACGCACCCCGGTAAAAATTGCGGGGCAGGCTATGCGCAAGACGAGGGAATCCAACTCTATAGGAGGAAGGAATGAAAGGAAAGAAGTTTCTGTCGTATTGGAGCGGAATCGTGGTTCTGCTCATTTTGGGGGCATGCTGTACTCGAGGTGCGTATGCCCAGAACACAAACTCCGGCGACATACGGGGAACCGTTACCGACAAGACGGGAGCGTTGATCCCAAATGTGAAGGTTACGGTGCTGAATATCGACACCGGTGTACCGAAAGAATTCGTCACCAACCAGGATGGCCTGTACGACACATCATCGATTTTGCCTGGAAGCTACAAGGTCACCTTCACCAAACAAGGTTTCGAAACGCTGGTGCGTGGTCCTGTCACGCTCAATATCGGCTACATTACCGTCGATGCAACCCTGAACGTCGGTTCGACCAGTGAACAAGTGATCGTCTCAACAGACGTGCCCCTGCTGCAGACCGAATCGGGCAGTCAGACCACGACCCTGGAATCGCAAACGCTGACGAAATTACCCTTGGTCAACGAGGACTTCGCAAACTTTATGATCCTGATGCCCGGCGCTACGGGCTCGGCCTCGAACGCCCCGACGACGACGAATCCGGGGATGGTGGCTGCCGTGAACGGGAACCTTCCCTACACCAACATCCTCAACGATGGCGTTTCGATGGTCGCCGCCCATAGTGACAATGTGAGCACTGTGGGAGTGATGGATTCGGTAGGCGAGCTGCAGATCTCCGAGTCCACGTTCTCGGCGCAATATGGTGTCGGCGGCCTGGTCGTAAGCAAGATCACCAAGAGCGGAACCAACAAGTTCCATGGAGACGCTTACGAGTACCTCCGGAATGACTTCTTCAATTCCCGTCAACACAGCTACTCCGGCCCGGCGTCGCCAGTTCCGCTTCTTCGCTACGACGACTTTGGCGGCTCTATCGGCGGCCCGATCCTGAAGAAGAAGATGTTCTTTTTCTTCAACTACGACCAGATTCTGAACCATGGCGCGGCCAACACAAGCCTTCAAACCGTTCCGACCGACGGCACGGATTCGACCCCAAACATCATGGGCGGCGACTTTTCATCGATTACGAGAACGCTCTACGATCCAACGACGCAAACCATAGCCTACGATTCGCTGGACAATCCCTATCCGGTGAGACAGTCGTTTGCGTCTGAATATGGCAACGGGAACGTGATACCCTCCGGCATGCTCGATTCGGTGGCCAAAGCCGCCCAGTCCTACTATCCGACGCCTTCGAATCATCCATCCTTCGGAACATTCGAGGCTGGAAAAACAGACCCGAGCAACGGCGTTCTTACGCAAAACTGGTCAACACAGCTGGCGAATTCCAACCCTTTTAAAAACTACACTGCTCGCCTGGATTATGACATCACGCCGAACAACAGGCTTACGTTCTCCATGTGGCTCCAGAGGAATCCCACTCCTAACCTCAGCAACCTCACGGCCTGCCCGCTGGGTTGCCAGTTCGGATTTGCAAATGAAGACACCTATCAGGTTTCGGATGTGTGGAATATTAGCCCGTCCATAATCAATGAAGCCAGAATGGGTTACACCTATGCCATTTCCGACTACCCCGATTCCGCCTTGAATCAGGGCTTTGCCGCAAAGGTCGGCTGGCAATTTGGCAAGGCCGACCAATTTCCCAGCATCAGTACATCGCCTTACTCGGGGATCGGTCCGGCAAGCAACTCGGACTACAAACAGGGTAACTTCGATCCGTCGGATGTCGTAACGATGATCCGCGGCAAGAACGTCCTTCATTTTGGCGGAGAGTTGTTGTTTTTCCGTGAGGACGACACAAATTGGGGTAACATCAACGCCGGACAAATGAGTTTCGACGGCCGCTACACGGAGCATTGGAGCGTTTCGAGCGCCAATTGCCCGGCGAGCGCGCCGACTGGGAGTACATGCGCAGCTCCCGACAGCGGGACCACCGGACTGGGTTATGCTGACTTCCTGCTCGGTCTCGCGAACAGTTGGAACGCTGCCGTCTCGCCGGAGTACGGAGCGCGCATGAAGAACCCGGAGATGTTCGTTCAGGACGATTACAAGATGCGCCCCAACCTCACCATCAATATCGGGCTCCGCTACGATATCAGCCATGGATGGAATGAAATTCATGGCAACGAGATGCTCTTTGACCCGACGGTTTCCAACCCCGCGGATGGTTTGGGCGCCTTGTGGTTTGGCACTACAAAGGCCAATGGCCGGTCATCCCTCCAGGCAGATGTATTTAGTACGGTTCTTCCGCGCGTGGGATTCTCCTGGCAGCCGTGGGCCAATACCACCGTTCGCGGCGGCTTCGGTGTCTACGACCATATAATGACCCTCGACGACTACAGCGTCGGTCTCGGCAACGCCCTGGCCAGCTCCGGCAACCTCAACGATACGACCAGCGGCATCTATCCAATAGTGCAGCTGGACGGAAAGGGCGCGGTATGCAGCACTACCACTGCAAGCGGCCTGGATTGCAGCACGGGTCCGGCGCTTCCTTATGTGTCGGCTAACAATAATCCGGCCGCCCTCAATGGCCAGAGCGTAGGCTACAGCCCATACCACACACCGATCCAGAAGGTGAACGAATATAACTTTGCCATCCAGAGACAATTGCGCACAAATTTAGTGGCCCAGGTCTCCTACGTAGGTAGCCACAGTTGGAACCTTCCCGTTTCGAGTGACATCAATGCGGTGCCTGAGTCCAAACTATCGGCCAACGACACGGCAGATCGTCCTTACCCGCTATTTGGGAACCTTAGCTCAAGCACCGCGAGCGTGGACGGCGTCGCCAATTACAACTCGCTCCAGGCCGAGATTACACAGCGCGTGAGCTCGGGCCTGAGCTTCAGCTTCAACTATGTCTGGTCGCATTTTCTGGACGATGCTGACAGCGCTGGATGGTGCTGCCAGGCAGGCGCCGGCACCTATCAGGTGCCCAACAACTCCGCGGCGAACTACAGCAATTCCAACTTCGATATACGCCATGCGTTCAAGGGCTTCGCGATCTATGAACTGCCCTTTGGCAAAGGCAGGCAGTTCCTGAACAACAGTTCGCTGGCGGATGCAGTGGTTGGCGGCTGGCAGATTAGCGGCTCGATGGCCGCGCTTAGCGGCAGTCCGTTCAGTGTACTGGCCGATGGCAACACTTATAACCAGGCCTCGGGCAGTTCACAATTTCCGAACTGGAATTCCGGAGTCAGTTGGAAGCCGGCACACCGGACCGCCGACGAGTGGTTTAACCCGGCAGCCTTTACGAAGCCCGCGAACGGAACCTACGGGAACGTAAGAAGGAATAGCCTGTACGGCCCCGCCTGGTATCAGGTGAACCTTTCCGGCAGCAAAACCTTCTCCTTGCCATGGGAAGGCGTCAAGTTCCAGGTTCGGATCGACTCGTTCAACGCACTCAACCACACGAGTTGGGCGACGCCGGGGAGTGGGAGCGGCGTTGTTAGCCTTGAATCGCCGGCTGGTGCTACGGCGGGCACAGTTTACACTGGCCCTACCGTCAGCCAAATCGGAAGTAGCACCGTTTCCGGCCGTACCGTGCAACTCGGAGGGCGCCTGTCGTTCTAAAACTCAGGGTTGACTCTCAGAAGGGGGAGACGACAGATCATGTCGTCTCCGCCGCTCTTTCTTCTCGGCTCCATGAGACAAGCTGTGTTGGTTGTACGGATCTCGAAGCTTCTGCATGGATGGCATCATGCTAGGACGCTGGGCCGGTCGCGGATAGCGGCTCGCCGCCGGGGTCAAATAGGAAAGATGCGACCATGGGTCGGCGTAAGTTTCTCCTCCTGATTGGGACTGGAATATCCCACAAATGTTTGCCTGATTCGGAATTATCCACGTGACAACACCAACTTTAAGCCTGTTCTAAAAGCATGATGAGCAAACGACAAGCCGGTAAAGACCTTACGCTTATGTCGGTGATGGCGCAGTTTTCCACCGAAGAGGCGGCCATTCGGTACTTTGAAGCGATCCGCTGGCCGAAAGGCCTCTATTGCCCGCATTGCGGCAACGCAGACGCTAAGCGTCACTACTCCATAAAGGCGAATCGAGCAAAGAAGATTCGCCCTGGCCTGCACAAATGTGCCGAATGCCGGCTGTCGTTTACAGTGCGCCTCGGAACGGTCATGGAGGATTCCCACGTTCCGCTGAACAAATGGCTGATCGGGTTCTACATGATGTGCGCCAGCAAAACTCGGGTATCGGCTGTCCAGTTGCAGCGGCAGCTTGAGATAGGTTCCTATAGCGCCGCGCGGTTCCTCCGTCACCGCATCCGCTTCGCGCTGATGGACCTGTTCCCTAAGAGTAAACTTGACGGCGCAATTGCGGCGGATGAAACCTACCTTGACGGTAGGATTCACGGCAGGGGCCGCTCCTACAAGGGGAACAACACTCCGCTTGTGTCTTTGGTCAAAAGGGATGAACTCGTTCGGTCGCACATAGTCGATGTCGTGACGGGCAAGGCCATCACGCGGCTTTTGAAGGAGGACGCATCGGATACAGCGTGCCTCAACACGGATGAATCCTCCCTTTACAATGCAACGGGGCGCCACTTTGCAGCGCATGTTCTGGTAAACCACAGCGACGAAGAGCCTGGTCGTTTCGACCATGAAACTGGCAGACTGGCGGCCGCGAATACCGTGGAGTGATTTTTCGGGAACAGCAAACGCAACATTGACGAGACTCATCGCCACATCGGGGCAACGCGTTTATCGAATACGCTTAGGTGACTATCGGATTTTGTACGTGGATCGAGGCGATCTCGTGATTGTGCCCGACATCGACCACAGGAAGGACGTTTATAGGTGAATATGCAGAGTGCAAAGAACGAATTTCGGATGCCCGCCGATGAGTTCGACCGGATCATCAAGCGGGCGCTCCAAGCACCCCGTCTGGCAAGACATTCGGAGGCGGCGAAGAGCACGAAGAAGAGCGGAGCAAGCCCGGCACACCGCACCCAAAAGTAGATGCGCCGGCGCTGATGCCAAGAGTCCCTTACTCATTCAGTATTGTCAAGTGCATGATCCCACAAAATTGCGCCGCAGTTTCGACAGAAAATGGATTTCTGCAAAGACACAACACGCATTCCAAATTTAGGAAAGGCCATTATGAACCACTCTCTTGGCTGCATATCTCGACTGCTCCTTATGTCGCTGCTGCTCACCGCACCCGGCTCGCTTCCGGCCGTTGCCCAGCGGTATTGGGCGCCCAACGCCCAGCTCGCTTCAACGGAAGTGAATGCCCGCGTTGATGCGCTCCTGAATAAGATGACGCTCGACGAAAAGATCGGGCAACTAGTGGTATATTCGGGCGGCTTTGCGACCGGCCTGAATGCCTCAAATCTCACCTATGACGACCTGGTCGCCAAGGGCCAGATGGGAGGAATGGTGAATGTGGTGGGCGCGGAGGAGACAAATCACTACCAGCACGTTGCCATGGAAGAGTCGCGCCTTCACATCCCCCTGCTCTTTGGGCTGGACGTCGTCCACGGAGACCACACCGTCTTCCCGATACCGCTTGCCGTGGCGGCAAGCTGGGATCCCAGGGCGGCCGAAATTGTAGCGCGCACGGGAGCAGTGGAAGCTCGCGCCGACGGCATTGACTGGGTGTTCTCGCCCATGGTGGATATCGCCCGCGATCCGCGCTGGGGACGCATCGTCGAGTCGAACGGCGAGGACCCCTACCTGGGTTCAGCAATGGCGCGGGCATGGGTAAGGGGCTATCAGCAAGACGATCTTTCAAAACCCGACTCGGTCGCGGCCTGCGTGAAGCATTTTGCCGCTTACGGCGCGGTCATCGCGGGCCGCGAGTACAATGCCGCGGATATGAGCCAAATCACGCTCCGGCAGGTGTATCTGAAACCCTATCTGGCCGCGGTGAATGCCGGCGTGGCGACAGTGATGAGCTCCTTTAATTCAATCAACGGCATTCCCGGCACGGCCGACCCGTTGACGCTTACTGAGATCCTGCGCAAAGAGTGGAGATTCGGCGGTTTGGTGGTCGCGGATTGGGCTGCGGTGGCCGAGCTGGTGAACCACGGCATTGCCGCGAACGGCGCGGCCGCGGCCCGCAAGGCCTTGGAAGCCGGTGTAGACATGGACACGGAAAGCAACCTCTATGGCCCCACCCTCGCCGCGCAGGTGCGCTCGGGGAAGATTCCGGAATCGGTTGTGGATGAAGCCGTGAGGCGCGTGCTTCGCGTGAAGTTTGCGCTGGGATTGTTTGACCACCCTTATACCCAACCGGGACCGAAGTACGAGGCCACGCCTGCGCGCCGCGAGCTGGCGCGCAAGGTGGCCGATGAGACCATGGTTCTGCTCAAGAACGATCCTGTCGAGGGCATTGGAGCGCTGCTGCCGCTCAGCGCCAAGGCGAGGAGAGTAGCCCTGATCGGCCCCATGGCCGACAACCAAGTTGAGATGCTCGGCGCTTGGTCGTACCAGGGCGATCCTAAGGATGTGGTAACGCTGAAAACGGCGCTTGCGGCGCGGCTGGGCACCCGGCTGTTCTACGCAAAGGGCTGCGGGTTGCTTTCCGGCGAAGACGAGAAGGTGCTCGATCAGGTCAGTCTTGGAGTGCCGGCCGAGGTCGAGAAAAGTCTGCCGGTTCCTGACGATGCAAAGATGATCGCCGAAGCGGCGGAGACAGCGAAAAAAGCCGATCTTGCCATTCTGGCGCTGGGAGAGCCTACGCGCTGGATGGAGGGTGAAGCCTCAAGCCGCGTTCACCTCGGGTTTACCGGGTCACAGGAAAAGCTGCTTGAGGCGGTGGTGGCAACCGGCAAGCCGGTGGTTCTGGTGGTGCTGGCCGGTCGTCCGTTTGCGCTCAAGTGGGCAGCCGCCCATGTGCCTGCCATCTTGGAGGCATGGAGTCCCGGCATTGAAGCAGGGCCCTCCGTGGCCGATGTGCTGTTCGGCAGCGTCAATCCTTCGGGCAAGCTGCCGGCGAGCTTTCCCCGCGCAGTGGGTCAGGAGCCGCTTTATTATGCTCAACTTCCAACTGGCATGCCGGCGCAGGGCGATCTGAGCCACATGCCGCGAAATGGGGAAGAGAAGCTGGTGTCGCGATACATAGATGAGCAGAATTCGGCGCTGTTTCCGTTTGGCTGGGGATTGAGCTACACGACCTTCAGCTTCTCGAAGCCGACGGTGAGCCGGCCCGTCGTTCCTGTCAACGAGATTCTGGACGATCACAAGCCGGTGACCATGGTGGGCGTAGACGTGACCAACACCGGCAGGGTGGCGGGAACCGAGGTGGTGCAGCTCTACATTCGCGACGCGGTGGCGAGCGTAGAACAGCCGGTGAGGGAGCTGGAGGGCTTCGCGCGCGTTGCGCTTGCGCCCGGACAGACCAGGCACGTCGAGTTTCCGCTGGGATTCAATGAGCTGAACTTCTACAACGTGGAACTCAAACAGACCGTGGAGCCGACGACATATGACATTTGGGTTGGAGGAAGTTCGCTGGCGACGGCGGAGACAGAGTTTAAGGTCGCCGAATAGACCAGTGCCTCCAGCAAGTCGTGGACCGGAACCAAATGGGGA
This sequence comes from Occallatibacter sp., assembly GCA_049511595.1. Taxonomy (GTDB): domain Bacteria; phylum Acidobacteriota; class Terriglobia; order Terriglobales; family Acidobacteriaceae; genus Telmatobacter. The sequence continues at coordinate 5,834 of JBEKXX010000021.1, read as the reverse complement.
AATGTCAAATGCATAAGCCAAGACCTTCTCAGCCGGACCGTGGATTGACGCGCCGTCGATTTATTCAGACTTCCACTACGGCGCTGGCCGGCGCGACGCTCCTCCCAACGTTGATCGCGGCAGACCCGCAGCCGGGCAATGCCGCGCCCGTGCTGGCGGCAGCACTGGCATCCGGGCGACGGACGATCTCTCTGGATGGCACATGGCAACTGGCGGAAGGGCAGACGGCCCAGCGGCCGGCCCAGTTCGACCGCAAGGTCCCGGTGCCCGGCCTGGTCGATATTGCGCAACCGGGCTTTGCTCGGGACACTTTCAAAAACACCAAGCGCCGGTTTGGGCCGGAGGATGCGGCCCTGGCGCAACGCTCCTACTGGTACCGGCGCGAGTTTGTCATCGAGGGCGAGGTGCCGGCCGTCGTCACGCTGCTGGTGCGCAAGGCAGCCTATGGCTCGACGGTCTATCTGAACGGAACCAAAGTCGGTGAGAGCCTGGCTAGCTTTACGGCCAATTTGTATGACGTGCGGGACGCTTTGCGCGGCGGTGGCGCGACCAACGAACTCCTCATCCGCGTGGGCGCCTCACGCGCTTCGTTGCCGCCGTCGGTTCCCACGGGCTGGGATTACGAGAAGGAGTACTACATCCCGGGGTTGTTCGACAGCGTCGAGTTGACGCTGTGCGGCACGCCGAACATTGCACGGGTGCAGGTGGTGCCCGAGATAAAAACCAAAGAAACGCGGGTGGTAGTGCGGGTGAACAATGCGGGAGCCCCCGCGAGCACACGGCTGAAGTTCGTTGTCCGTGAGGCAAAGTCCGGCAAAGTCGTGGGACGGACCGAGAGCGAGTTGCTGTCGCTGGCGGCTGACGCGAACCAAACCGTCGACGTTCGCATCCCCGTCGCCCATTGCCATCTTTGGTCGCCGGAAAGCCCGTTTCTCTACACGTTGGAGGTCAGTAGTGGTGCGGACAGTTTTGAGACCCGGTTTGGCATGAGGGAATTCCGGTTTGAGCCGCGCCAAGGCGACACCCCGGGCCGGGCTTATTTGAACGGCAAGCTTTACTTCCTGCGCGGCAGCAACGTCGCTTTATACCGGTTCTTTGAAGACACGGAGCGGGGCGATCTGCCCTGGCGGGAGGATTGGGTGCGGCTGCTGCACCGGCGCTTCAAGGAGATGCGCTGGAACGCGCTGCGCTACTCCATCTGCCAGGCGCCGGAAATGTGGTATCGCATCGCCGACGAGGAGGGAATTCTGATTGATGATGAGTTTCCCATCTGGGAAGGGGGCAGGCGCATAGACTGGCCACCAGAACTGAAGCGGGATGAATTGGCCCGGGAATACACCGCCCGGATGGAGGAGCGGTGGAACCATCCGTCGATCGTGATTTGGGACGCGCAAAATGAGAGTTTGACCACCGAAACCGGCGCTGCCATCGAGCAGGTGCGCGGCTTGGATTTGTCCAATCGGCCCTGGGACAACGGATGGAGTCCCTTGGGGTCTCCGACCGACATGTGCGAAGCCCACCCCTACCACTTTCTCAACCCGAAGATGACCCTCGCCAAGGCCATATCCGACCCGGTGGGGATGCCCTGGACCGACGGGGATTGCAAAAACGTGGGCAATCGGAATGCTTATATCATCAACGAATACTGCGGGCTTTGGCTCACCCGCGATGGGAGGCCCACCCGCGGGAGCAAGGATCTCCTCGCCAATCTGGCCGGGAAAGACGCGCCGCCGGCGAAACTCTATCCCTTGGCGGCCCGCGTGTTGGCGGCCGAAACCGAGTACTGGCGTTGCCATCGGCAGGCGGCTGGCGTGTTGCAATTCTGCGGACTGGCCTACTCACGGGCGGATGAGCCGACCAGCGACTGCTGGGTGAACGTGAAGCAACTCATCTGGGAGCCGGAGTTCTACCGTTACGTTCGGGACGCCTTTGCGCCCGTCGGCCTGATGGTCGATTTCACCAAGGAACGCGTCGTGGCGGGTTCGCAGCCGACGCAGGTTCCCGTGATCGTGATTAATGATTTGGAGCAGCCGTGGAACGGTCCTGTGATTCTGCGCCTGAAGCTCGGCGGGCATGTGGCGGAGGAAACCAAACAGGAGTGCCACTTGGAGCCTTGGGGCCAAAGCACTCTGAAGTTCGAGCTGAAGTGGCCGGCCCGGACCGGACCCTGCGCCCTGGAAGCCGAACTGACCGGAGCGGACGGACAACCGGTGCGGAGCCTGCGGGACACGTTGTTGGTGGATGCCAGTTAAGCTCGCTATCCGAGGCGCCTCACGCTGGATTATTCGCCAACGTGGCTGAAGAGGAGACGCTCGATGAAGATCTTTGCTTCGCTTTTCATCTCATCCCTGATTTCATGCTCTGCTCTGTCGGCGCAAAGCGCGGATTCTGACGGTTTTCGCGCCTTGCGAGTAGATGCCGGTAAAGTCATTGGTAAGATACGCTCGTTTCAAGGTGTGAACGGTCCGCCTGCGCCGATCATGGCGGGACTTCCCAACCTCGTGGAACAATACAGGGACTTGCGCATCGATCAGGTTCGCACCCACGATTTGATGGGGCCCGTGGATATAGATTCGAAGTTCGTATACACAAACCAGGAATTGACCGACCTGATCCCCGATCCCACGCAGCGGGCCGGGGTGGTCAAGGCAGGCAATGCGAGCATCATCTTCCCCGACATGAGCGCGGACCCCGAAAAGCCTCAGAGCTACAATTTCGGTCCGACCGACACGGCGCTCGCCTCCATTCGAGCCAGCGGTGCGGAAATCTACTATCGCGTGGGGCGCAGCTATGGCGCCGACTTTAGCCCGCCGGCCGATTTCGACAAATATGCCGACGTGGTGAAACACGTAGCCATGCATTACAACCAGGGTTGGGCAAACGGGTTCCACTACCGGATCCGCTACTGGGAGTTCTGGAATGAGCCGGAAGGCTTCTGGACTGGAACTCCGGAGCAGTTTTATTCGCTGTACGAGAAAACTGCGCGGGCCTTGAAATCGACCGATCCCACGCTCAAAGTGGGCGGCAATGGTCAGGAAGATCCTTACGGCGATACACCTTACCGAGAGGGATTTTTCGATTACTGCGCCGCGCACAAGTTGCCGCTGGATTTTTACTCCTGGCACAACTACGCCCACACCGGCGACCCCTACGATGCGGTTCGGCTCGCCAGGCAAATACGCGGCGTCCTCGATGCGCATGGGTTTCCCAAGGCGGAGAGCATTCTCTCGGAATGGAATTTAACGCCTGACTATACGAAAGCCGCGAGGGCCGAACTCGAAAGCGCGCACAACGCAGCTTACATCGGCGCGGTTCTCTGTTACGGTCAGGACGCGCCTCTCGACCAAGCGCATTTTTATCGCGGCGACGCGGCCTGGATGGGACTCTTCGATCTGCAAGGACAGTATTACAAGACTGCTTATGCTTTCGAGGCCATGGGAAGAATGCTGGATACGCCGCAGCGTCTTGCGGTCGTGGGGACAGATACGATTGGCTTCGCTGCGCTTGCGGGCCGCTCCACGGATGACAAGACCGTGCAGATATTCATCGCCAATTACGCGATTCCGGAGAACATACTTGCGAAGATGCATACGCCCAGCGTCCAGAAACCCGACTCGCGGGGCCATATATGGCTTCCACACCGCACAGATATCGTTTACCGCGATAACGCCGGCTACGATCTCACAGTGAACAATTTACCCTGGGGCAAAGGGGCGTTCAGTCTCAAGCGTTACCGGCTCAGCGCGACGCAGAACCTGGAGCTGGTCGAGAGGGGATCCGGTAACGGCGGCAGTGTGAGATTGTCCCATTTGCTGCCCACCGATACCGTCGAGTTGATCGTTCTTGAGCGCAAGTAAGCAAGGCGCGCAGCTCCGCGTCCCTGTCCCTCGCCAAAATTCCATCCGGATGCAAAATGAACCTGGTTCCCGAACTCGGCGGTCACTCTGGCATGAGTTTTCAGTTGGGGCCGGGCCGTCCGGTGATCGCAAAGCACGGACGTCCTTGCCGCCCTACAAAGGAACAAAGTGAATTACAGGTTCTAGACGATGCGCATGGCCATGCCGCCATCGATGGCCAGGTCTTCTCCGGTGATGAAGTCATTCTCCACAAAATCCAGGATTGCGCGGGCTACATTCTCCGGTTTGCCTTCGCGATGGAGAGGAATCCGGTTCTTGATATTGTTCTCCACCTGCGCCGGCGTGAGCATGTCCTGGAAGGAAGTGCGAATGATCCCGGGAGAGACGCAATTCACGCGAATATTGTATTCCGCCAGTTCCCGCGCCAGTGTGCGGGTAAACTGCGGTATGGCGCCCTTCGCTACTCCGTAGGCCAGCGCGCCCAGGCAGCCCCGGTGGCCGGCTGCGGAACTGATGAGTACGATTGCGCCATCTCCGTGCTCGATCATATGCGGCACCGCGGCGCGAGCCAGCCGCAGCACGGCATGTACATGAACATCGAAGGCCTTGAGCCAGGTTTCTTCGCTGACCTCGAAGAATCCGCCGGGGACGGCTCCGCCCGCGCAGTGAACCAGAACATCGAGGCGCCCAAATCGGGCAACGGTTTCGGCTACGGCGCGTTTACAATCCTCGGCGATGCTTGCATCGGACTGAATATAAAGAGCACCGGGGACATCCTCCGCCGGCGCAACCTTCCGCGTTTCGGGTGAATCGATTCGCGGACCAGGCCCTGTGATTGCAATTTGCGCGCCGCGCCGGAAAAAGGCAAGGGCCGTCATTGCGCCAATACCGCTTGCCCCTCCGGTAACCAGACATACTTTACCTGCCAGTTCCATGGTGTTTGTCACCTCGATCGGGCCGCGCCCATGCCGGCAATGCACGAGAGCGCGCCTTGAATTGTGCAGCCTCTCGCCAACGGCCGCCGACTAGATGATATATCAGTTAGCGAGGTCCATGTCCAGCGAATTTGCGCAGGACAAGGATGCACGGCAAAACGTGTCAACGTACGCGGCGGCAAGGATGGATGGAAGTCTCCCCCTGCGGAGCTCGGGCTCCGGTCATGTTGGGAAGTTGCTATACTTGTCCCGCATACTAGCATGCTGGAATATCAGAGAACATTTGCCGGGGAGCGCTATGAAAACGAGGTTCGTAGTTGGCTTAACGTTGGCCCTTTTCGCATCGGAATTCTTGACGGCTTCTCCACCGCCGGAAAAAGGCGCTTCCATGAACCTTGAACTCCGGACCCGGATCCAGCCCTTTCATGTTGGCGGCGATTGGGCTGTAGCCAATGTTGAGCAGAGCTTCTCAACCGCGAACACGGCAATCATCATCACCGACATGTGGGATAAGCACTGGTGCAGTGGGGCAACCGTCCGGGTCGGTGAGATCGCGCGCAAGATGGAGCCGCTGCTGCAAAAGGCGCGCGCATCCGGGATCCTCATCATCCATGCGCCCTCCGATACCATGAGTTATTACGCAAACACGCCCGGCAGGCGGCTGGCTGAAGACGCCCCGCATTTCGAACCTCCAAAGGAGCTGGCGTTGCAGAGCCCACCGTTGCCCATCGACGCCAGCGACGGTGGCTGCGATACTCCTGGAGACAAATTCCACCTCGCCTGGACCCGGGAGACTCCACTTCTCACCGTTGGCCCGGGCGATGTAATCTCCGACAGCGGTGCGGAGATCTACAACGTGCTCCGGCAACACCATATCGACACGGTTTTCTTTATGGGTGTACATGCCAACATGTGCATCCTCGACCGGACCTTTGGGATTCGTCAGTTTTCCAGGTGGGGCGTGCGTTGTGTATTGGTGCGCGACCTGACGGATGCTATGTATAATCCCGCCTCCAGGCCCTATGTCTCTCACGCGGCCGGC
>JBEKXX010000020.1:0-31652 GCA_049511595.1 Occallatibacter sp. | reverse complement strand
GCGCGCGGCTCGTACAGCACCATCCATCCGAAAACGCTTGGCCTCACGCAACGCCGCCGCTATGATCGCTACATGACGCCGCTCACTCCGCCTCCCAGACTCAAGCCGATATGGCGAGTGCTGATCGAGGTCGCGTTCATCGTCTTCCTCTTCTATTCGAACCTGCTCATGGGCGAGTTCACGGGCATCAACGGCCAGGGCAAAACATTCGCCTTCGCCCTGCACGACATCATTACGCCCATGAACTTATTGATCGCGCTCGTGAGCGCTGTCATCGGCTACGTGATCTTCGAGTTCCTGCGCAAGAAACTTTAGAGCCTGTTCTGAACCTTTGCGCCGCCGCAAAAGCTCATCACAGGCTCTAAATAACTGAACACCGACAACTGATCACTGACCGCTGTCGTTGTCAATCGGCGTATGTCGCTTCTTCCACCTTCGCCATTTCGGCCAGGCGCTCAGGGTAGTAGGCATTCCGAACGTACTGTTTCACCATGCGGTTGGTATTGAAGTAGGAGCCGTTAAAGGCCAGTGTAGTGCGCATCAGCCGCGCCCACTTTTCCTTGGTATCGAGGTACAGCGGCACAACCGCCGTCTCCAGCTTGGCATAAAGCGACTGCGCCTCCTCGTGGTCATTGGCTCCATCCTCGATTGCCCACCCCGTCACGCCTTCGATGCACCCCTCGATCCACCACCCGTCCAGAATCGACAGGCTGGGGACGCCGTTCATCGCCGCCTTCATCCCGCTCGTGCCGGACGCCTCATACGGCCGCCGTGGCGTGTTCACCCACACGTCCACTCCGGCCGTGAGTTGCGCGCCCAGTTGCCAGGCGTAGTTCTCCAGGTAAACAATCCGCAAATCGTTGTTCGAGAGCTTGGCCGCCTCCGCAACCACCTGCTGTATTAGCGCCTTTCCCGGCTCGTCCTGCGGGTGTGCCTTGCCGGCGTACAGAATCTGCAGTCCGCCCGCCTTGGCCGCGATCTCCTTGAGCCGTTCGGGATCGGCGAACAGCAGCGTCGCGCGCTTGTAGGTCGCCGCCCGCCGCGCAAAGCCCAGCGTGAGCACCTTGGGATCCAGCACCAGCCCCGTCCGCGAGCCCACCTCGGCCAGCAACTCTTCTTTGGCGTGCGCGTGCGCCGCCAGCATTTCCGCTTCGGGTACGTCGATCGCGTTACGCAAGTACAGGTTGTCCCGCCGCCACTCGGGAATGTGCTCGTCCAGCATCCGCTGCACCGGATCGCCGATCCACGTTGGCGCGTGCACGCCGTTGGTAATGGAGCCGATGGCAAACTCGGGAAACATCGCCCTTGACACTTTGCCGTGCTGCATCGCCACGCCGTTGGCATAGCGGGAAAAGCGCAGCGCCAGCAACGTCATGTTCAGTAGGCCGTCGCGGAAGCACTCCAACTTTTCCAGCCGCGCCGTTCTGCCCGCGCCCAGAATCCGGATCGACTGCTCGGTCGAGAACCGGTCGTGCCCAGCCTGCACCGGCGTGTGCGTCGTGAACACGCACTTCCGTCGCACCGCCTCGATGTCCGTTTCCGTCGCCGCGCCCTCCGGCCCGCCGCCCAGCTGGCTCTCCAGCAGCGCCAGCGTCAGCAGCGCCGCGTGGCCCTCGTTCATGTGGTACACGTTCACATGCAGGTCCAGCGCATGCGCCATGCGCACGCCGCCCATCCCCAGCACGATTTCCTGTTGCAGGCGGTAGTTCGTATCGCCGCCGTACAGGTGATCTGTCAATCCCCGGTCCCACCCCGAGTTGCCCTCCAAATCCGTGTCCAGCAGGTAGATCGGCACCACGTGCCCGAAGCTTCCCTTCAGGTCGTACCGCCATGCTCGAAGGGTCACCACCCGGCCTTCGATGGAAACCGTCACCCGCGCCGGCTCCTCCGTGCAAAAATCCGCGGGATTCCACGGCTGCACTTCCTCGGTCTGCATGCCCGCGGGGTCAAGATGCTGCTGGAAGTACCCCTTGCGGTGCAGGAGCGTGAACGCCGCCAGCGAAACGCCAAGGTCCGCTGCCGAACGCAGGGTGTCGCCGGCCAGCACGCCCAGACCGCCCGAGTACGTCGGCATCTGCGGCTGGATCGCGATCTCCATCGAAAAATATGCCACTTGGCCCGTACTGGGAGTGGTTTCGTGGAACGGCGATTGCGAGGTTGTAGGTTGCATATCCTTGTTTCTTCTCAACCCTGCCCGCGCTGACCGGCCATGCAGAAGCAAAACCATTCAGCCCGGTCGAGGCAAACTCTGCCCCTGTTCTTCATCGGGGCAAATACCTCCCAAGTTTAGCAAGGAACCCGCGCCGAACAATGTCGCCGCATGGTTGCGAAAGTGGTTCTTTTGTGTCAGTCACTCGCACAGAAGGGCCCAACGAGATAAATCATTTCAAATCTATTTCGAGCCTCGCCTCTTCTGAACCGCGTTCGTCGTTGTCCGTTGGCACCAGTTTCGCTGGCCCTCGAACTTCGCTAACCGCGCTAACGCCGCTAGCTCCGCTGCCCTACTCCAGCCGGTGCGCTCCTCCAGAGGCGCGGCAAATGTGAATCTGCGGCACGATCCCGGTCTTTTCCGCGTACCGCTCGCCCAGCGCCTCGGCAAACGCCGCCGACTCTCCCTGCTCCACCAGGTTGATCGTGCAGCCGCCAAACCCCCCGCCCGTCAGCCGCGCTCCGATCAGCCCAGGCAAGTCTTGCGCTAGAGCCACCATGGCGTCCGCCTCCACACAACTGCCCTCGAAATCCTGGCTGTAACTCCGGTGCGCCTCGGCCATCAGCCGTCCCAGTTCCTTCATGTCGCCTTTCAGCAGCGCCTCACATGCCGCCACCGTGCGCAAATTCTCGCTGATCACGTGCTTGGCCCGCAGGTAGCTCTTGGGCTCCATCTCGTGGCCCCACTTCTCCAGGTCATCGAGCGTCGCGTCGCGCAAAAACGGCACGCCCGGCCGGTGGCTCGCGATCACCGCGCAAGCCGCCTCTGACTCGCGCCGCCGCGTGGGATAATCGCCTCCGGCCACCGAGTGCTTCACCATGGTGTTGGCAATCACCAGCGCCACGTGGTCCGGAATCGGCGCCAGCTTGAAGCTTAAATCGCGGCAGTCCAGCAGCAGCGCGTGGTTCTCTTTGCCGTTTAAGCTGATGAACTGGTCCATGATTCCGCAGTTCGCCCCCACGAACTCGTTCTCAGCCCGCTGGCACAGCCGCGCCAATATGGGTCCTGGGTAACTCGCATCGATCAGGCTCAGCACCGCCAGCGCCGTCGCCACCTCCAACGCCGCCGAGCTCGAGAGCCCCGATGCCAGCGGCACATCGCTCCAGATACTCAGGCTGAACCCTGGAACCTTGTGCCCCTCGCCCGCCAGAATCGACACCACTCCCATCGTGTAGTCGCTCCAGTGCTTGCTCCTCTTTTTGGGCAGCGCAGCCGCGTCAAACATCTTCTCTTCGCCGTAATTCTCTGAGTAGATCGCGATTTTGCCATCCGCGCGCGGAGAAATCCCCGCCAGCGTGGCAAAGTTGATCGCCGCCGGCATCACAAAGCCCTCGGCATAGTCGGTGTGTTCCCCGATCAGGTTCACGCGTCCCGGACCTGCAAAAATTGCCGGCTCCGCATGAAAGCGCTCACGGTGCATGGAGCGAAATGCTGCTGGATCGTGCATCTTCCTAAACCCCTGTCCTAATTCAAACCCTCAAATTTTCAACCAACGACGAAAAACGATTCCCTGTCCTCTAACCACTGTTCACTTCACGGTTTCATTGACAACGTTTTCTTTTTACCCCACATTACACCCTCTACTGCCGTTCTCACCCTCCCGCAACATCTCCGCACCCCGCGCTCAGCCGATCCCAGATCTCGCCCATCCATGCCTCGTGCTCCGGCTTCATCAGCACTGATCGTAGGCACATCGCCCCGCCCCGCTCATGTTTCACTCGATCCGGCGCCCCGAACCACGATCCTGGCAATTGTACTAGGGCCAGGTGCAGCCCCCGCCGGGCGCACGCATCGAACACTTTCCGCGTCTGCTCTGATGCCTTCCAAAAGTCTGCTGCACGCAGTGCCAATGCCCACACCACAATATCCAACTCCGGCGCGCCCGCCCGAAGCGCCTCAAACCGGCCGTCCCCGCGCAGCCTCCGGTCCAGCTCGAGCGCCGCGCGCCTCCCCTTCGCCAGCCCCCGCGCAAACTCTCCGCCCGGCTTGAGCGGCAGCAGCCGTTGCGTCGCCCACAGCGCCACCGCCGCTGCTCCTGCGCGCGAGCACTCCAGGCTGATTTCGCCGAGGTGCAATTCCTTCGAGGTGAAGTACGTATACGGCGAATCGTGCTTGTAAAACCGCCCCACCGCCGGGTCGCGAAACAGAACGCACCCGCATCCATACGGCTGCAGCCCGTGCTTGTGCGGATCAACGACGATCAAATCAGCCTGTCCGATGGCCGCAAACGCCCTCCGCGCCGGCTCTCCCAGCGCCTCCGCAATCAGCGCAAAGTACCCGCCATACGCCGCATCCACATGCACGCGGAACCCGTACCGCTCCTTCAGCTTCAGAATCTCGTCCAGCGGATCCACCGCTCCAATCGCCGTGGTGCCCAGCGTGGCCACCACCGTGCCCACGTCGCCTTTGCGCAGTTCATTTTCGAGCGACTCCAGGCTCATCCGCCCGCGTCCATCGGCCTCCACGCCTGTATATTCCAACTTCAGCACCCCGGAGATCCGCTGGTGCGTGTAGTGCGCCTGTTCCGAACCCACAATTCGCCGCCCTGGCGCCAGTTGCCCCGCCATCCACAGCGCCTCCAGATTAGCGAAGGTGCCGCTCGATGTCAGATGGCCCAAAAACTCGGTCCACCCGAAGATCCCGGCGATCTCCCGAACCGCCTCCACCTCCATCGCCGAGCTCGCCCGCCCACCGTCCAGCGCATGATTGTTGGGATTGATCTTCATCGCCAGCGCATATGCCGCCCGCGCCACCGGATGCGGCGGCTTCAGCATCTGCCCGGCATACAAAGGATGAAAATACGGATAGTTGTCGCCCAATCGGTGCGCCGTCGCCTCCAGTACTGCGGCCATCGCTTCGGCGTTCGCGCCACCATCCAGCGCCGCCTGATCCCCAGCGATCCCTAACGACGGGTTTTCGTCGTTGGCGCGAGTATCCGGCAGCGCCCCAAACTCCTCCTCCAGCGCATGGGTGGCGTGAGCCAGCAGTTCGGGTACGCAATCGTGCGGCATGGCGACTCCTCACCTTATCACAAGCCGCAATGCTCTGCTAAGAATTTATTTTTCATATGGTTACGAGCAAAAACAACGAAGTGAGGTCAGGCACACACCCCCTGCACATGATTTTGACGGATAATGGTATAATATCGTCAGCGTTAGAACCGAACCGGGCGTGAGCAGTACTCGCCCAAAAGCAAGATTCTGCCAGTGTTCGCTCCGATTCATCCAGCGCAATTCAATCCAGGAAATACGAACAAGTATGGAACAAGGTACTGTGAAGTGGTTTAATGACGCGAAGGGCTTCGGCTTCATTTCGCGCCAGAACGGCGAAGATGTCTTCGTGCACTACTCTGCAATCAACTCAAGTGGTTTCAAGAGCTTGCAAGAAGGTCAAGCCGTGCAATTCAACGTCGTAAAGGGACCCAAAGGCTGGCAGGCCGCAGACGTACAGCCTCTCTAACGGATTGGCCGGATTTCGGCAGAATCTTGTACGAAACTGGAAAGGGCTGGGAGCAATCCTGAACGCACTCAGGACTGAATCCTGGCCTTTTTGTGTTTTTTCTGCGATCGTGGTTCCAGCGTAACCATTTACCTGGTGGATCTTCGCGTCTTTGCCGGCGTCCCCGCGGCCGCTGCCATTTCCAGCCGCAGGAAATTCAGCGACAGCAGGAGACCCGCGCTCGACTTCGCACCCTTCAAGCCTCTATCCTCAAAGGTTGGCCGCATTGTTTCGTTCCAGGGCCGCAGCGGAATCCACCAAACATATGAGCAAGAACATGATCGACGTACACCTGCCCGACGGGGCTATTCGCGAAGTGCCCTCCGGCACAACGCCGCTCGAAATCGCCAACTCCATCTCCCCGCGCCTCGCCGCGGCCTCCATCGCCGCCCGCCTCACGTCCGTGTCGGCCGCAACGAGCGCCGTCCAAAACTCCGTCTCAGACGGCCAGTCGCACGGCGAGTCGGCGTCCGAAGCGTCGATGTACGCCGCCGAAGACTCGGCCGCCCCGCGCCTCGTCGATCTATCCACGCCGCTCACCTCTGACACGCGCCTGGAACTCGTCACCGAAAAGGATCCCGATGCCCTCAAGGTCCTGCGCCACTCCTCCGCGCACGTCCTCGCCACGGCTGTTCTCGAGCTCTTCCCCGAGACCAAGCTCGGCCACGGCCCCGCCACCGACTCCGGATTCTTCTACGACTTCTACCGTGAGAAGCCCTTCACCCCCGAAGACCTCGCCGCCATCGAAGCTAAAATGGCCGAGGTTGTCGCCCGCGACGAGCTCTTCGTCCGTGAGTTCGAACCCCGCGAGCAGGCTCTCGCCGAATTCACCCGTGACGGCGACTTCATGAAGACCCACTTCGTGACAAAATTCACCGCGCCCGGCGACCAGGTCAGCTTCTACCGCAACGGCAAGTTCATCGACTTCTGCCGCGGCCCGCACGTTCCCTCCACCGGCCGCGTCAAGGCCTTCAAAGTCACAAGTCTTGCCGGCGCTTACTGGCTCGGCGACGAGAAAAATCCGCAGCTTCAGCGCATCTACGGCACCGCGTTCTTTTCGAAAAAAGAACTCGACGAGCACTTCGCTCGCCTGGAAGAAGCCGCGCGCCGCGATCATCGCGTCTTAGGAAAACAATTAGACCTCTTCAGCATTCAGGATCTCGCCGGCGCCGGCCTCATCTTCTGGCACCCCAAAGGCGCCATCATCCGCAAGGTCATGGAAGACTGGATGCGCGACGAGTGCCTCCGCCGCGGCTACCAGCTCGTCTACACGCCCCACGTCGCACGCATCAATCTTTGGCAGACTTCCGGACACGAAGGGTTTTACGCCGCCAACATGTTCACGCCCATGGAGCTTGACGATGCGCTCTACCGCCTCAAGCCCATGAACTGCCCCTTCCACATCCTCATCTACAAGAACTCGCCCAAGAGTTACCGCGACCTACCCGCACGCTACGCCGAGCTGGGCAATGTCTACCGCTACGAGCGCTCAGGCACCATGCACGGCCTGCTGCGCGTCCGCGGCTTTACGCAGGACGACGCCCATATCTTCTGCATGCCCTCGCAGATCGAGAGCGAAGTCGCGGCCTGCATCGACTTTGCCGAAGAGGTTCTGAAGACCTTCGGCTTCCAGGAGTTCAAAGTCGAGCTGTCAACATGGGACCCCAACGACCGCGCTCACTACGCCGGCTCCGACGAGAACTGGGACCTCGCCAGCCGCTCGCTCGACAACGTGCTCAAGGCGAAGGGGATTCAGTACAAGACCATCCCCGGCGAAGCCGCCTTCTACGGCCCCAAAATCGACATCAAGCTCGTCGACGTGCTGGGCCGCCTTTGGCAGCTATCGACGGTTCAATTTGATTTCAATCTTCCCGCGCGCTTCGAGCTTGAGTACGTCGGCGAAGACGGCGAGCGCCATCAGCCCGTCATGGTCCACCGCGCCCTCTTCGGCTCCGTGGAACGATTTTTCGGTGTGCTCATCGAACATTACGCCGGAGCCTTCCCGCTCTGGCTCGCGCCTGTGCAGATCGGCCTCGTCCCCATCAGCGAGAAGCACCTCGCCTACGCCCAAAAAGTCGAAGCCGAGCTCAAGGCCGCGGGCCTCAGAGTCGAAACCGACGCCCGCAACGAAAAAATGAACGCCAAGATTCGCGACTTCGCCAACCAGAAGACGCCCTACATCCTCGTCTTTGGCGACAAGGAAGAATCCTCCGGCTCGGTCAGCGTCCGCACCCGCGGCAAAGGTGACCAGGGCGCAATGCCGCTCGCCGACTTCATCGCCAAAGCGAAAGAGCTGGTCGCGACTCAATCCACGGAGTTGTAAACGACTCGGGCGCGACGTCAGTCGCGCCCACTCTCGATTTTGCTGACAACGGCAATAATCTTTGATGGCAGCGCCGGGCAAGGTTGGTCAACTTCATCTTGGGCTTCGAGGTAGCTAAACTCCACGCTTAGAACTTTGTAGTTGCCGCCACCATAGTTTTTCCAGTGGTCGGCACGGTCAGTCATGCCGGGGAGCAAAACAATGTCACCTGCCCTCGGAATGGCCGTAATTTCCTCGAGTGGTACGAGATTGACGCCCACCTTTCGGTCTGCGTCATAGAACTCAAGGCAGCCGTGGCTTACTGCTTGTGGCTCGCGCGCTTTCTTCACGTCCCGATACAGACTTAATGTTGAAACGGCAAGCGTCGGTATACCAAAGATCGATATGACGTCAGCAATGAGACTGATTGGGTCGGGCCATTGGAAGCTCATACCGGAAAGCTAACACGTATGCGGACGCCCCATCCGAAACGCAGTTCTTCGCGCTGAGGATGGCCTTGCTGACTCGCTAACTTGCTGACACGCCGACTCGCTGCTCTTCATGCGTTAATCGCCATCCCCTCCACCGCGCCATACCCATCCAGCATCGCCTCGCTCAGCGTCGGGTGCGCGTGGATCGTGAACATCAGGTGCTCCACCGTTCCTTCGAGCTCCATCACGGCGACTGCTTCTGCAATCAGCTCCGTCGCCTGCGGCCCGATGATATGCACGCCCAGAATCTCGCCGTACTTCGCATCGGCGACCACCTTCACAAATCCATCGTGGCTGCCCACAATCGTCGCCTTTGAATTCCCGGCGAACGGAAACTTGCCCACCTTCACCTCGTGGCCCTTTTCGCGCGCCTGCGCTTCGGTCAGTCCCGCCGAGCCAATCTGCGGATCGGTATACGTGCAGCTCGGAATCCTGTCCCGACGCACCGGCCTGTACTTCCGCCCCGCGATCTTCGCCATCGCCACCATGCCGCTCATCGCGCCCACGTGCGCCAGTTGCGGCAGCCCGGCAACAATGTCTCCAATCGCATACACGCCCGGCTCCGCCGTCTCCTGCACCTCATTCACCTTCACAAATCCGCGCTCCAGCTCGACCTTTGTCTTCTCCAGCCCGATCCCGCTGGTCAGCGGCCCGCGCCCCACGGCCACCAGCACCTTCTCGGCCTCTTTTACCTGCGCCTTGCCGTTCGCATCCGTATAGCTCACGCGAACCCCGCCCGCCGTCTTCTCCACCTTCTCCACCTTCGCGCCGGTACTCGTCTCGATGCCCCGCTTACGGAACACCCGCGCCAGCTCCTTTGAAATCTCCTCGTCCTCCACGGGAACCACGCGCGACAGGAACTCCAGAATCGTCACGTCGGTCCCAAAGCTCCTGAAGATCGACGCGAACTCCACGCCCACCGCGCCCGCTCCAATCACAATGAGCGACTTTGGCGGCGCGCTCAGGTCCAGAATCTCGATATTGGTCAAAACCGTGCTGTCCGCCTTCAATCCCGGCAGCAGTTTGGCCTCGGACCCCGTCGCAAGAATCACGTTCTTCGCCTTCACCGGACTCTTTTGGCCGTTCGTCTCCACCTCCACCGTGTGCACGCCACCTTGCGCCGCTCCCGTCAGCCGCCCGAACCCAGCAATCACCGCGATCTTGTGTTTCTTCATCAGAAAATTAAGGCCGTTGACGTGCTTCGTGATGATCGCGTTCTTGCGCGCCATCACCGCGGCCCAGTCCAGCGCCGGCGTCCCGATTCCCCCTTCGCCCAATTTGATCCCGTACTCCGCCGCGTCCTTCACATACTCCCAAAGCTCGGCGTTGAACAGCAGGGCCTTGGTCGGAATGCAGCCTACGTGCAGGCACGTCCCGCCCAGCTTCTGGCTCGCGTCAATCAGGGCCACCTTCAGCCCGTACTCCGCTCCGCGAATCGCCGCCGTATACCCCGCCGGTCCGCCGCCGATCACCGCCACATCGTAGATCGTCTCTGCCAAAGGAAACTCCATTCCGTGCGCTTCGGCTTTGCGCGCGAGCGCCGCATTCACTTCGCATAGTTTAATTGGGCTCCCGCGCCAACCAGTTATCTCGTGCGTCTCGCCGCGAGAGCACCTTCGACCAATCCGGCCGCCTTACGCACCGTCTCCGCTTCATCGCCAAACGCAGCAATCCACTCGACCTCCGGCTCCCGCCGGAACCACGTCATTTGCCGCTTCGCGTAGTTGCGGTGGCCCTGTTGCGCTGCTCGCACCGCTTCTTCCACGCTCAACGTCCCCTCCAGCACGCCGTGCGCTTGTCGATAGCCGAGCGAGTCCAGCGCCTTCACCGTCCCGTACCGCTCCAGCAATCCGCGCGTCTCCTCCACCAGTCCCGCCGCAAACATCGCCGCGCAGCGCTGATTGATCCGCTCATAGAGTGCGGCCCTTGACGGGTTCAGCCCGACCCTCAGCAGCCTGAACCCCATCAGCGGATCACGCCCCATTACTTCAGACATCGGCCTCCGCGCCGCCACGCAAACCTCAACCGCGCGAATCACCTTCGCCGTGTCATTCCCATGAATGCGCTCGGCCGTTGCCGCATCGAGCTTCTTCAGCACTCGGTGCAGCCACGTGCTCCCATGCCGACCTGCGCTCCGCCGCAACCGCGCCCGCAGGTCCTCGCGCCGCTCCGGCCCTGCAAACAACCCCTCCGTCAGCGCCCGCAGATACAGCCCCGTTCCTCCGGTCACAATCGGCAGCCGTCCGCGCCCGGCAATCTCGCGCAGCGCCGCCCGCGCCCGCCGGCTGTACTCGCCCGCGGTAAACGGCTCATTCGGATCAGCCACGTCGATCAGGTGATGCGGCACGCGCGCCCGCTCCTCGCGGGTGGGCTTGGCCGTGCCCACCTCCATGCCGCGATACACGGCCACCGAGTCGCAGCTCACAATCTCTCCGCCGAACCGTTCTGCCAGCGCAATCGAAAGCGCAGTCTTGCCGCTCCCCGTCGGCCCCAGCAGCAGCACAACCAGCGGATCGCGTGAGCTCCCTGCGGGCTTTTCTGACCCCTGCTCCCTGCTCCCTGCTCCCTGCCTTACCACCGCCACCACCCCGGCGGAAAGATCCACCTCGGATTGGTATGCAGCAGCCACCACAGGCAGATGGCCGCCGCCACCAGCACCAGCCCGAACACCTGATTGCGCCGGAACACGCGCCGCTGTTCCGCGCGCCGCGCCTGTTCGGCCTGCTGTTCCTTGTACGGCTTGATATGCGTTTCGACCAATGCGCCCCTCAGACAATGAACTTCTTCAACGGTCCTGCTGCCGCTGTCTCTACATTTTCGCCGGATGCATCATCGCGCTCACAAACGCAAACCCAACACTCACCGCGTTGGCGCCGAACAGAATCGAAAACCGGCGTAGCCCTAGCGGAATCTTGAAGACCCATCGCACCACGGAGGCTTCAATCGCCGTTGTCACCGTAACTGCGATCACAAACGCCGCAAGCCAGTCGATCTGAAATGTCATTCCGATCGGGATCAGCCTGTGAACGAACTGCCAGGCCCGTACTCCCATCCCATCCCCAGCGCCGGGATCAGAAAGATCCCGAACAGGGCGGAGGTTGCATTCATCACCACGTCCACCACGGCCGCTTTTTTCCACCTCAGCCCAAAGCCGCCCAGCCAAAGCGCCAGCCACTCCACAATGAGCCCGGCGACGATCGGCACAACGCTTAGCATGCGTTGTTCCAGAACCAACGCCGGCCAAACAAGGTCGGCAACCCCGCTCAGAGAATTCCACATAGAACTCATGCCCTCCCATTATCTACCGCATAGAACGCCGTACCAGTGCGAACTTGCACGAATTCGTCCAGGCAAACCGAACCCACACTCGCAAGAGCTCTCCGCCCCGTTTGACTTCCCCCGCCTCCATTGCCGACCATGATCCTTCCGGCTCCCGATAGGCCGGAGGAAGGCTCTCTCCCATGAAAGTCCTGATCCTTGGTTCCGGCGGCCGCGAGCACGCTCTCGCATGGGCCGTGAAACGCAGCCCGCGAGTCACTGAAATCGTTTGCGCGCCCGGCAACGGCGGCATGGCCCAAATCGCGCGCTGCGTCCCCGTCGATCTCAAAAACCTCGATGCCATGGCCGGCCTCGCCGAAGCCGAGCGCCCGGGCCTGACCATCGTAGGCCCCGAGCTGCCGCTCTCGCTGGGCATCGTCGACGCGCTCCACGCGCGCGGCCTGCGCGTCTTCGGCCCCACGCGCGCCGCCGCCATGCTCGAATCCAGCAAGGGTTTCGCCAAGCGCTTCCTGCAGCGGCACAGCATCCCCACACCCAACTACGCCGTCTGCGTCTCCGCGGCCGAGGTAGAAAAGGCCATCGAGGTCTTCCATCCGCCCATCGTGGTCAAGGCCGACGGCCTGGCCGCGGGCAAGGGCGTTATCATGTGCGACTCGCGCCACACCGCCGCCGAGGCCGCCCAGGGCCTGTTCTCGGGCGCGCTTCTCGGTGCGCCCGAGCGCCAGGTCGTCATCGAGGAGTTCCTCGAAGGCGACGAGATTAGCTTTCTTTGCTTGAGCGACGGCAAGCAGGTCGCGCCACTCGTCCCCTCCCAGGATCACAAGCGCATCGGCCAGGGCGACACCGGCCCCAACACGGGCGGCATGGGCGTTTACTCCACCGATACGCTGCTCGATCCCGCCATGTCCGACTGGATTCTGCGCCACGTTGCCGAACCCACCATCCAGGGCATGGCTGCCGAAGAAACTCCCTTCACCGGCGTCCTCTACTGCGGCCTCATGATGACCGCGCGCGGCCCACAGGTGCTCGAGTTCAACGCCCGCTTCGGCGATCCCGAAACCCAGGCTATCCTGGTGCGCCTCGAAAGCGATCTGGTCGACGCACTCGAGGCCTGCATCGACGGCCGCCTCGCCGAAACCACGCTCCGCTGGACCCCGGGCGCTTCAGCCTGTGTCGTCGCCAGTTCCGGCGGTTATCCGGGAAGCTACAAGACCGGCTTCCCCATCACCGGTCTTGGCGCCGCGGCCCGGGTTCCGGGCGTCGAAGTTTTTCATGCAGGTACGGCGCGAATGGGCGGCCAACTGCTCACCGCCGGCGGGCGCGTGCTCGGCGTAACCGTTGCCGCCGGCTCGCTTCAGGAAGCTCTGGCCCGTGCGTATCAAGCCATGGCGGAAATCTCCTTTGAGGGAATGTACTACCGGCGCGACATCGGCCATCGCGCCCTGAGCGGAGGGTCACGCGGATGAGCATTGGCATCACTCTGGAAGAACTGTTTTGGCTGGGCGCCTCCTGAACCGCGCACCGTCTCCCGCAGGAAGATTGCAGCGCACGCGCTAACGCATTTCTCCCAATGGTGTATAGGGATTCCAAAACCGCAAAGTTGGCGCGAACTCCAGCGAGCGGCAACCTTGAAGAGAATTGGGCACTCTTGAGGATGGGGAGAAATGCCTTATTCCACAGCCAGCGCCATTGGGCGCAACTGGCGGCACTGGCGCGTAACGCGGGTTTCCCCTCGAAATTCCGGGGCGACCTGCTCTTCAGTCCTGCGCCGGGCTAGGAGCAGGTTGAGACTTTGCGGGTTGCTTTTGAAAGCACGTACGGCACAGCACCGGCCTGCCCTGGGTCGGCTTAAACGGGACGGTCGTCTCCGCGCCGCACTCCGAGCAGTTCGTACGCGTCTCGGGGCGAGCACGCTGCGCTCCCCGGGTGCGCCTTGCCTTGCATTGCTTGCAGTGCTTGGGATCGTTTATGAACTGTTTGTCGTGGAAGAAGACCTGCTCGCCCGCTGTGAAAACAAACTCGGCGCCGCAGTCAACGCACTTGAGGACTCGATCAGTGAATTCCATGGCCGGCTTCCCACAGGGTCCCGCCCCGAAATCGGCCATGGCTCGAAACAAACTTGCCGGTTCCGGTGCCCTGTTCTCGTTCGTGTTGCACCACAAGGTTCCGGTCCGCGCGAAAAAATTGAGCGGTATCAAGACCCTTGCCCGGTCAAGCCGGGCAACCTGAAACGCCTCACGCCCATCGCGTGCGGCGTGATTTCGCGGCTCTCAAGTTTCTTGGGGGTTGCGGCATCGATCCGATTGGTTTCAGCGCTGGGGACGAGCCAATCGGACGCCGCGAATGGGATCGGCAGAAACTGGAGAAGCGCTACAGTCACTTGCGCCGCCGCGCCTGCTGTTCCGAACCTCTTTGAGGCGTTTCGCGGCCTTCGTTATCGTGCAACGAAGGCCACTGGAACAGAGCTTCTCGCAGCGGGTTATCGAATCAATCCTGCTCTTTGCGAGCCTTCTTACGGTTCCGCTTGCGCGCCAAGGCTGCCTTGACGCGGCGCTTCTCGCCGGGCTTCAGATAATAGGAGTGACGCTTTACTTCCTTGATGATGTCCTCCTGCTGTACCTTCCGCTTGAACCGGCGTAGAGCGTTTTCGAGCGGTTCGCCTTCCTGAACGCGAACCTCCGCCAAAGGTCTCCACCTCCAAACCTGCCTGTTAGGCTCCTTAGTATCATACCCGAGTTTTGAACCGGCAGCCAACTTGATGTTTTCCATCAAGTTCCACAAGCTGGACTCCGCCCCGGCATCCACACCCTGCAGCGGCATTAAGCGTTGCCGATCCGCCCGAGGGCACGCCAGGTCCAGTAAACTCGTATCGGAGGTTGCCCCCGAGGCCTATGATCCGAACCTATCAGGGCCATGCGCCCCAAATCCCGGCCAGTTGCTACGTCGATCCCTCCGCGCAAATCCTCGGCGACGTGGTGCTGGGCGAGCGCTCCTCCGTGTGGATGAACGCCGTTCTGCGCGGCGACGTCAACTCCATCCGCGTCGGCTCCTGTTCCAATGTGCAGGACTGCTCCGTCCTCCACGGTCAGCGCAATCTCTATCCTGTCATCGTGGGCGACTGGGTGACCATCGGCCATAACGCCACAGTCCACGGCTGCGTGGTCGAGGATCTGTGCGTCATCGGAATGGGCTCCCGGGTCCTGAACGACTGCCGCATCGGCGAGGGCTGCATCATCGCCGCCGGCTCCGTCGTTCCCGAGCATACCGTGGTTCCTCCGCGTACGCTCTGGGCCGGCGTTCCCGCCAGGCTGCGCCGCGAACTTACCGATAATGACCGCGACCTCATCCGCGAATACGCGAAAAACTACCTCGACTACGTTGACATCTACCTCGGTAACCCACCGCGAGCGCTCTGATCCGCGCGGTCACCGGTATTCGTCCGCATCGGCAAAATCGTTGACCGGCGCACCGGCGCTGTGCTATCCAGTGCGTATTCCCCCTCCCCCGGCACGAGACCAGCTCTCGAACCACGAAAACCTGCCACAGGAGAAGGCAACATGCCCAATCACCGCCGCTTTCCCTTGATCGTGCTTGCCGTCGGCGTGCTGTTTGCCGCGACATTCGCCAACGTCGCCTGCCGGTCCTCCGCGAAATCTTCGCTTGCCCAAGCCGCGGGATCTACGGCCGCAGCGCCCACATGGACAACATTCCAGGACCCGTACGAAAAAGCCTTCACCGCCGAAGTTCCCCAAGGTTGGACCGTTAAAGGCGGCCTCTTCCGCATGGGATTCTCCGACGAGCGCCCGATGATCGACCTCACTTCTCCCGATGGCCGCGTCCAGGTTCGCCTCGGCGACGTCGCCATTCCCGCATACACTGTCCCCTCGGCCCTCCACCCACAAGAAGGCCAAACCATCGATCTCGGCGCCCAGGCCCAGCTAGTCATCGCCAAGTATCGAACCGGGCCTGAATTCGCGGTCCTCTACGCGCACGTTCGCTTTTACAAAATTTGCGCCAACCCCACCGCCGACACCGCCGACGTGAACTTCAGCATTCCCGACTACATTCCGGATACATCCGGCAGCGCACAATCCTCATCTACGTCATCCACTGGCCGCATCGCCTACACATGCGGTTCCGGCGCCAGCCAGAACATCGCCTTCGCGGCGGTTCGCACCACGCTGGCTGGCGGCATCTGGGGGGCGCCTACCCTAGGCAGCTTCCTTGCTCCGTCCGATCGGCTTGCTCTTGCGCGTTCGGTTTTACTGCATTGCGCGCAAACCTTCCGCCTGAGCCCCGACTGGATCAACTATCAAAAGCAGATGGATGCTTATGCGCTGCAATACCAGCAGGCCCGCCAGCAGCAGCGCTTGCAGCAGCTAGCGCAACAGGTGCAGCAGTTTGAAGGGCAAATGCAGGCCATGCGCGACCAGGTGAATGCCTTTGAAAACCGGATGAGCGCGCAGGCCTCTCAGGTGCAAAGCTTCGATAATGCGCTCGTCGGCGTCACGCCCACGTTTGACCCGCTTACCGGTGAGTCGGGTAATGTTTGGACCGGCTCGCAAAGCGGCTACTGGGCCGACGGGACGGGCAATGTGGTCAATTCTGCCACGGCCCCTGCTGGAGGCGGCTGGCATCAGCTCCAGGTCACCTCGCCGTGATCGTTGTGTTGACATTCACAATCGTGAAATAGTCGTATAGGAAGCAGCCCGGTCCATCCGGCCCCCTATTCGACGACTCATGCAAGAAAAATTTCCGGTTTTCCGCCCCAAGCGTTTCTTCCGCTGCGCCGTGCTCTTTCTGGCCGCCGCTACCCTGGCCTTCGGTTTCCGCATTGTTGCTGCTGCGCAGGCGCCTGGGAGTGCCGCGGCATTGCCGGCAGGCAGCGCTTCGCTTCCCGATGCGCCGGCAGCGCATCTGTCCTCCAGCGGCGACGTGACCATTCGCAACACGCCGTGCAACTTTCTTCGCGATCAGGCCGCCATCTGGACCAGTCCCGTCCGGCTTCGCCCGCGCGATATCGAGTGGCTCGCTCCCCTCGCGCTGGCAACCGGAGCCGCAATCGCCACCGATCGCAGGGCCATGACGCAGGTGGTCTCGCAAAACGCCGGCTTCAACAACGCCAACATCAACGCCTCCAATGCGCTCATTGGCGCGTGGATCGCCGCTCCCGTCGCCGTCTACGGCTTCGGCCATTTCGGTAACAATGGGCACGCGCGCGAAGCCGGCATTCTCAGCGCGGAGTCCATGATGGACGGCGTGATCGTGGAGCAGGGAATGAAACTGATTTTCTGGCGCGAGCGGCCCGGCGTGGACAGCTCGCGCGGGCGATTCTTCCAGTCAAGTGCCGGAGTCGACTCTTCCTTCCCCTCGTCGCACAGCCTCATCGCCTGGTCTGCCGCGTCCGCGCTGGCCGCCGAGTCCTCCTCGCGCTGGACGCAATTCGCCCTCTACTCCGGTGCGGCCGGCGTCAGCCTCACGCGCGTTCTGGGCCAGGAGCACTTCCCCTCCGACGTGCTGGTGGGCAGCGCAGCAGGATGGCTCATCGGCCACTACGTCGTCCGCCGCCATCACCGCGGTGCAAGGGAAGGTCAGCGCACGAAAAGCATCCTTCCTGAAGTCCGTTGAAAGCTTGGCTGCCTCATATCGCAGGAAGTTTAACGCCAAATAAAACAGCCGCCCATCGCTGAGCGGCTGTGCATCGCGCATCTCCAGTCGCCGGACCCTCTCCGGCCACCGGCCACTGCCTTAGCAGTTCAGCACATCCTGCAGCTTGCCCAGCATGCGGTGCAGGTCCTTGTCGGTGCGGCGCTGTTCGTCGATCTTGCCGATCGAGTGCATCACCGTGGTGTGATGCTTGTTGCCGAACTGGCGGCCGATCTCCGGCAGGCTCGCCTCGGTCATCTGCTTGGCCAGGTACATGGCGATCTGCCGCGGCACCACCACATTGCGCGAGTTGTTCTTCTGCTTCAGGTCCGCGACCCGCATGCCAAACTGCTCGGCAACGGCGCGCTGAATGGCCTCGATGGTGATCTTGCGCACCTGCATGTCGATGAACTGCTTCAGGCACTGCTGCGCGGCCGCCAGCGTGATCTCTATGCGATTCAACTGGCACCAGGCGATCAACCGCACCAGCGCGCCTTCCAGCTCGCGTACGTTGGTGCGCACGTTCGATGCAATAAACAGAGCCACATCGGTGGGCAACTGCGCCTGCTCGGTTTCGGCCTTCTTCAGCAGGATGGCCACCTTGGTTTCAAGGTCGGGCGGCTGAATGTCCGCGATCAATCCCCACTCGAAACGCGAGCGCAGCCGTTCCTCGATCTCCGTCAGCTCTTTGGGCGGTCGGTCGGAAGCAATCACCACCTGCTTCATCGCTTCGTGCAGCGCGTTGAAGGTGTGAAAGAACTCCTCCTGCGTGCGCTCCTTCTGCGAGATGAACTGGATGTCGTCGATCAGCAGCACGTCCACCGTGCGGAAACGGTCGCGGAAGCTGGTCATGCGATCGTTGCGGATCGAGTTGATCATCTCGTTGGTGAACTTCTCGGCGCTCACGTAGCAGATGTTCGCAACCGGCTGCCTCCGCTTCACCTCGTGGCCGATGGCGTGCATCAGATGCGTCTTGCCCATGCCCACGCCGCCATAGAGGAAGAGCGGATTGTAGGCGCGTGACGGGCGCTCCGCCACGGCCAGCGCCGCGGCGCGCGCAAACTGGTTGCCGTTGCCGATGACAAAGGCATCGAAGGTGTAGCGGGGATTCAGTTGCGCCGCTGTCGACCAGTCGAAGCGGCCTTGCTCGGGCGTGCGCGTCGCACTCGCTGGCGGCGCCGTGGGCGCGTGCGCGGCTACCGGCCCAAAGCCGCCATCCCTCCGTTGCGGCGGAATCGAGGGATCCTCCTCGACGGTCACGAAGCATACGTCGTCGAGCTCAAGCGACTGCAGATCGATGGCCTCCTGGATCAGGTCGCCGTACTTGTCGCCGATGTGCTGGAACTCCGGCGAGGGCACGCGTACGTAGAGCTTGCGGCCCGCAATATGACTGAAACGGGTGGGCTTGAGCCAGGTCTCGAAGGATTGCCGGATTACCTTCTTTTCTAAAGCCGCGAGAATCTGGAGCCATGGGTTGAGTGCCGTAGCCGGCGAAGTTGCAAATGCCATCGTACGATCCTTGCTTTTTCCGCAGGCTGGGAGCCTCGCGGTTCAATGGCGGTTTTCAGGCAACGATACCCTCCCGGCGCAAAGCACTTCGCTTCCCGCCCGCCTTCGGTGACCGGTACCTGTTTCCCGCTGGCCTGCCCCTGAAGATTCGACCCCGGGGCACTTGAACATAAAACCTGTTTTGCAGATCGTTTGAAATTTCACATGAAATTTCAGGAACGGTCCCGATAGTAGCACATATCGAGGCCGTTGCAATCCCCTATTCACACAAGTTTTCTAAGGTCTCGAAAAGTTGCACCAAGGATGGTGAAACTTCGCAATGTCCATGCGCGCAAGCGTGAGTTGCAACACCTGGCCTGCGGCTTTCGCCGCTGCGCCACAACATCCATCTTAGAATACGCCATGGCGATCGCGCGCAATGCCATATGGTGAGGCGCTCTCCCCTGCTGGATTCCCGGCTTGCCCTACGGTATACTCAGAGTTGTTGCTAAAACGCAGATTTTCTTTAGGAAACAGGAGCGGGTAACGATGCCCAAGCGCACTTTTCAACCCAACCGCCGCCACCGCGTGAAGACACACGGCTTCCGGGCGCGCATGAAGACCAAGGCCGGCGCAGCCGTGCTCAGCCGCCGCCGCGCCGCCGGCCGCAAGCGCGTGTCCGTCAGCGCCGCGCACCGCGACTGATCCCTCCCGGTGGTCCTGTTGGAATCGGAATGTGCCGCGCAGCGGCGCCATTCCGGATCGAGCCTTCCCGATGATCTCACCTTCCAAGCCTGCCCAGCGCCAAACGCTGGCCGCCTCGCGTCTGCGCAAGCACGCTGACTTTCTGCGCGCTTACGCCACAGGCCGCAAACGGCAATCCGCTACCATGAGCTGGTTTTTAGCGCCGCAAACGCAGGATGGCGCGGCTGCAAGTTCTCCGGCCGCGGCGCGCATCGGCTTCACTGTAGGCAAGGTGATGGGCAAAGCCCACGAACGCAACCGCATCAAGCGCCGCATGCGCGAAGCCCTGCGCCGCCACGTCGATCTCCTGCCCCAGGGCTTCGATCTCATCTTTCATCCTCGCCGTAACGTGCTCACCATGGAATTCGCGCAACTTGAGCGGGAGATTGTGCGTATTCTGGAACAGGCTGGGACCGAGGTGGCACGCTCCGCAAAGCACTCCTGGGCCGCGCCCAAAAACCCGGTGACGCCCCGACCATGACGCGCATCCTGCTTGCACTGCTCGCTTTTTACAAACGCTGGCTGTCGCCTGCGTTGCACTCGCTGCAGCCCGGCGGCTGCAAATTCCTGCCCACCTGCTCTGAGTACGCGGCGGTCGCCATCGCTATACATGGCCCGTTGCGCGGCTGTGCGCTTGCGGCCTGGCGCCTTCTGCGTTGCCACCCCTTCACGCGCGGAGGGTTCGATCCGGTCCCGCCGCGCGCTATCCGCTCTGCCGCTGCTGCCCGGGTTGACACCGCGGTCCATCGTGACGGAACCGCACTTCCGCGCGAACCATTACCATAAGAACAGCGGTGGCCCGCCAGGCCGCCCTTTGCAACCGATAGGAAGTTTCCTTTGCCTGAAATTCATAATCCCAATCTGCAATCGCAGGGCTCCGGCGGCGGTGGCGGCGATATGCGCTCCACCATGTCCCTCATGCTCCTGGTGCTCGCTGCCTTCCTCGGCTACCAGTACTTCTTCGCCAAGCCCAAGCCCGAACAGCAGGCGCCTGCGCCGCCGCAAGCGCAGACCGCCGCGCCGTCCGCCCTGACCGCCCAAAGCCAGGCGTCGCCCGCCGCCGTCCCCGCGCGGCCGTCTAAGGCTGCGCCGCAGATCTCCGCCTCCATCGAGACCGTCAGTACGGTCGAGAACGAGCTCTACAAGATCGAGTTCAGCAATCGCGGCGCGCAGGTCGAGCATTGGATCCTGAAGAAATACTTCGACTCGGCAGGCAAGCCCCTTGACCTCGTCCAGCCTCAGGCTGCCGCGCGCTTCGGACTCCCTCTCTCGCTGTTTACCTACGATCCGGCGCTCACTTCGCAGCTCAATCAGGCTCTCTACCAGGTCTCGGTTTCGGGCGCGCAGCCCACGGCCACCGGGCTGGTCGTGGCGCCCGCCTCCATCATCTTCCACTACGCGTCGAACGGTCTCGACGTCGTAAAATCCTTCCGCTTCGATACGAGCTACGTCGTCACCGTCGAGGCCCAGGTCAAGCAGAATGGAGAGCCCGTCCGCGCGCTGGTCGCCTGGCCCGCCGGCCTTGGCGACATGGAAGATCTCCAGCAGACGGGGATGATGCCGTCGCAGACGCGCACCCCCTCCTTCTTCGCCTGGTCGATTGATGGAAAGCAGGACACGCAGGCCGCGGCGAAGGTCAGCGGCAACAATACGCTCGACGAGCCGTATCAGTACGCCGCCGACATGGACCTTTACTTCGCTTCGGCCTTTCTGCCCGACGTGCCCGATCGCACCACTGTGGTCACTCTGCACAATGCCGTCGAGCTGCCCGGCGATACCAGTGATCCCAACAGCAAAAAAACTCACATCGACGTCCTGGGCCTGGCGGTCGGCGACACCAGCGGCGACACTCGCCTGCGCCTGTTTGCCGGACCCAAGGCAACCGATGTATTGGAGTCCATCCACGCCACGGGCGTTGACGGCAAGCCCGACGGCCCGTCGCTTGAGCCGCTGATTCAGTTTGGTTTATGGGCCTTTATCGCCAAGCCGCTCTACCTGTTGCTCCGCTTCATGGTCCAACACGGCATTGGAAACTGGGGATGGGCCATCATCCTGTCCACGGTCATCTTCAACCTGACGCTCCTGCCCACGCGCTTGATGATGACCAAGTCGTCGCTGAAGATGATGCGCATCCAGCCCAAGGTTGACGCGATCAAAAAGCGTTACTCGAATCTTAAGGCGACCGACCCCAAGCGCGCCGATATGAATGCGGAGATGATGGCCCTCTACAAAACCGAGGGCGTCAACATGTACGGAAACTGCCTGCCCATGCTCGTGCCCATGCTGCTACTGTGGCCGTACTTCCGCGTCCTGGAGTATACGGTGGAGCTGCGCCAGGCCCACTGGCTCTGGCTGCCCGACCTGTCGCATCCGGACCCAACGCACATTCTGCCCATCTTCATCATCGTGTCCATGTTCCTGACCCAGTACATTACGCCCTCGCCGGGCATGGACCCCTCCCAACGCCGCATGATGGCCTTTATGATGCCGATTTTCTTCGGCTTCATGCTCTGGCACTATGCTTCGGGACTGGCGCTTTACTGGGGTACAGGCAACATCATCATGCTGGCCATGCAAATCGGCATTAACCGCTCGCATTGGGGCAAGGAAATGCACGCCATCGCCGACCGCCGCGCCGCCAAGAAGCTCGGCGCCAGCCCCAAAACCGTCCAGGGCCGCCGGTAAAGCTGTTCTCAATTCACAGTTCGTAGTTCACAGCCTGTCCTCGCCGGCATCCAGCCGTTCGTTACTTCGTTCGCCTGATCGCTGCCTGGAATTGATGATGGGTACTGACTGAATCAAATTCGGCCAGAAATGCAAACGGCTAAAAGCTTGAAGCTGCTTTCTACTCCCTACTCCGTACTCCCTATTCCCTATTCCCTGCTCCCTGTTCTATCGTCGAAGGCGTATGGCCAGCCCTGAAAATCACGTTCCCCATCCCGCGCCCGAAGCCGAAGAGATCTACCGCCGCTGGATCCGCTTTCTCGACGAGGAGTTCACCCGCCACCATTCACCGGATCGCCGCGGCGAGATTGTCCGCGACCAGCTCTATCAGCTTTACCTGGGCCGTCCCCACGGCGGCAAACTCAATCTCACCCTCACTTCCGAGCTGCCCGGCAACGTCGTCAGTCTCTCGCTCGACCCGCAAAACGTTACCTTGGAAGCAGAACACTTTGCAGAAGTCGATCGCGAACGTTTTGCGCCGCGCAAACCGCTGCTCTGGTTCTGGCAGATGTTCGACCGCTCGCCGCTGGGGCTGAACCACTGGCTGGGCCTGCGTTTTCGCTGTATGTTGGGCCGGCACATCTTTGCCCACATGGGTACAGGCGTCAAAATCCATCACGGTGTCGACCTCACCTACGGCTACAATCTCTCCATCGGCGACGGGGTCGTCATCCGCCAGCGCGCGTTGCTCAACGATCGCGGCGGCATCGCCATCGGCGACAACGCAATCATCGGCTCCTACTCCCGCATCTACTCCTTCTCTCACGACGCCGGTGACTACGAGAAAGTCCGCCTTCAGCCGACGGTCATCGGCGCGGGCGCGCACATCGCCAGCCACGCCATCGTCCTCGCCGGCCAGAACGTCGCGCCCGGCGAATCCATCGGCAGCTTCCCCGCCGACCGCGCCTGAATCTCCCTCCGCGCAGTAGGATTGCCGATCCCTGGCTCCGGCAGCGGCCTGCCCCAGGGCTCGCCTTCGCCGGCATAACGGCTATTCACAGTAGTAATTTACAAGGGGCCGATCTTCGCGGTTGCCTTTTTGCGTTCATAGACCGCAAAAAACGTAGGGGCATTCGGCTAGCCCCACATTTGCGCGGGAAAAGCCCGAACCACGCAAGGCGTTCCTCGTCGCCTCGCTCATTTGCTATTTCCTGCTCCCTGTTTTTCAGAAGATCTTGTAGCTCAAGCCCACGCTGCCGCCATAGGGGTAGAGCGTCGGCGTTGTGCGCCACTGCTGCCATTCGAAATCGAAGGCGCGCAGCGTGAACCGGCGGGTCAGCCGGTAATCCACACCGCCTCCGTAGGCGAGAACCAGGGTATTTCCGCTGAGAAACTCGCCGTTACCCAGGCCGAAGAGAAACTTGCCATATGGCGTCACCTTGTGGAAGGTAATGACGGGAACGCGCGGACCGATCAGGTAGGTATTCTCGTCGACAACTGGAACGACTCCTGGAAGCTCGTTGAAGCGCAACCAGCGGCCTTCCGCCTCAATCTGCACCCAGCGCGTGAAGTGCGCGTCCACATAGGCGCCCACGCCGTAAAGTCGGTTGGGACTGGTTTGCGCGATTCCGTTTCCGGCGTAATCGGGTTGAAACATGGAACCCAGTCCGCCGGCGTCGAGCGAGAACGTGCTCCGCGTGGCCGCAGGCGCCACTTGAGCATGGGCGGAAGCAATTGCCAGCGAAGATACGATGCAAAAAATGGCCAGTATCGATCGTCTCATGAACACAACGCACATTCACTTCCTGTGAATCTTCGTTTCTGCGGGGAACAGCTATCGGATTCACGCCAGGAGCCGGATGAAGGGTGCTGATTTGTTGCGGCGCGCCCTTTCCGGTCCCGGCGGCACTCAGTTTATCTTACGGCTGCGGGTTCTGTGCTGCCGTTGGCTGTTGAGCCGGCGTGCCGCCTGCCGTCTGTTGGTCCGGCGCGGCGCCGGCGCCGGTTGACGAGGTGGGCGGCGGAGCCGGTTGTGCATTATCCGGAGCAGCGGCCGGCTGGTCGTTAGCCGGCTGCGCAGCGGGTGCGGCTGCAGCCGGAGGCGTTACATTGGCTGCTTCATACCGCTGCAGCTTGTAGAAGATCGGCGTGACCTCGAACGGCATCTTGTCGCGGGCGTTCATGGGCGCATACCGCTTGGCGTTGAGCATGTGCACCGTGTCGTCCCACGGATCGGTCTTCAGCCAGCTTCCCAGCGGCAGCGCGGGCGTCTGCGCCAGGTCATCCCAGTTCAGCTTGGGAGCCATGTGTTCCAGGTCGGCCATCCACGGAGTGCCATCGGCTTTGAGGAGCGAATCGCCCAGCTTGGGCGTGTTCAGCGCCTTCAGTTCCTTGGCCCTGGCCGCCAATTGCTCGTAGTAGAGGCCTGCGTTCGCCAGCCGGTCCTTGTACATGGAGTTCTCGAGATACTCCATCGCCTTCTTGGCGGCGGATCCGTTGTCTACGTCGGAGTGGTTCATGTCGATGCGCTGGAAGGTCGCCTCGTCGGGAAACAACAGGCGATCGTTGAAAGCGTAGCGCGTGTCGATGTGGTGGCCCATGGCGATGTGAGCCAGCTCCATAGCAACCACGGAGGCAATCGCTTCCTCGCTGGGCAGGCTGTCGATCAATCCCTTGCTGAGCAGGATCGTGTTGCCCACGGTCGTCGCCTCGACGGTGTCCGTGAGCAGAACGCGGCAGTGCACCTGATCCGTGAAGGCCAGGTTGTTGGGCACCACCAGGTTGATCACGATCTGGTCGAGCACCTTGCTCTCATAGCCGCCGGGATCGAGTGGCGCCACCAGGCCCGCTTCCACCAGGCGGTCGATTACGTTGTTCTCGGCCTGGGTAATCCACATGCGAGACGCCTGCAGCGGGCCGACGTCCTGCGAGTCGTCGCTCTTGTCCACTGCTTCGTCCACCTTCACGCTCACGTTCTCGCTCTCGCGCGTGGGCAGCTTCAGCGAGTACCCCCAGAAGTGCGTCTGCGCCTTCAAGCCGACCGATTTGTTGGCCTCGGTGCGCTGCGTCTCCTCGACGTATACAGCTACCGGCAGCCAAATCCCCGGCTGCACGTTCATGCGCCAACTGTCGAAGTGGAAGTAGTACTTCGACGCATCCTCGTCCGTGGGGCCGGTATACGTGCCGTTGAAGCGCACCACGTTGCCGCCCTCATCTTCGATCCAGATGCGGCCGTAGAACCGGCCCATGCCTTTGACGTCCGCCTTGGGGTGGACGTCGAAAACCCAGGTGCGCACCGAGCCCAGAAACTCGCGGCGCACAAAGCTGAAGACGTAGTGCTGCTGGTCGAAGCCCGACGGATCGATGAACATCATCTCCATAAATCCGTTCGGATTGTAGGTAAACTTCTCCAGGCCCAACACCTTGCTGAGCCCGCTCATGGCTGCGAAGGAGCCCTTGAAGAAACCGTGCTTGGCCTCTTCTTTGGGTTCATAGGTCTTGTCGAAGAACCCCTTGCCGAAGTCCACGCGGCTGAGCATGTACTGGTCGTCCACCGGTACTTCGTAGAGCTTCACATCCGGCCGGGTGTCCTGTATGTAGCTCTCCACCAGCGGCGTGCGCAGTTGGATGTTCTTGATCAGCACCTTCTCTTGAGCGATGGCCCTTTGCACAAGTGCAGCCTGGTCGGCGGTAAGCTGGCGCGCCTGCTCGTACTTGGGTTGCTTCTTCGCGTAGGCGCAAGCAACACCCATGGTCAGAATAAGGAAGGTTAGGGGGATCTTCCGAAACGTCATTTGCGACTCCTGATTGGTTCTTTGCGGCTTTACTCTCGTCCCACGCGCCTTGCTGATCGCGGCGGCTGAGTTTTCGCTGAATTCATACTTACCATCGTGATGCTACGTCAAGGGGCGGCCTATACTACGCCAATTGAAACGTGATGGTAATCTTGGTCGTTACGTCCACCGGCCGGCCATTGCTGGTCGCGGGACGGAATCGAATCTGTTGCGCCACGCGTTCGGCCTCTTCGTCGAGCCCGTGGCCTAATCCCTGGATCACGCGGCGCACAACCACCTGGCCCGTGGCAAGAAATGTGACGCTGAGGACTACATCGCCCTGGACGTGCAATTGCCGTGCCTCGCTCGTGTACTGCACTGGAGGCTTGGAGAGCACTTCGACCTCGGTGGAACGAACCGGCTCCGTAGTCACCTTCGGCGCCGCAGCCACGGTCGTCATGGCGGGGATCCCCGCCGAGGCCACCTTGCCGTAATTTGCTGCATTCCCGGCGCCGCTGGCGCCGGGAATGCCGGCCGCGCCGACCTTGCCCACCACGCCGGCGCTGGAACCGAACTTTGTGCCATTGCCAATGCCGGTCGAGCCCACGATCCCGTGCGGCGCAACAGCCGGGCCATTCATGCCGCCGTAGGGATTGCCGATGGCTGCGACCGTGGCCGGACGCGTGGCGTTGGGGTTGGGTGTAACGCCGAAGGTCTGGCCGAGGTGGACAGGGGCCGTCGACGGCTTCACCGTGTTGTTCTGCGCGGGCATCGCGGCAGCCAGAGCGGCCTTGGGTTGCGGAGCCAGAATCACGGTTTGCGGCTTGGGCTGGACTGGCGGCAGCGTCACCTTGGCCTCCATTTGAATGGGCTTCGGCTCCGGCTTGGGCTTGGGCATTTCGATCTGACGAGGCCGCAATTCCACCTTGGGAGGCTCAGGCGGAGGGGGAAGCTCGTGTGGTGGCGGTTGCTTGATCTTCACAGCGGGAGGCGGATTATTGGGAATGATCAGCTCCGTCATCTCGTAATGCTGTTCAAGCACGTGCTTGGCCGTCATGCCCACGATCAGAGCTGTGGCCATTACCGTCAGGTTGATACCCCAGCTCATGGCAAACGCAAGAGGCCGGGCTTCGGGCTCGGGCAACAAACCGAAAGTCATCTGTTCGGGGGAATATGTCACCGGCATGTTCTC
This sequence comes from Occallatibacter sp., assembly GCA_049511595.1. GTDB lineage: Bacteria > Acidobacteriota > Terriglobia > Terriglobales > Acidobacteriaceae > Telmatobacter. The sequence goes on along the minus strand of JBEKXX010000020.1, from coordinate 4,366 downwards.
AATCCTCGCTTGCGGCCGTCGCGGCGGCGAAGGGCCGCCACATCCCAAAAAACCAAAGTGGGAAAGGCGATTGGCCATGCAAACCGCTTGCTGACCGCTTCCGCCTCTTCCACGACGTTTCAATCGGTTGAAAGTGAGTTTGCCATCTGTTCCACGCCAGGAAGAAGATCGAGCCTGCCGGTGGCGGGAATGCACAATCGGACCCGTTCGGCGCTTTCAACTTTTCCTGGCTTCGATGGACGCGCTTAACCCTCCCATCGCTTTCAATTCCAGATTCTGCGCTGGTGAATGGGGAAAAAACCATTACCATTATACGCGGCTGCTGGTTACGTGCGGATCACCCGAAGTATGTATGGACAGCCACGATCGGCTAAGACTGCCGTGAGCAACGCCGTAGCCTCAACCGGCATAGCTGGTTCCGCTATCCTCGGACATTCAGTACTCCCACTTTCAATCCAAGGCACGCGTTAAGGAATCATGCAATTCAGTGTGGCAGAGTTCGCGCCGCCGGGATGCGGAATCAGTACATCCAAAACGCCCCGTGCCGGTCAGCGTCGCAGCGCCATGCATCCACTCCCGTACGGTCAATCGTCCACAGGAATTTGTATGGCCCGGCAGTCGGATGGCCGCCCAGGTCGGCTCTACAGCTATTAGACTCAAGTTAACTTAAAAATGAGCCAGAGAGGAGCATCTTTTTGTGAAGATCCTGGTTACCGGCGGAGCCGGGTACATAGGTGGTACTGTAGCTGGCCTGTTGATCGAAAAGGGACACAAGGCAGTCGTTTTCGACAATTTGGGCCATGGCAGGCGTGATTTGCTGCCGGCGGGGGTGGAGTTCATCGAGGGAGAATTGGCCGACAGGCGGGCCATCGAAACCATCTTTGTCAGCGCCCGAAACGAAAATCAGCCCTTCGACGGCGTGCTCCACTTTGCCGCGCTGATTGAGGCTGGCGAGTCGATGGTGCGGCCCGAAGTCTTCTTCCGCAACAACACGGCATCGTCCCTCAGCCTGCTTGAGGCGATGCTGGCCTGCGGCCCGAAACGGTTGGTGTTTTCTTCCACTGCCGCGGTATACGGTGAACCGGAATCCATTCCGATTCAGGAAGATGCGCGCCTTGTGCCGGCCAACCCTTACGGCCAGTCCAAGCTCCTGGTGGAACAGATGCTGGCTTGGTTGAACCGCATTCATGGTTTGCAGTATGCCTCGCTGCGCTACTTCAACGTGGCCGGAGCGCCCGAAGGCCCTGAAGGCGTAACGCGTGGCGAAGCGCACGAGCCCGAGACGCATCTCATCCCGCTTGTCCTCGACGTTGCATTGGGCCGGCGCCCATCGATCCGCATCTACGGCGACGATTACCCCACACCGGATGGCACCTGCATCCGCGACTATATCCACGTCTCCGATCTGGCGGATGCGCACCTGCTGGCGCTCTCCGCGCTTGACGCCGGCGGGGAAAATCGGGGTCCGCTCATCTACAACCTTGGTAACGGGCAGGGTTTCAGTGTGCGAGACGTTATCGAGTCCGCGCGCCGCGTTACCGGCCATCCCATCCCGGCGGAGATCGTTTCCCGGCGGCCGGGCGACCCTGCCGTACTCGTGGCCAGCTCCTCGAAGGCCATCCGCGAGCTGGGCTGGAAGCCGCGCTACACCCAACTCGACGAAATCATCCGCACCGCGTGGTTGTGGCACCAGAAGCGCTACGCGAGGTAGGGCGAGGTTCTTCCCAATGGCCATCGAGAGCGAAAAGGGCTTCTTTCGGAAATTTCCTGATTTCGAAGATTCTTTTTCAGCTTTACAATTTATTGGTTTCTTTCGCGAGAAGGTTCTTTTTACCAAGTACGCATGCCGTATGTCGTTGCCTGTACTGACGTCGCAGGCTTCTTTTCAATATGTCGATGCTTTTTAATTGTCACCACGCGAAAACAGGAGCGAAGGAGACTTGTTCATGACTTCCGGGACAACAGACAATATCAGCCGTGAAACGGCTCTGCGCATGGTGCGCGAAGCGGAACGCGCTTTTGGGGCCGCGGACATAACGGCCATTCTCGGCATCTTTACGGACGATGTCGTCATCCGGTTTGCCGATATTCCCGAGATTCGCGGCAAGGTCGACGCGGAACGGTTTCTGCGTGCGCGGTTCGCGCGCCAGAGGAACTACAAGCTCTCCAAGTCGCTTCGGATGGTGGAGAGCGACAGGATTGGCAACCTTTGGGAGGGTGAGTGGGACGACGCGCAAACTGGACAAAAGATGCGAGGCCGTGGCATTGAATTCTGGACTGTGCGCGACGGCAAGATCGCTCTCTGGGAGGCCGTTTTCAATGTTTGGCAAGACGGGCGAGCACCCGTCTCGCCGATTTTGTAATGAAGTCAAAGCATTTTACCCGGCATTTCCATTTTGAGTTGGAATTCTGTATCCCGTGATTGTTGCAATCGTCGGTGCCTACGAGGGTACGGCACGATGGAGACGTTGCGGTTGCCGTCCTGACTTGCAACACGAAAAGCGGAATCAGTCAATGGCGTTTTGCGATCTCGGCACAGACCGCCGGCGGCAACCCGAAGAAGCAGAGCCCGCATTCCTTATTGCATCAAAGCGCTGTAGACCACGGTGCGCAATTGGGCCGGTAGAGCGTCAGCTTCGGGCGTCGCCATATGTTGCGTTAACGCAACGACCACCATGTCCTCCTTGGGATCGATCCAGAAATATGTGGCGGCGGCGCCAGCCCAAAAATATGTTCCTTCAGAACTCATATAGCCTGCGCCTGCTGAGTTCTTCATCACCGCGAAACCGAGGCCAAAGCCCAAGCCATTCCCTTCATCGGGGATCCCACATGGTTCCAGATGGTCGGTTGCCATGTATTGAACCACATGGGGACTGAGGACGCGGACGCCGTTGAATGCTCCCCCATCCAGCATCATCTGCGCAAAGCGCCAATAATCGGCCGCAGTAGAAACCAGGCCGTAGCTGCCTCCTTTATGTTTGTGGTCTACGGTATAGCTGTTCACCGACCAGGGCTCCGTGACAAATATGCCCCCCGGCGGGTGCCCGTGAACGTTATCGAGCGGTGTGAGTTTACCGTCGTTCATCCAGTAGACTGTGGCTTGACGGTCCGCCTTGTCCGGTGGAACCCAGTAGCCCGTATCCTTCATCCCTAAGGGCTCAAATAGATGCTTCGATAAGTACTCATTGAAGGGCATGCCTGATAAGACCTCTACGAGCCGCGCCTGAACATCCGGCCCCACGCTGTAAGCAAACTTCGTGCCTGGCTGATAACGCAGCGGCAATTTTGAAAGTTTGTCCATCATTTCTTTCAGGGTGACATCCAGTCCAAACAGATTGTCGTTCATGTACTCAACGTCGAGCGCACCGCGCGTCAGACCATGGGTAAATCCCGCTGTGTGCCGGAGTATATCTTGCACGGTTGGCGGATGTTCGGCAGGTACCGTGTCGTCAAGAGGCCCGTCGGGATTGCGCAGTACCCGTAGATTGGAAAATTCCGGCAGATACTTCGAGATCGGGTCATCCATCTGAAAGCGACCCTCCTCATAAAGCGTCATCAACGCTACCGAAGCGATCGGTTTTGTCATCGAGTACATGCGGAATATGGTGTCTTTCTTCATGGGTTGATGCTTCTCGACGTCGGCGTAACCGATTGCGCTGAAGTGGGCAATTTTGCCATGCCGGGCAATCAACATCACGATGCCCGCCATCTGGCCCTGTTTTACTTGATCCGCATAAAAGCTATCGATCTTCGCGAGCCGCTCGGCTGAAAAGCCGGTATCTTCAGGACGCGCGGTAGGTAACCCCTGCGAAACGGCCTGCCATGTTCCCAACCCCAAAAGAGCCAGCGCAAGCAATATCCTTCGAACCTTCAACATAGGTGATCCTCCAGGCTTGAATTCATGCAGATAGCTCAACCTGTTCCGTTGCTTGAATATCGCAGCCATTAACTCCTGGGCCATGTGGGGAGCCCAACCTTCATCTTCTCGGAATGGTCCGATTCGACCGCAAAACTGATTTTATTCAGAATGTTCGAAGAAGTACGATGCAGTCAGGAAACAGCTCCACGAGACCATCGCAACTCAGTTTTGTTCTTCGTCTAAGCTGTTCTATTTCTCGCTGGGGTTGAGGTCTACCTCAATTTCTGTTGTTGGGGCACTCCGTTCGATTTGGCGTGTCTCAAAGCGAATCACCAGCCGGTTGCCGGCCAGGTCGGCTTGCCAACCAACCGGCATCGAGCTAAAGCCGGCCGTCGTTACCTTCGGCAAAACCTCGCCATTCACTCGTACCCCGGAGGCGTCAGTTACGCCGTAGACCAGCAAATAGCCCGTTTCAGGAAGGTTCTCGAGCGTCCAACCCGCGCCACC
>JBEKXX010000019.1:0-31697 GCA_049511595.1 Occallatibacter sp. | reverse complement strand
GCAGTTTGGGCAGTGTGGGCGTGGTCTTGTAGAATCGATCTTTCCTTAAGGTTGGACCGGATTGCCAAGGGAAGACCGGATTTTCAGCGATTGAGGGTGTGCATATTCTTCCTGTGAAGCCGAAATATGGAACGAAGAAATTTTTGTGCTCGCCGCAGGGCCCGAACCCGGTGAAGATCAAGCACACTTCCATCCACCGCGCCGCATCTGCCGCCAGGCGCCTGGGGCGCGTGCTCATGCTGCTGGCTTTGGTGTCGAGCGCCGCGGCGGCCCTCGCGCAAACGCCGGATACCATCTCGGAGATCCGCGTCATCGGCAACCGGCGCATCCCCAAAGAAACCATCGTCGCTCGCATGTTCACTCATCCGGGCGACACGTTCGACGCCGTCTCCATCGAGCGCGACTTCAATTCCTTGTGGAATACCGGCTACTTCGAGGATCTGCGCATCGAGCGCGAGGACTCCGAGAAGGGAATTATTCTCAACGTCTTTGTGCGCGAGAAGCCCAGGATCCGCGAGATCATTTATAAGGGCAACAACTCGATCAGCAACTCCGACATCCTGGACGCCTTCAAGAAGGAGAAGGTGGGGCTTGCCGTGGAGAGCCAGTTTGACTATCCCAAGATCAAGCACGCGGAGACAGTCATCAAGGAGCTCCTCGCAGTGCACGGGCACCAGTTCGCCACCGTCAAGACCGAGGTCAAGACGATTCCTCCGGCCTCGGTTCAGGTGACCTTCAACATCAAAGAAGGCCCGGTGGTGAGGGTGGGCAAGATCACCTTCGTGGGCAACCGGCACATCGGCGCGCTCTACCTGCGCCGCTCCATGAAGAACCTCAAGCCCATCGGCATTCCCTATTCGCTCATCTTCGAGGATCTGTTGCCCCAGGCCTATGACTCTTCGAAGCTCGAAGAGGACACGGAGCGGGTGCGCCAGGCCTTCCGCGACAAGGGTTACGCCAACGCCGCCGTGGAGCAGCCCAAGACCCAGATCCGCGACGAGGGGGGCTTGAACTGGTTCACTTTCAGGCCGCGCAAAGGCAAGCGCATCGACATCCAGATGACGATTGAAGAAGGCGGGCGCTATCGCCTGGGCACGATCACGTTCACAGGCAACAAGCAAATCACCAACGTGAAGGCCCTGCGCGCCACGTTTCCCATCAAGGACGGCGATTGGTTCAGCGCCACGCTGATCGGCAAGGGCCTCGACAGTCTGAAGAAGGCATACGGCAGTCTGGGCTACATCAACTTCGGCGCTGTGCCGACGCCCCACTACGACGAGCAGAAGAAAACCGTCTCCTGGAACATCGACATCGACGAGGGCAAGCAGTTCTTCGTCTCGCGCATCGAGTTCCAGGGCAACACCATCACCCGCGATCGCGTCATCCGCCGCGAACTGCTGCTCGACGAGGGTTCGGTCTACAACTCCCAGTTGTGGGAGTACAGCCTGCTCCGCCTCAATCAGCTGGAGTACTTCGCGCCGCTCAAGGTCGACCAGGACTCCGAGGCTCACCAGGATCCCGACGCCGGCACCGTCGATCTGCTGCTGAAAGTGAAAGAAAAAGGCAAGAACTCCATCGGCCTCAACGGCGGCTTGAGCGGACTATCGGGGGCTTTCCTGGGCGTCAATTACTCTACGAACAACTTCCTTGGATTGGGCGAAACCCTCAGCCTCCAGGCCAACCTGGGCAGCGTCAGCCGCACCTTCCTCTTCGGCTTTACCCAGCCGTATATCCGCAACCGCCCCATCAACCTGGGATTCCAGATCTTCAACAACAAGCAGGATTACAACGCGGCCAAGAACTACGAGACCACCACCGGGGCTTCACTGAACCTTTCCAATGCGGAGAAGTCGCTCACGCAGAACTACAACGTGGGCTCCGACGGCTTGACCTTTTCGATCAGCTACCCGTTGAAGCGGCACGCGTTCCAGCGCATAGGCATGACCTACTCGTGGACCAAATCCGACATCACGGCCTTCAGCTCTGCCTCGCAGACCTTCTTCCAGACGATTGCCTTCCGGTCGGGCGTGCAGGGGTCGAACCCGCTGGCCGGCATCATCAACAGCTCGATCGGGTTGAGCTACTCGTACAACACCGTGAGCAACTCGCTGCGTCCGCGTGATGGCAAGGAATACAGCGCGTTCGTCCAGGCGGCCGGCATCTGGGGCAGCGTGCGCTACGTGAACACCGCGGTGGCATACAAACGCTTTATCCCCATGCACTACCTGATTCCGTCGAGAGAAGGGCACAACGTGCTGGGCGTGCGCGCGCAGTTGACCTACATCCAGGGCTTCGGCGGCAACGTGGCTCCGCCCAACAATCGCTTTTACTCCGGCGGCGAAATGGATATGCGCGGCTTTGACGTGCGCGCCGCCACGCCTTACGGCTACGTGCCCACGCGCGTCAACTTCCAGCTCACCAATCCGGATGGCAGTTGCGTTCCCCGCGACCCGACCAACCCCGAAGACAACCAGTGTATCCAGGTGCCGCTGCCTATTTACGGGATCGCCTCTATCGGCGGCGATGCTAACTTGACCACCAACGTCGAGTACCGCATTCCCGTCGTCGGACCGTTCACTTTTGCATTCTTCGACGACTTTGGACTCGATCCGGCGGTCAACCACGGGCAGTTGATGCAGAGCCCCGAGGGCTTTGCTTCTCTCACTGCGCCGCTCTATGGCTGCCCGGTCTACAACAATGGATCCTGCCAAGGCGGCATCCCGGGCTCGGAGGTCGGGTTCCGGAGGAATATCCGTCCGGTGGCGGGCACCAACTTCGTTCCTCGCATGTCCCTCGGCACCGAGCTTTCGGTGTTCATGCCGATTATCAACGCTCCCTTCCGGCTCTACTATGCCTATAACCCGCTGCGGCTCTATGAAACGCCTTATTGCAACGACGTGGTTCTGGGTGAAAAGCAGAAAAGCTGCTCTGCCGAGTTAATCACCCGCGCCATGTTCCCGGCGGGCGGCGCGGGCGACTACACGTACCAGGAAGCCATCGAGGCCTACGGCGCTCAGGACATCTTCCACGAGCCGCGCAAGACCTTCCGCCTCACCATTTCCACAACGTTCTGAAGTCAGCCCGCCCGCGCAAGCCAAAGGGGCCGTGCCATGGAACGGCCCTGTGCTTTCTCCAGCGTAAAATTACCCGGCCGGCGAAGAGAAGGCGGGCCTCTTGACGCTCGCGCGGCTCCGTGTGAAACTGGCCGTCATGCAGACACTCGGGCAGCGCCTCTCCGGCGCAGTGCGTTCGCAGCCGTAAGGCCCTGAATACAAAAGCATTCCTGCAGGATGCAACCGCCGCTCACTGTCCGCCGATAGTGGTCCGCCGTCCACGATCCGCTGCCGGTTTGACGCTCCCGAAGCGGGCTCCTATAATTCCCACTAGTTCCCGGCGATGCCTTCATGCGCCTTTTCTCTGTGCGGGTTTTACGCCGGACGAAGCCTCTGGGGCATTCCACAAAATGCCGTGGCCCGCAACTGCGGCGCTCCAGGGATAAGCACGCGGGGACTCCAAAGGAGTTATCGATTCTCATGAAGCGTCTGCCCTTGTTTGCCCTTTCGTTTGCCCTGGCGTCAGTCATCTCTGCTGCCGCCCAAACGCCCGTCCCTGCCAGCAGTCCCACCAAGGTCGCTGTCATCGCCTTTCAGGCTGCGGTCAGCCAGACCAACGAATTCCAGCGTGACTTCGCGGACCTGCAGAAGAAATACGATCCCAGGCGTCAGCAGCTCAAGACCCTGAGCGACGAAATCGATGCCCTGACCAAACAGTTGCAGGATCCGGGTGCGCAGTTGAGCGACAGCGACCGCATCACTCGTACGCAAACCCTCAACGAGAAGAAGAAGCGGTTGGACCGCGATTCGCAGGACGCGCAGAGCGACTTCCAGAACGACATACAGCAGTTGTACAGCAGCCTGGCCGGCAAAGTGGGCACGCTGATGAGCGACTACGCGGGAAAGCAGGGTTACACGCTGGTCCTTGACACGGGCGACCAGCAGAACGCCACCGTCCTTTACGCCGTCCCCTCCACCGACATCACCAAGGCCGTGATCGAAGCCTACAATCAGAAGTCGGGCGTTCCGGCGCCACCTGCCCAGGGAGCCGGCCAGCCAGCCGTGGATGCGCCGCAGCCGGCGCCATCGCATTGATCTCCTACACCACCCGCCGGGGCGGACAAGCATCCGTATTCCGCCCCTTCCGCGGCCCGCTGACGTTTGACGCTCTCCCCACGCCGCCCTATAATCCATCTAGTTCCTGCTGACGTCTCTGTTCGCGTCTTTTTCAGCCCCTGCGCTGTCCAGCGTAGAGTTTCCGAAGAGAAGTCGTGAGGTTGGTCAGAAGAGTCAGGCTCGCTCATGCGACTAAAGGATGAGCCGCACAGGGATTCCGAAGGAGTTTTCGAGTCCAATGAAGCGATCGCTTGCACTTGTCGTCCTGCTGGCCTCAGGGTTGGTCCTGAACGCCGCCGCCCAAACGCCCGCCGCGCCCGCCGCATCGTCTGCGCCTGCCGCCGCAGTTCCAGCCAAAATCGCCGTGATTAATTTTCAGTTGGCAGTGGCACAAACCAATGAGGGACAGCGCGACTTTGCCGATCTGCAAAAGAAATACGCGCCCAAAGAGGCTACGCTCAAGGCCCTCAGCGACGAGATCGACAACCTGACCAAGCAATTGCAGGCCCAGAGCGCCAGCCTGAGCGAGATGGAGCGGAACAGCCGCGCCAAGACTATCGACGACAAGAAGAAGCAGCTTGACCGCGAGACCGAGGACCTGCGCAACGACGGGCAGCAGGAAATGCAGGATCTCTACAACAATCTGGCTTCCAAAGTGTATGACGTCGTTCAGTCCTATGCCCAGCAGCAGGGATATACTCTCATCCTCGACGCTTCGCAGCAGCAAACGCCCGTGCTCTATGTCAGCAACGGCTCCATCATCACCAAGGCAGTTATCGACGCCTACAATTTGAAATCGGGCGTACCTCCGCCGCCGCCAGCCGAACCTGCGGCGCAGTCGCCCAAGCCACAGACTGGGGCGCCGGCGCCGAGGCCCACTACCGCAGCGCCCAATCCTACCAGGACGCACTGAGGCAAGAATGCAGCCGTTCGAGGCCGCACCAGCCGGGGCCTCGAGCGGTCCGTAGCGCCAAGGCCGCGATCCTTGCTTTTGCAAGGAGATGGCCGCCGGTCTACGTTGCTGGTTGCGGTAGGCCTGAGCTGCCTTGCCCTGGCGGCCCTTTACATCCCTAGAACTGGTTGCCTAAGTAGCGTTCGGGTAGCGGAAGACAGCCTCAGGGATTTAAACCCTTATAATTTCTGCCAATTTTGGCGCCCTTCGGCAAGCCCAGGGCAGGCTTTGAAGCCGTGCTATGTAACAAAGCTGCTTAATGCAGCCAAATCTAGATCCTGTGGAAAAATCTGTGGATTTTTTCCTGAAACCCACAGGAAAAGAGCGAAATTCCCCTCTTGCCAACCTTCAACCCACTCTGATAGTAGACATAATCCCTTTTTAATCAAGGGGAACATCCATGAATAGTTTTTCGCGAATGCGTTGATTGGCGCGCCCGCCGTGGTCAGGCCGCCCGGCAGGGTTTCCACAAACGGATATGAAGGTTTTGTAACAACCCCTTCGAACCGGGAAAACGCTCGCTTACTTCTGCTGATCCTCGCCAACGCGCAAAACCGCCAGAAATGCCTCCTGCGGAATGTCCACCTTCCCGATCCGCTTCATGCGTTTCTTGCCTTCCTTCTGCTTTTCCAACAGCTTGCGCTTGCGCGTGATGTCGCCGCCATAGCACTTGGCCAGCACGTTCTTGCGCAGCGGGCTGACGGTCTCGCGGGCAATCACCTTGGCCCCTATCGCCGCCTGGATGGCCACCTCGAACTGCTGCCGCGGGATCAGCTCGCGCATCTTTGAGACCAAAGCCCGTCCGCGCTCGTAAGCGTGGTCGCGGTGCACGATGATGGAGAGCGCGTCGACCGGTTCGCCGGAGACCAGAATGTCGAGCTTCACCATCGGCGACTCCCACTCGCCGGCGAGCTGATAGTCGAGCGACGCATACCCGCGCGAGATCGACTTCAGCCGGTCGTAGAAGTCGAGCACGATCTCGTTCAACGGCAGCTCGTAGGTGAGCATCACGCGCGTGGGCGTCACGTACTCAAAGTTGAGCTGCTTGCCGCGCTTCTCCTCGACGAGTTTGAAGATGCCGCCGACGTACTCCTCGTTAGTGAGGATTTTGGCCGCGATCACCGGCTCGCGAATGCTGGCAATGCTCTGCGGCTCGGGCCAGCGCGAGGGGTTGTCGACCTCGATCTCGCTTCCGTCAGTCAAGGTGATGTGGTAGCGCACACCCGGCGCGGTGGTGATCAGGTCCAATTCGTACTCGCGTTCCAGACGCTCCTGGATGATCTCCATGTGCAGTAGTCCCAGGAATCCGCAGCGGAAGCCGAAGCCCAGGGCCACCGAGCTCTCCGGCTCGAAGAAGAACGACGAATCGTTGAGCCGGAGCTTTTCGAGAGCATCGCGCAACAGCGTGTGCTCGTGCGCGTCCACGGTGTAGAGCCCGGAAAAGACCATGGGCTTGATGTCTTCAAAGCCGGGCAGGGCGTGCGCGGCCGGGCGCGCGTCGTCGGTTACCGTGTCGCCGATCCTGGTGTCGGCCACGTTCTTGATGGTGGCGGCGAAGAATCCCACCTCGCCCGCCGTCAGCTCGCCAATCTCCACCGGCTTGGGGCAAAGCACGCCCATCGACTCGATTTCGTGCGAGCTTCCGTTCCACATCAGCCGGATGCGCTGTCCCTTGCGCATCGTTCCCTGCATCACGCGAACCAGTACAATCACGCCGCGATAGGCGTCGAACCAGGAGTCGAAGATAAGCGCCTGCAGGGTCGCATCGGGATTGCCTTTGGGCGGCGGCAAGCGGCGCACGATGGCTTCCAGCACCTCGTCCACGCCCTGGCCGGTTTTGGCGCTCACCGGGATGGCGTCGGTAGCGTCCAGCCCCACAGCTTGCTCGATGGCCTCCTGGGTGCGCAGAACGTCGGCCGATGGCAGGTCGATCTTGTTGATTACGGGGATGATTTCGAGGCCATGATTGATGGCCAGGTAGGCATTGGCCAGGGTTTGCGCCTCCACGCCCTGGCTGGCGTCCACCACCAGCAGCGCGCCCTCGCACGAAGCCAGCGAGCGCGAGACCTCATAGCTGAAGTCCACGTGGCCGGGCGTGTCGATGAGATTGAGCTGGTAGGTGTTGCCGTCGCGCGCCTTGTACATCATGCGCACTGCGTGCGCCTTGATGGTGATGCCGCGCTCCCGCTCCAGGTCCATATCGTCGAGGATCTGGGCCTGCATCTCGCGGCCGGTCACCGCGCCCGTCAGCTCCAGCAGCCGGTCGCTGAGCGTCGACTTGCCGTGGTCGATGTGCGCGATGATGGCGAAGTTGCGAAGGAAGCGTGCGTCCATGGGAGGGCTTTCGGAGGGCTTGCCTGGGGAATGCAATGCGCAACTGCGGCGCGCCCAGCGCGGCTCGTCCTCCATGGCATAGCTTATCATCGGCATAGTGCCCTCCGCGGTCTCACATTCGTCCGGCTCGAAGCGTCTTTTTCTGTGGTTACGCCGCAACCGGCTGCTGACGCCCTGCCTGATGGCGGGAGCCGGCCTGCTGGCCTTAACCCTCGCCGGATGCGCGCCGTCGAAAACTGCCGGGGCCAAAGCCGGACAGCCAAAGGAGGCCAGCGCTCCCCTGCTGCCCGCAGCTCAAGCGCCGCAGGCGGCTGCTCCCACAACGCCACCGCCGCCGACGGCTGAAGAGCAGCACGTCCGCCTGCTCATCGCGCAGGTGGAAGCCGCCTATGCCCGCGGTGACGCCGACTACCAGAAGGGGATGCTCGCCGACGCCAAGGTACAGTTCGACCGCGCCGTCGATCTGATGCTTTCCAGCGGCCTCGACATCCGCGCCATTCCCCGGTTGCAGGACGAGTTCGACAAGATCGTCGATCAGGTGAACGCCCTTGAGATGGAAGCCCTGAAGCAGGGCAACGGCTTCGTGCCCAAGGAAGAGATCACGCCATCAGAGGCCGCAAGCGACGTCACATTCGCTGCCGATCCGAATCTCGTCGCCAAGGCTACCGCCGAGCTGGCCACCACCAAGTCCGACCTGCCCCTGATGGTCAACGACTACGTCGCCTCGTACATCAACTTCTTCGCCAATACGCAGAAGGGCCACAACACCCTGCTACACTCCTTCGAGCGCGCCGGCCACTACAAGTCAATGATTCAGCGGATTTTAGCGGACGAGGGCGTGCCGCAGGATCTGATCTATCTCGCGGTTGCCGAGTCCGGCTTCAATCCCAGGGCCGTCAATCGCAGGTCGCGGGCCGGTGGAATGTGGCAATTCATGCCTGGCCCATATTATGGCCTTAAGCGCGACTCGTACTTGGATGAACGTTTCGACCCCGAAAAATCCACCCACGCCTACGCGCGCTACATGAAGTTCCTCTACGACCAGCTCGGCGACTGGTATCTTGCGATGGCTGCCTACGACCATGGCGCCGGCAACATTCAGCACGAAGTAGCCAAGACCGGCTACGCCGACTTCTGGGAGCTCTACCGGCGCAACGAGCTTCCGGGCGAAACCCGCAACTACGTTCCGGAAATCCTTGCCGCCATCATCATTGCCAACCACCCCACGCAATACGGCTTTGACGACATCACCCTCGATCCGCCTGTCCTCACCGATACCGTCAGCATCGACTACTCGATCGACCTGCGCCTCGTCTCCGACCTGGTAGGCGCGCCCGTGGATGAGATCGAGGCCCTCAATCCCAGCCTTCTTCGCATGGCCACCCCGCCCGAAGCCTCCTTCGATCTGCATCTCCCCGCCGGCACGGCCACGCTGTTTGAGCAGCGCGCGGCCCTTATCCCTGAAGCGCGGCGCAATTCGTGGCGCTACCACACCGTGGCCGCGGGAGACACCCTTGAGTCCGTGTCGCAGGAGTATCGTGTGGCGGCAGCCGATCTGGCCTCTGCCAATCAGCTGAGCGAAAGCGAGAGCGTCGCGGGCCTGGAGGCGCTGGTAGTGCCCGTCCCGCCGGCCGCCGAGCCCCTGGCTCGCACCCATCTCTACATCGTCCGCCGCGGCGACACCTTAGTCACGATCGCGGACCGCTTCGGCGTCTCCCTCAGCCAGTTGCGGCGCTGGAACGCTATCCCCACCGGTACCCGGGTCGCGCCCGGCCGCCGCCTGCGTGTGGCCGAGCCCGCGGCGGTTCGCGCGTCCAGGCCGCATCGCAGGGGGACCTCCGTTGGCGGAGCCAAGGCTGGCTCGGGCGCCAGCGCGAAGTCCACAGCGTCAAAGCCCGGCCCGGCCCCGCCTGCGCATAGAACAGCCCCGTCTGCGTCGAAGTCGGGCCCATCCCGCGCCGCGAAGAAGGCCCCTGCCGTCAGGAGCAGCTCCGCTCACAGGCCTGCCCACCACACCCATGCCTCGCCCTAAGAAGAAAAACCGCCGCAAACCGCCATTCATGCTTGTGTTTTGCTTGTCTTTGTGTGCAAGCTAAGGCTACAATCGCTTGCGCGAGCAGTGCAGTTTCGTCTGCTCTCTTGAAAAATTGAACCAAAAGTGATCAGCGGCAATCCGCTGGAGGCAATGGGATGGATGATGTGTTCAGGATGTACGCAATGAGTGACGGCGACCCCACGGGGAAGCCGGGTGACCTGGACGCCGGTCAGGTCGAGGCTTTTGCCGACGAGGAAGATGAGTTGGAAACCGCCGGCATCCTTACCTCCTCGGATGACGACGAGGTGATCGCCGAAGAGACGGTGATCGTCGCAACAGTGATGCCCGCAAAGCCGCCTGTAAAAAAGGCCCCGGCCAAAAAGGCGGCCAAGAAGGCGCCTGCCAAGAAAGCTGCGAAAAAGGCGGCCAAAAAGGCTCCGGCCAAGAAGGCTGCCAAGAAGAAAGCTCCGGCCAAGAAAGCCGCAAAGAAAATCGTCAAGAAGGCCGCCAAGAAGGTAGCCAAGAAGAAGGCCGCCAAGAAGGTAGCGAAGAAGAAAGCTCCGGCCAAAAAAGCGGTGAAGAAGGTTCAAAAGAAAGCCGCTAAGAAGGCTGCAAAGAAGGCCGCGAAGAAAAAGGCCAAGAAGTAACTTCGGCGCTTCCGCTCCGGCGCTCAAACCGCGCGATGCGGCGGCTTGGTGTCTTCTCCGGTCCGCCGCGGTGGTTCGCCGCCAGGGCTTGTGGACGGCTCGCCGGGGCGCGACTTTTGTCATGTGTCAAGGCAAAGGGTGGGCCGTCCGCCGCCAAATCAGGGTCGGCGCCAATCAATGCAAAGGCCTGGCTTATCGCCAGGCCTTTGCGCGCACAGCTGCCCCAGCATTCGCTCCCAAGCCCCTCACAGCGATTCGCACCGGCAATCCTTGCCGGCTACGGAATCGCCGCCAGCACATCCGATGCGGCAGTGGCCGGATTCACCTTCGTCCACACCTTGGCGATCTTGCCCTTGGGATCGATCAAGAAGGTGTTACGGTTGGCGATGATCACGCCGTTGTATTCGCCCAGCGAACCATAGGCGCTCACCACGGTGTGATTGGGATCCGAGAGCAGATGGAAGGTCAGCCCGTCCCTGGCGCAGAACTGCTGATGGCTGTCGGTCGAGTCCACGCTCACACCCAGAATCACGGCATTCTTGGCCTCGAACTGCGGCAGAGCGTCCTGGAACTTGTGCGCCTCGATGGTGCAGCCGGAGGTCATGTCCCTGGGATAGAAATAGAGCACGACCCACTTGCCGCGATAGCTTTCGAGCGAGATCGGCGAGCCGTCCTGTGAGGGGAGCGTAAACGTAGGCGCCGGTTGGCCTTCGGCTGGCATGGCGTCGTCGGCAGCGCGAACGGCCATGAACGGCAGTGCGGCGGCAAGCGCCGCTGTGAAACCGAAAAGAAGGGATTTTCTCACGAGGAACCTCCTGAAGACAGGGAACAGGGATCAGGTGTCAGGGGTCAGAAAAATGTTGCTGCGGGGAAGCCGTTACCGATCCCTGACACCTGAACCCTGACACCTGTATATCACCGCGGCGCCGCCACGATGGCAATACCGGCCTTGGTCGCGCGTTCGAGCAGCGCGTCGCGGTCGAAGAGCAGCGTCTGCCCGGCCTCGATCGAGAGGCAGCTTGCCCCGGCGGAAATCATAGTCTCCACGGTGGAGAGCCCGACGACCGGCACGTCGAAGCGCAAGTCCTGGTTGGGCTTGGCCACCTTAACGACGGTCAGCTTCCGGGCAAGGAGCGACGGCTCGGCTGCGGCATCGCCTTGCGGCGATTCGTCGAGCGAGCGCATCAGCCGCCCGGCGCGCTCGATCGTTGCGTCGGTGCCCTCCATCGCCTCCACGGCCACGCAGGCCTGGGCCGCCACCACGACGGTCTGCCCGATGTCGAAGCCGGCCAGCGCCTGCGCCACCTTCAGTCCATACTCGATGTTGCGGCACTCCTCTTCGCCGGGCGCGCGCGCGGTCAGCACTCCCTCCTCGGCCAGCAGCGGCTCCAGAAATGCCGTCGAGCTGATCAGTTCGATTCCTTCGTCCTCCAGAACCTTGGCGACTGCGCCCAGCAGCGCGTCGGTCGAGCGCGTGCGCAGGTTCAGGAGCAGTTTGGCCAGCCGCCAGTCGGGCCGGATGCTACTGAAGATTTGCTTGTGCTTCACCTGGCCCGCCATCACGGCCTTCTCGACCCCTTCTTTCTTGAAGGTCTCGATCAAGCGCGAAAGCTCGCCCAGCGAAAGCCAATGGACCGTGATGCCCGAGTCTGTTTCGGCGCGCCGGTCGATCTCCGGGTCGGTCTCTTCCTTGATGGCTGCGACGACGACCTTGAGCCCCTCGGCTCGCGCCGCATCGAGGAGCAGAAAGGGAAAGCGGCCATTGCCGGCGATCAGGCCGAGTTTCATTGTCATTGGCCCCCTTTTGCGGCCACGGTTCGTTGATGGTCCCTGCTTCCGTTCCCAGAGCCCGCGAGCACCTACTTGATCACGCCGCGCTGGCTGCCCTCGATGAACTTGACCAGCTGCGCCACGTCCTCGCCCTCGATTTCGCGCATCTTTTCGAGAGCCTGCGTGGTGTTGAGCTTGGCCGCCAGCAGATACCGGTAGGCCTTTTGCAATCGTTGCAGCCGCTCAGACGTAAACCCACGCCTTTCCAAGCCGATTTTGTTGATCCCGAAGGCCCGGTTCTCGCGCCGGCACGAAGTGAGCGAAAACGGCAGCACGTCCTGGGTCACAATCGTGCCGCCGCCGATAAACGAGTAAGCTCCAACAACACAGTGCTGATGCACCGGGCAAAACGCGCCCAGCGTCACATCGTCCTCAATGGTTACGTGGCCGGCGAGCGTGGCGCAATTGGCCAGGATGCAGCGGCTGCCCACAAGACTGTCGTGGCCCACGTGCGCGTAGGCCATCAGCAGGTTGCCGGAGCCCAGGCGCGTCAGGCCGCCGCCGCCCGCCGTTCCGCGGCTGATGGTGACGCACTCGCGGATGGTGTTGCCGTCGCCGATCACTGTCTCGGTGGGCTCGCCCTTGTACTTCAGGTCCTGCGGAGCCACGCCGACGGAGCAAAAGGGATAGAAGGTGTTGCGCGCCCCGATGCGCGTGCGGCCGTCGATCACCACATGGGAAACCAGCGTACACTCCTCGCCCAGCTCCACCTCCGGCCCAATGGTGCACCAGGGGCCGACGGCGCACGACGCCGGGATCCGCGCGCCTTCCGCGATCACCGCGCTGGGATGGATGCTCACCGGGCCGCCTCGGAAGAGCCCGCTTCCGCCTTCGATTCCTGGGCGCGCGGTACGATCATGCAGGTCAGAGTGGCCTCGCAGGCCAGCTTGCCGTCCACGTATGCCTTGCCTTCCATCTTGCCGAAACGCGTGCGGAAGCTCACCACGCTCACTTCAATGCGAAGTTGATCGCCCGGCGTTACCGAACGGCGGAACTTGGCTCCGTCGATGCCGGTGAAGACAGCCAGCTTCGAGTGCCGGTCCTCCATCTCCGACAGCATCAGCACCGCCCCGGCCTGCGCCATCGCTTCAACGATCAGTACGCCGGGCATGAGCGGCGCGCCGGGAAAGTGGCCCTGGAAGAACGGCTCGTTCATGGTCACGTTCTTGATAGCGACCACCCGCTTCTGGGGCTCGAACTCCAGCACACGGTCGATCAAGAGAAAGGGGTAACGGTGAGGCAGGAAATCCATGATTTCCTGGATGGAAAACGTCATTCTGCGGCTCCTCGGAGCGGTGGGGCTGAGTAGTGAACGCTCGTTCGGATTATAAATAAGCGCGCATCCGTTTCCGGGAGCGGCGGCTTGGCGCGTGCGCCGACCGCATTCCCCATTCACTGCTCATCGGGCAAACTGGGTTATAGTAGGCCTAGCTGCACTCCCCCGGCGTTCAATTGGATGGACAGATGGCCCACGACGTCTTTATCAGCCATTCCGCGAAAGACAAGGCCACCGCAGATGCGGTCTGCGCCATGTTGGAGTCGGAAGGAGTCCGGTGCTGGATCGCTCCCCGGGACGTGCTCCCCAGCATGGAATGGAGCGAAGCCATCATCGACGCCATTGAAGAATGCCGGATCATGGTGCTCGTCTTCACGGCCAATGCCAATGACTCGCCGCAGATTCGCCGGGAGGTGGAACGGGCCGTCAACCGTGGCGCCGCCATCCTGCCGGTACGTATCGAGGACGTCCTTCCCGGCAAGGGGCTCGAGTACTTCATCGGAAACGTTCACTGGCTTGACGCCCTGAAGCCGCCGCTCGATGCCCATCTCAGAAATCTCGCCGGGACAATCAAAATTGTGCTGGCCCGCGCGGAGCGGCTCACCGTACCGCAGGCGCCGCAGCCCGGGGTGCCCGGACCGGTGCCGAGCGCAGGGCCCCCGCGCCTGGCGGAAAGCCGTCCAGCAACGGGAGCCACTGAAATCCCACACACTCCACAACCGACCGTGATTGGCAAGTCTTCAGAGCAGCCGGAAGGGTCCGGCACGCGGACTTTTGGCGAATGGCAGTCCGGTGGCGGGACTGTCGCTGCAACTCCTCCGCGAAGAATTCCGGTGTGGGCGCGGGGCGCGGGAGTCGTAGCGGCCCTTTTGCTCGCCGCAGTCTTTGCAGCCGTGCATTTCACTTCGCACTCGGCCCCGGCAGGTTCGCCTCAGGCTGCTCCGGAGCTTGTGCAGGGCAGCCCCCTCACTGGCGGACCCGGTGGGGCAGCACCCGCAGCGTCGCCTTCGCCCACACCTGCGCCAAGGCAGGGTGTTACAAAAACCGCTGGACCCGGCGGGGCGGTCCCAACGGCGCCCGCAGCCAAGCCCCCGGCCACACCGGAAGCGGCTGCGAGCAATGCGCCATCGCTCGAGAATACGATGGAGACCCTTCAGAACGAACTGAGCAGCATCGGGACCGTGAACTTTACCGTCTTCGGCCGGAACACGGCCAACGGCATCGCAGGCCAATACGCCGCTGCTCAGCAGTTCAGAAACGTCGTCGCCAACCCTACCCAATGCCGCGTCTCCTACCACTGGACGGTGTGGCGCAACGGCGCGGCCCAGCCCGTCATCGACAAGGATGCCTGGTTTCTGTTGCGTGACGTCACGAGCGTTGTCGTTGAGCCCCAGAGCCAGTTCGTGACCCAGAACAACGCTGCCGGCGGACAACCCAACATAGTCGCCACCTCGACCGCTCCGGCGATAACGACGCTCGTCGTACACACGCCGAGCTGGGTCAACCCGCTTCCCTTCACCGACAGTGGCTCCGCTTACCGCGCCGCCAATACCGTTACCGAGGCCGTTCGGCTCTGCGGCGGTCACCTCGCGAATTGATCGCCCGCCGCTACTTCTTCACCTTGCGCGCCTCGGCGTCCGGATCCCAGAAATCCGAGGGCAGGTTCAGGTTGTAGCTCATGTGCGTCACGTAGTACTGGCGGACGGTATCGCCATTCGTGAGGCGCGTGATCGTAAACGGCGTAGGGAAGCCGTCGATGACGTGGTAGTCGTCGTACTCCTCGGTGTCGGTGTTCTTGTCGTGGTACACCGGATCGCGCCACTCGAAGATGCGCTGCAGGGGCAGATGCGTCTGCACGTCCATCAGGATGGTAATGGCCTCGTTCTGCGGCGAAATCAACGTCACCTGTTCCGCCAGGTGCCGCTCGGCCACGTGCTCGCCCTCGTAAATGAGGATGGTGTTCGGATCCTTCAGCCAGACCTTAATCGCCATCTCGATCGAATGATCGCGCCGCCGCAGGAAGTCGTCCACAATGTCCTTGTCCAACGGCTTTTTGCCGCGATAGGTGACCTCCCAGCCCTCGCGGCCCACAAAAAACTCCACCACGTCGCGGTGCTTGGTCACTTCAATGCGGTCGTGGTCGGGCCACTGGTGGAATTCAAAGGTCTCCTCGGTGCCCAGGTCGGGATTGCCCTGGAAGAACGCGGCAATGTGCCCCTGCCGCATCTGGTTTTTCATGTCGAGCCACGACTGCCCGCCCAGCGCCTTCACCATGGCGTCCAGCGCAGCCCGCGCCTGCTGGGCGTTCTTCTGCGCCGCGTCGCCGGTGGTTTGCGTGCGCGTCCCATGCGGCGCCATCAGCATCATCACCGCCAGGGCGGCAGGCAAAATCCTGCGCATGAATCCTCCCCTATCGAATCTCTGCATAGAATGACGCAAGTCAGCTCCCGTTGGCGCTTAAAGCCGCGAAAAAAGCCACCTGCAGGAGACCCGCTATCGCGTATTCATACCTCAGCCTCCGCCTTGAAGCTGCGCCCGATACCGAGCACCCCCTCCGCTCTGAATGCATTGCGCACATTTCACCCCCCGTGCCGCTCCCAAAACGCCGCCGGCGTCACAATCGGATATCGTTCCGAGAGCGCCAGCAAATCCTTGTCGCCGGTGATCAAATAGTCGGCCTGTGCAGCGACGAACGTCCCCAGAATGGGCAGGTCGGCTTCGTCGCGCAAACTACCTTCAATGACCGGCGCCGGTTCGACAACTTCTGCCAGGAAGACGAGACTGTCCACCAGGTTCCTGACCTCATCGTGCGACAGGCGAATGCGAGTCATGCGCGGCAACGCCCGAACCGCCTCGTCGAAAATGTAGCGCGAAAGAATGACATCTACCGCGCCCATCTTCCAGGCAGCCATGATCTGTCCGGGGACGCTGGCTGGGTAGGCAAGGCCGGATAGAAGCACATTCGTATCGAGAACGACGCGCAGATTGCTCATCGGCCGTGACGTACTGCCGATACCGCTTCGTCGATCTCAGCCATGCCCTGCTCGACGGGTACGTTCGCGTAGGCGACGGCAATACGGCCGCTCAGTTCATCAAAACGGTCCTGCATCCGCCGTATACGGGCAAAAAGTTCCGCGTCCACAAGTGCCGCCACCGGCTTGCCGTCCTTGTTGATTACGATGCTGTCGTTCCGGTACTGTACCTGGTTGAGCATCTCGCCCAGGTTCTGGCGAAAATGAACGGCATTGACTTCAGTGACCATGGCGATCCCCCGACCGTATCGATCAATATGATTATTATGATTGATATGATCAGATCTGTCCAGTCATCCTCGGAGAGACTAGGATTTTCATTACTTTACAGAAAGGAAAGGGAGCGTTTCCTGCCGTCACACCGCCCGAAGCACGCGAGCCGGCAGCAGGATGATGGATTTCACCAATTCCAGCACTCCGCCCACGGCGATGCCCACCATGCGAAATGGCAGCAACAGCAGCCACACGAGCGGATACAGCACCAGCGCCGCCAGCGCCAGTGGCCAGCACAATACCAAAAGAATGCACCAAAGAAGAAACTTCACCACAGCTTACACCGCCGAGTTTGCGCTTGCCTGCGTTACCGCAGCCTAACCCTTCCTACGAAGGTTCGAATACCGAGGTTCCCGCGCGACGCGCGTTTCGCCCTCGCCCACCTATTCCCGGCACAACTTCTCCGTCCAGGCCTTCGAGAATCTCTATTTCTCAAACTGGTTCACGAATTGCAGGCGCTCACATGCCCACTGGCTGCCCAGGTCACAGCCCTTTTTTAATAGCGCCATGCCTTTCTGCTTGTCCGTCGGAACGCCTGTGCCATACCAGTAGTCGTCCCCGAGCTTTTGACATGCAGCGGCCGCCCCACCGTCGCAGGCCTTTGCGTAAAGAGCCGCTGCACGGGCTGCATCCGTCGCCACGCCTTGCCCCTGGTCGTATTGCTCTCCAAGATTAAAACAGGCCGTCATATTGCCGCCATTGCATGGCGAGTTGACAAGAGCCGCGGCTTTGGCCGAGAGCAGCCACGCGCGGCCCCAATTCCAGCCGATCAGGCGATAAAAATCGGCCATGTCCGTACATCCCTGCGGGTTGTTCGACGCACAGGCCAAGCCTGCCGGGCCCGCGCTCACGAAGCCTGCCGACAACTTCTCGATCCAGTACGAATTTCCGTCGGCAGGAAGATACGTTGCAGCATAGATCCTTGTCGCCAGCGCGCCGAGCCTTTGATGGCCGCGGGTGTTCGCCTCGTAAAAGACGGTCGGAATCAGCCCGTGAAGAACGATGGCGGCCACGGCCACAATGGCTGCAACAGACAGCGCAACCCGAACCCATCCCTGGCGGAAGAACAGACGCAAAGCGCTGGCAGCCGAGTGGGTTTCAGTGCCGGACGCAGGTGCGGCCTTGCGTAATCCCGCGGCCAGAATCAAGGCTCCCCCGGCCAGCCCGAGATCGAGAGCCCAGGAGTAGAGGATCTCGACGAGCGCCGACGGATCGCCAAAAAAGTCATCGACGCGATAGAGGAACAGCACAGGCAGGCAGACGATGCACACGCAGGCCAGCGAAAGCGCCCCTGCCCGTGCCAGCCGCCGGAAGCAGACGGCCGCTGCGGCGACAAGCGCCGGCACGCCAAAGACGAGTTCCAGCGGATATCTCCACGACCAGAGTGAATTAAAAAGAGTGACGATATCGTAGTTGGCATAGAACATGTCAACGCCGGACTGTCGCCAGTAGCTTTCGACCTCTTGAGACAGGATGCTGAGCAGCGCAGCGACTGCAAACACCCGGCGCCCCACGCGGAACCACCGGCTGATTTTGCCTTCGCGACGCCGCTCGAGACCGGCCAGCATCAGCAGGGCGCCGATGAGCGCGATACGGATCAGGACGTCGCGCGTGTTGGCGACTTCCCGGTACGGGAGTACGCCGCCTGCGGTAGCGGCAACGAGAGCCGCCGCGCCCGCGAATGCAACCCAAGCACGAATCCTCGGGACGGCGGCTATAGCCGCGCCGGCCAACATCAGAGCCACGCTAATCAGCGTATAAAACGAAAAAGGCTGGAAGTGGGGATTGAGTGTCGTCGCCAGCCACGGCTGGACGAAACAACCCAGGCCGATGGCGATGGTCGACAGCGCCACAAGCAGCCACCCCGCGCGATACATCTTGCCCAGACTCCCGGCGGGACGGGCAGCAGCCATCTCTTCCGGTGATCCGATTTGAGCGTCTGAGGTCACGGCTTACCGAAACGGACAATTTAAGTAAGGAGGATTTCCTACGGCCACTATAAGGCAAGGCACACGGCATCGACGCGAGAAAGCTGGAGAGACGGCCAGCGCGAGGCAACGCACGGCCTCGCGAATGCGCTCGTTGTCCATCAGAACTTCGCCTCGAACGCCCGGGACCGGCGCTCCAGTTCCCACTGTGCCGTGGCCTTCTCGCTGCCGTCCAGGAAAGCCTTGCACCCGGCTGACGGTTTCTCTCCGCCCAGCGTCACTCCTGCGCAGGCCTTCGCCGGCGCCGCAAAATCATCCGGCTTGGCCCACAGACTCGCGCCGGGCAAAAAATCGTGCTCCATGCCCGTCCGCGCCAGTTGCTTCAGGTCCGCGTAGCTCAGGTGGTAGTCCAGCGCCGCGCGCACGTACTCGTTCGTCAGGTCGATGCGGCTCACTCCCTCGTCGTCGGTCGAAAGCGCCACCGGAACCTTCGCCGCTCGGTAGATCGGGAACGGATGCTCCGCGCCCTTCACGCCCAGGATCGTCTCATTCGAGCTCAGGTTGATCTCGATCATTACGTGCTTTTGTGCGAGCTCTTTCAGCAAGCCGTTGGGATCGTCCTCATCCATCAGGTCCACGCCGTGGCCGATGCGCTCCGCGTGGCCCAGCTCGACTGCCTGGCGGATGTGAAATCTCAAACCCTCAGGGGGCACGAGGCCGAACGCCAACTCGCCGGCGTGCAGTGAGATGGGAACGTTGGGATACACGGAGTGGAGAAAGCCAATTATCTTCATTTGCAGCGTGTAATCGCGCATGGAAACAAGCCCGTCTTCGGGCATCACGAGGTTGATGCCCACCCACAGGCCGTCCTTCGCGTCCATGCTTGCCTCGACAGTTTCGAAGGCCAGCAGCGCCTGCGCAAACACCTGCTCCGGAGCGTTGCCGCGCAACACCTGGTAGAGATAGCGAACCTCGACCTGGCATGCGGGCGCAGCCTGCGGCGTTCCGCAGTGCTCCATTTGCCTGCGTCCCTGCTCGGCCCGGCGCGCGTCGGCCAAGCCGGCAGCTACCTCGGACCGCAGGCCCTTGTCCAGCAATTGCCGGCGGAGCCGCGCGAACGCCTGCGGGCTGGCCTGTTCGAGATCCGCGCTCCACCCGATCTCGAGCGCGAGCCGCGCGGCGCGGCGGAACGGCGGCGTCTCCATCAGTTCCAGGTATTGGTTGTTTTGCGCCGCGGCCCGGCTCGCTACCTCATCCACCCACTCGGGTGTATGGGTCCTGCCCAGGCCGCTAAAGCGCCCAAAGGCGGCGAAAAACTGGTCGTGGGCGCTCCAGCCCGATGAGGGCACAAAGTTGCGCATCGAGAACGCATCGATCAGCCGGTCATAGAGCGCTTGGTTGGCCGGAGTGATATTCCCCGAGAGCTGCGCCGCCGGAAGCAGTTGTCCGGTGCAGGGCGGCTGGGCTAAGCGCAGCGCTGCTGGATCCACACACAACCCGTCCTCGCCAGCCTCGCGGAGGAAGGTCTCGGCATAGACCGCTCCGGAGAGGTGCATGTGCAGATCGGCACCCTTGGGAACTCCTTGGAGAAAGGCCCGCAGCGCCGGCGCGCCTTGCCGTACTGCCGCCTGATAAGCGCGGGCGGCGCGCGCCTCATGCCCTTGCTTCGCCGAAGGGTTGCCCTGCCCGCCCGGCGCAGGCGCCTGGGCGCGGACGATGGCCATCAACGCCAAAGCAAGGCATATAAAAACACGGGCGGAGCGTTGCATCATTGCATTTCAGTGTAGAGCACGGCGCTTGCACCCGGCAGGGCCGCGCGGGTTGGCCGTCCACATTCGACGTTGGTATACTGGTTCAGGTTGTTTTGAGCGCACGGCAAGTGGATAGACCCACCTTTCCCGGCATGACCGGAATCCGCGCAGATTCAATCAACTTCATTTCTCAACTGAGGCCAGGTAGCTCAGTGGTAGAGCGCGGCCCTGAAAAGGCCGGCGTCGGCGGTTCAATCCCGTCCCTGGCCACCATTCTTTACGAACACTGCACATCCCAAGGCCGCGCTCTCCCGTTGAGCGTAGCGAAGTGGTGTGGCCCCGGCCCTCCGAAAGGCCGAAGAGTCGGCGGGGCAATACCGATAGTGGCCCGTCCCTGGCCACCATTCTTTTCGAACACTGCACATCCCAAGGCCGCGCTCTCCCGTTGTTTCGTTACAATGGCATCTGGGAGCAACCTGCATGGCGCACACCGTCTTTTGCGTTCGCTACAAGAAAGAAATGGAAGGCCTCGACGAGCCGCCCTTCGACTCGGAGTTTGGCCAGAAGATTTATAAGAACGTCTCCAAAGCGGCCTGGGACGAGTGGGTCAACCGCCAGAAGATGCTGCTCAACGAGTACCGCCTCCAACCCTGGCAGCCGCAGGCGCAGCAGTTCCTCGTCGAGCAGATGGAGGAATTCTTCTTCGGCGCCGGCTCTGCCTTGCCTTCGGAGTACGTTCCACCCGCGCACTAACCTTCGGATTCTCGTTGCTCGCCGCCTTTTTTCGTCACGCCAATTGGCGTTCGGAGAGGAGGGCCGCGCCGCGTCGGCAGTTGTCTGCCGACGTGGCTTATGAGCAGAATTGACTGAGGGAAATGAAATGGTCGGGACGGGCAGATTTGAACTGCCGACCCCTCGCACCCCAAGCGAGTGCTCTACCAGGCTGAGCCACGTCCCGACACAATGGAGCCGGCTCGGACGAGCCGGCTTTTGGGGTCACTGCTAGTTTACACCTGTGCGCGTTCCCGTTGCATCAAGTCCCAATCTCCTCTCGAGCAACATCCAATATCTCATCGGCAATGGCCAGCGCAGCCGTCGCGGCCGGGCTGGGCGCGTTCAGCACGTGCAACGCCCCCGCAGCCCGCGCGAAATGAAAGTCCTGCATCAACTCGCCCTCGGGCGAAAGCGCCTGCGCTCGTACACCCGACCCTCCCGGCGCCAGATCTTCCATTTGGAGCTCCGGCACGAGCCGCTGCAGCGACCGGCAAAACAGCTTCTTGCTATACGACCGCTTGAACTCCTCCCAGCACATCCGGGGATAGCGCGCAAAAAATCTCCAGAACCCGCGATAGGTGAGCGTCTCCACCGTGTCGCGCAGCGAGAAATCCGTGTGCCGGTACCCCTCGCGCGCAAAGGCCAGCACCGCGTTGGGCCCGCACTCCACACCGCCGTGAATGAGCCGCGTGAAGTGCACCCCCAGAAACGGAAACTTCGGATCCGGGACGGGGTAGATCAGGTTCCTCACCAGATGCTGCCGCTCCGGCCTCAGCGTGTAATATTCGCCGCGGAACGGCACAATCTTCGCCGCATCGCTGCTGCCCGCTTTTCGGCCCACCCGGTCGCAGTGCAATCCGGCACAATTGATCAAAAAGTCCGCTTCGTAATCTCCGCTTTTGGTGCGGATCGTCCAGCGGCTCTTTCTTCGCAGTTCGGTCACCTCGGAATCGAACCGCAGCTCGCCGCCTTTGGCGCGAATCTGCTTCACCATCTCCGCGCAAACCGCTGCGTAGTCAACGATCCCTTCCTGAGGAACGCGAATCCCGGCCAGCCCGGCCGCGTGCGGCTCAAACTCGCGAATCTGCTCGGGGCCGAGCAGTTGCAGGCCTTTCACGCCATTGGCCGCACCGCGCTCCAGCAGCGCGTGCAGCCGCGGAATCTCCTCCGGCTCCGTGGCCACCACCGTCTTGCCGCACAGTTCGTAAGGCACTCCATGCCGCTCGCAGAACGCCGTCATCCTGCGAATTCCCTCCACGGCCAGGCGCGCCTTCACCGAGCCCGGCTTATAGTACAGGCCGCAGTGCAGCACTCCGCTGTTGTGTCCCGTCTGATGCTGTCCGGGCCCGCTCTCCTTCTCCAGCAGGAGCACTTGCGCCGAACCATAGCGTTCCAGAAGCTGGTGCGCCGTCGCCAGCCCCACGATCCCGCCGCCAATAATCGCCACTTTCACGGTTTCGAGAAGAATACTACCCGCAGGGACTCCGTGCGCGTCCCCACCGTTCTCTGTTCACTGCCCAATTTCCGCTGTCCACTGGATTACGGGTCGCTCTTCAATTCCGCGCAAGAGGTCTCATCGCCGCCGTCGCAAGCCTTGTGGTAGAAGCTCAGGGCCACGGTTTCGTCCAGCGCAACGCCCAGGCCGTTCCGGTAAAGCCAGCCGACAACGCGGCAGCCAGTCGGCTCGCCGCCATCGCAGGCCTTGCGGTAGAAGTTCGCGGCCTGCACTGCGTCTCTCGCCGCGCCAATGCCATTTTGATAGAAGAATCCAACATAGATGCAGCCCGGCATCGAGCCGCCGTCGCACGCCTTGCGCTCGTAGCTCACGGCCTGAGCCAGGTCCTGCGTCACGCCGTCGCCGGTGTACAGGAATGCGCCGTATGCCATGCAGCCGAGTATCTCTCCGCCATCGCAGACTTTGTGGACCAGATTGGCGGCAGCGCCGAAATCCTTGTTTACGCCCAGGCCGTTGCGCAGCATGTAAGCCTGGGCCGCGCAACCCTTCATGTCGCCGCCGCCGCACGCCTTTTGGTAGGCGCTCAAAAGGTCGCCGTAACTCTTCCCTGAGCTGAATCCCTGCCGATCCATGAAGTGAATGATCTCGATGCCCGAACAGCCTCTCGGTTCGCCGCCGTCGCAAGCCTGACGGCTCAACGCAATGGCCTTGGATTCATCTTTCGCCGTTCCAATGCCCAGGTAGTAGGTAGCCCCGAGATTCGAGCAGGCCAGCATGACTCCACCGGCGCAGGACTTGCGCGTCAGTTCAAACAACTGCGTCTCATCCTTGGCCACGCCGATCCCGAAGTAATACATGTAGCCGAGCTGCGTGCAGCTCCGCAGATCTCCTGCGTCGCAGTTGCGCCGGAACAGCCGCGCCGCTTCCGCTTCATCCTTGGCCACGCCCTGTCCCGTTTCATAGGCCAGCGCGTAGTTCACGCAGCCATTCATGTCGCCGCCGTCGCAGCCCTTCTTGTACAGCGCGAACCCCGCTGCCTCGTCCTTGGCCACGCCGCGCCCGCTCAACGTCAGGTTGCCCAGATCGGTGCAGCCCACCGCCGAGCCGGCGTCGCACGCCTTGCGATATAAACTCGCCGCCTCCGTCTCGTCCTTGGCTACGCCCTGGGCAGTCTCAAACATCGCACCCAGACCGACGCAGCCCATCGTCTCGCCGCCTTCGCAGGCCTTGCGGAAAAACCCGATCGCCTGCGGCTCATTCTTGGTTGTGCCCTGTCCGCTCGCCACCATGTATCCCAGCTGCACGCACCCGTCCAGATAATTCCCGTTGCACGCGGTCCGGAACATGTGCACGGCTTCCGCCTCATCCTTCGACTCACCGCTCCCATTCAGGTACATGTAGCCCGCGTTGTTGCAGCCGATCATCTGGCCGGCGTCGCAGGCTTTGCGATAGAGTCGCAACGCCTCGGTTGGGTCTCGCGTCACGCCCTGACCCCGTTGGTACAACAACGCCAGGTTGTTGCAGCCCCACCCGCCGGTGCTGGTGTCGCACGCCTTGCGAAAATTCACGGCTGCCAGCGCCAGGTCCTTCGCCGCGCCATCGCCGCTCAAGTAACGGTTGCCCAGCTCGTTGCACCCTGTAGCCGATCCGCCGTCGCAAGACTTGCCGTAGAGCTTCATGGCCTGCGCCTGATCCTTGTTTACGCCCTGTCCGAATTCGTACATCCAGCCCAGTTCGGCGCAGCTTTCCATTTCTCCGCCCGAGCAGCCTTTGCGGTAGAAGTTCACCGCCTGCGCCGGATCTTTTGCCACGCCCTCGCCAAACCAGTACATCTGTCCGATGTTTTCGCAGGCCTTCGCAAACCCTCCGTCACACGACTTCTGCCAAAAGCTCTGCGCCTGCGGCAAATCCTGGGTCACGCCCAGTCCGCTGCCATACAGCACGCCAAGACCATTGCAGCCCGCCATCACGTCCCCGTCGCAAGCCTTGGTAAACAGCGCCTTGGCCTGAGCGTAATCGCGGGTTACGCCATGCCCTTCCGAATAGAGCCTGCCGAGCCCGAAACATCCACGCAGATTTCCCTGGGTGCAAGCATCCTGGTAAAGGCGGACGGCGCTCTCCATGTCCGGCTCAATGCTCTCGCCCGATTGATAAATGGCCCCCAGCAGCACGCATGCATCCGAAACTTTGGCGTCGCAAGCCCGCTGCGCCAGGCTCGCCGCGCGCGTGTAGTCCGTCTCTCCGCCCAGCCCGGTGCGAAAGCTCCTCGCCGCCTGCTCGCATCCCCAGTATTTGACGCTGTCGTCGCCGCTGTCGCACAGCTTCAGCGCCGCGCTTCGCGCCGCCGGAAAATTCTTCAGCGGATCGTCTTCCTGCCAATAGTGGTTCCCGGCCTTCTTCAGCCGGTCCAGCTCAAGTGCTTCGTACTTCGTCATCGTGATGGCCGGGTTCGCGCCGTTCGCTGTCGCCGGCTGGGCTCCCGCGCCCATGTGGATCACCAGCTCGCCCCCCTGGTCATCGTCGAACGCCCCGAACAGCGGAGTCTGCTTCGAGCCCGCCGCAACCCCTACCTCGTGTTGCGCATAGGCTCCCAGTTGGCTCGACGTGACAAATCCCTCCCCAAAGCTGTCCGCTTTCCCTGATGTCAGCCCCAGAATCATCAGCCCGGTAAACAACGAGTGTTTGGGCAGCGGGCCGCTGTCGGCGGCAAGCTGGTCGCCCTGCGCGCTGGCGATCACCTTCCGGCTCACCTTCACCAGCATGTCGCGCTCGAACCGCGTATCGGCGCGGCTGGTCGAGAATTTGCTTCCCAGCGCCATGCCGCTGTGGCAACTGTCCAGGATCACCAGGATGTGCGACGCGGGCAGCGAGTCGATGGTGTGCAACAGATCCTCAATCTTCAGGTAGTCGCTCCAGTGCTCGTCCTTTCCCGGCGCGCGCGCATCCACCGGAACGATGAATCCGTCCGATCGCGCCTCATCGCCGATCTTGTAGTCATGCGTGGTCCCATGGCCGGCGAAGAAGACGATCAGCGAGTCTTCGGGTTTCAAACGTGCGGACAGATCGTCTTCAATCAGCGAAACGATCGCCTCGCGCGTCGCGCCTTTCTCGGTCAACGGCTCCGCGGCATATTCGAATCCGAATTTGCCCGTCAGCAGCTTGGCGAATTCCGTCGCATCGCTCACCGCCGTGCTCAGAATGGGCCAGTTCTGGTAGTGATCGATGCCGATGGCCACGATGTACTGGTGGCCGTTCTTCACCGCTGTCTCATCGGTGCTTTCCGGCTGTATGCCGCGCTGCGCCCCGCCCGCGCCCTGCTGCGCGTAAGCCGCGGCTGCCGCCAGCAACACAACTCCCATCGCTCTCAAGTGAATCGACATAGGCAAATCCTTCGATCGAGCTTGGCCGGGGAAGGGAACGACCTCACGCTGCCCGTGATTGGCAATCATTCTAGACCTATGGCCGTCCGTCTTTCCAGAACTTCGCTCGTACGTCTCATCGGCCGGAGCCAGCCCCCCTTTACTCCACACGGAATGCCGGTTCCGAGCCCTGGAATCACCCTTCGCCGCGAGGTTGCGCCCTGTGGGAAATCAATTTATTGTTAAGTCACAGCCCTGAATCGGCGGAACGGCGCAACCGGTTCGCGAAAACGCAAGCGGATGCGAGGCGCTTCCTGGGGCGCAACTGCGGTGTCAGGCCAGGCGTGGCGGTCGCGGCGTGCGTAACTCTGCGTGCCTCGCGGGGTGGAGAGGGAGATTTATGTCGTTACGGAGCGACCTTTACAATGCAATTTTGAACGGCGACGCGAAGAAAGCGCACGCTGCAACGGAAGCGGCGCTGGCGGCGGGCGACGTGCCCATGGACCTCATTCAGGAGTCCATGGTGCCGGCTATGGATGAAGTGGGCCGCCTCTTCGAGTGCGAAGAATACTTTGTTCCCGAGCTTCTCCTAGCCGGCCGCGCCATGAAGAGCGCCATGGAGCTGCTCAAGCCCCTGCTCACCGCCGCCGGCCAGAAAATGGCTGTCCGCGTGATCATCGGCACCGTCAAGGGCGACCTGCACGACATCGGCAAGAACATCGTCGCCTCCATGCTCGAAGGCAGCGGCTTCGAAGTAATCGATCTTGGGGCGGACGTCTCGCCGGAGATGTTCGTTGCGGCGGTGGAAGAGCGCAAGCCGCATGTCGTCTGCATGTCCGCGTTGCTGACGGTGACCATGCCCGCCATGAAGCTCACCATTGACGCGCTCAAGACCGCAGGCCTTCGCACCCAGGTCAAGGTGCTCATCGGCGGCGCGCCGGTCACCATGCAATACGCCAAAGAGATCGGCGCCGATGGATACAGCGAGAACGCCAGCGGCGCCGTGGGCATGGTGAAGCAGTTGCTCGCCGCAGCGTAGTCTCCGGGAAAAATGAAAGCCGGTTCGAGGGCGCAGGCAGCGGCCGAAGACCGCTTTGGCCGGCGCGTCCGCCTTTGCGGAAGGAGAAAACAGATGGACCGGCGTTTTTATCTCGATCTGGCTGCGCGGGGCTTGGCATGCCGGTCGGCACCGATCTGGTGATGCACGAGGAGGGCGAACCGGAGCAGGTTCGCAACGACGGCGCGGCGCTGGGCCGAGTCATCGAGCGGGCAGCGCGACGCTGGGGAACGCCTCTTGCGATCCCGCTGATGGACCTACGGCTGGAGAAGATCGATCTGCTGTCGCTGCTTGGAGTCTCCGCAACCGGCGCAGAGACCTATCATTTCACGCAACCGTTGGACGCCGCCGTCCTGGAGACATTGTGCTGCGAGCAGAATGGCCCGCGCTGCCCCGGAACCCGCGCGCGCGATACGGCGCTCGATTTGAATGGCTCCAAGGACGGCCTCGTTCCGGTAGGCATGGCCATCGGGCCGTTTTCGCTCACCACGCGCTTGATGGCCGACCCGATTACCGCAGCGGCCATGGCCGGATCGGGCATGGACGACGCCCCCGAGGTCAAACTGCTGTGGCAATGCCTGCGCATCTCCGAAGCAGCGGTCTTGCGGTCTGTGCGCAGCCAGATAAGCCACGGCGCCAGGGCCATCATGGTTTGCGAGCCAACGGCATGCACGGCATTTATCTCGCCCCGCCAGCTCAGGGCGGGGTCAGACCTTTTCGAACGGCTGGTGATGGAGCCTAACCTGCGGCTGAAGGCCGTGCTCGAAGAAGCCGGCTGCGACCTTATCTTCCACGATTGCGGCGAACTGACCGACCCCATGGTCGAGGCTTTCGCGAACCGGCTTCATCCCGCGATTCTCAGTCTGGGCAGTTCTCGCAGGCTCTGGGAAGACGCGCGCCTTGTGCCGCGCGACGTGGTTCTTTACGGCAACCTTCCCACCAAATTGTTCTATTCGGATAGCGTGATGCCGGTGGAAGAGGTCGTTCGCCGCACCGATGAACTGATTGCCCGAATGCGGCAGTGCGGCCATCCGCACATCCTGGGCTCGGAATGCGATGTACTGTTCGTGCCCCAGGCTGCGGACGCGATCCGAAAGAAAGTGGACGCGATGCTATCCTGCGTACCTGCTTATTCTGCGTGAAAGGGGAAACGGCGTTGGGAAATCAGGTCCGGAAATTCTCCACACTTGCGATTCCAAGCCAGGATCGCCTGCTATATGGGGTCAGCCCCCAACCGCTGGAGTGCGGCCTGGGGCTCACCATTGGCGCGGGAACGGTCTTTCCTGAAGTCAACTTTACCCTCCCCCCGATCACCATCGGCGACGACACGTGGGACGAAGTAAAGGCCCACTATGAAGAGATGGCCGCGCAGATTCTGCGCCGCGCCGTCGCGCTCGCGGTGCCGGGAATCGTCCTCGAGTTCGAGCTTCTCCCCGCCATGACCGAGCGGCCGGAGTGGGGCGCGGAGATCACTGCGATTTTGAAGCGCCATCTGCTCGCTTGTCACGAAAAACGCCATCTGCCCTGCGCGCTGCGCGTCACTCCGACCGACATCCGCGACCAAGTCAAGCCGCCCCTCATGCGCACCGGCGAACCCTGGCAGCGGCTCCGGCGCTCGTTCGAACTGTGCGCCGAAGCCGGCGCGGACATTCTCTCCATCGAATCCGTAGGCGGCAAGGAAGTGCACGACCAGGCGCTGATGTATGGAGATTTTCCCGGCATCGTTTTCGCGCTCGGCGTGCTCGCCCCGCGCGACATGTCCTGGCTCTGGGGCCAGATCGTTTCCATTTGCCAGGCGCACCCGGGTGTCATCCCCGGCGCCGACTCCGCCTGCGGCTTCGCCAACACCGCCATGCAGCTCGCCCACCAGAAAATGCTGCCCGAGGTGCTCGCCGCCGTGGTGCGCGCCATGAGCGCCGTCCGCAGCCTGGCCGCATTCGAGCAGGGCGCGCTGGGCCCCTCGAAAGATTGCGCCTACGAAGGCCCGGTGATGAAGGCCATTACCGGCCGCCCTATCTCCATGGAAGGTAAATCCGCCAGTTGCGCCCACTTCAGCCCCGTGGGCAACATTGCCGCCGCCATGTGCGACCTGTGGAGCAACGAATCGGTGCAGAACGTGCGCCTGCTCTCGGGCAACGCGCCCGAGGCATTCACTGAGCTGCTTGCCTACGATTGCCGCCTGATGAACGCCGCTGCCGCCCGTGGCGGCGCGCTCAATCTGCGCGACTGGATGACCGCGTCGGACGAATGGCTCAGCCCGCAGGCCGCGGTGCTCTCGCCCGCCGCAACCATCCGCATCGCCAGCGCCATCGTAGCCGAGCAGACGCCCTTCCGCCAGACCATCGCCGCCGGCCGCGCGGCCCTCGCCCTCCTCAAGGAAGGTCTTGCCGCGCAAAAACTGCGCCTCTCGCGCAAGGAACTGCAGTGGCTCGATCGCATGGAAGCCTCGCTGGACGAATTGCCTGGCGACGAAGCCTCGCTTATCGCCGCGCTGGAAGAGCAGTACGGCGCACTCTACGATAAGCCAAGCTACGGCCTGTAGCAGCATAGGGCTTGCAACCCCCAGAACCTCTGTCAGGTTCACGCCCGGAAATGACGGCGAAAGAGATGAATGGACGGCAAAGGATCGACGCAGCGCTGAATGGTAACTGGCCCGACCGCACACCGGTTATGCTGCATAACTTCATGATGGCGGCGCGAGAAGCCGGTGTCACGATGCGCCAGTTTCGTGAAGATCCGTGGCTGATTGCCCGATGCTTTGGAGAGGCTGCCGAACGCTATCGACTCGACGGTATCCTTGTCGATATCGATACCGCGGCTCTCGCCGGTGCGGTCGGCGTTCCAGTCGACTTCCCGGAAGACAGCCCAGCCCGTTGCCACGGCTCCTGCCTGCCCTCACTGGAAATTGTGCGGGACTTGGAGCCTATCGACATATCGCGCGATCCAAGAATACAGATATGGACCGAAGCGGTTGCAATCCTGGTGCGCGATTATGGCCGCGAAATCTTCATACGCGGCAACTGCGATCAATCCCCCTTCTCGTTGGCGGGGTCCATGCGCGGCCTCGACCAGTGGCTCATGGATGTCGCATCCCAGGAAGACGATGAGCTCGTCCACGGCTTACTCGAGTACTGTACGGATATAACTTGCCAGTTTCTCAGGCTCATGGCGAAGACGGGCGCGCATATGCTCTCGAATGGCGATAGTCCGGCGGGACCGGACATGTTATCGCCACGCTTTTATAAAATCTATGCCTTGCCGTATGAACAGCGGGTTGCCGAGTGTTCACATAAAGAAGGATTGCCCTATCTCCTGCATATCTGCGGGAAAACCGACCGTATCCTCGACCAGATGGTCGAAGTCGGAGCCGACGCCCTGGAGATCGACTTCAAGACCAACCTTCAAATGGCGCACGATGTTTTCAAAGATAAGATGACCTTCGTTGGCAACATCGATCCTTCCGAAGTTCTTGCTCGTGGAACTCCTGAATTGGTCAGGCTCAAAACGGAGGAACTTATCCATACGTTTTCGGATACTCCGCGGTTCGTGCTCAATAGCGGCTGCGCGCTTCCAGCCGATACGCCCCCGGAAAACATTCGCGCTATGCTCGCATGTATAAGAAACCCGCATTTCCATTCTGAGTTGTAATTCTGAAACATCGGATCGTCGGAATCGTCAATGTCTATGAGGGTGCGAACGCGGTGAGGACGTTCCGGAGGTGAATACCCAACTGGTGAGATACAAAACCGGCCTTTTCGGCTTTTCTCGATGCGTGTCTCAAGGCCGGCTTCCAGGGTTCTCGCGTCACTTCCGCGGGAGGCCTGATCCTGGTGCGCGAACTCGACGAACGGCTCGGGTGGGGATATATTGGTTCGTAGCCGAAAGGCTGAACGAAAATTCCGGTTAAAGTAAGTTGACTATGAAAAACATACGCGTTTTCTTTTATCTGCTTCCACTCGTCATTCTCGTGCTGACCGCATGTGGTGGGTCGCAGACGTCGGCCACCTCGCCTTCATCGCCTTCCTCGGGGGCCATCTCGTTTTCCCCAACCGGCCTCATCTTTAGCGCAACGGTGGGCGGCGGGAATCCATCCGCGCAGAATGTCACCGTGAGCAACTCCGGCGGCGGCACGCTGGCGTCTCCGACAACCTCGATCACCTACGGCAGCGGGAGCGGCTGGCTCAGCGTGAACTGCACGGGCAGCTCGGCCCCCTATACGTGTTCCACCCAGCCGGCTACCGGGAGCCTCGCCGCCGGGACCTACAACGCCACGGTGCAAGTCTCCAGCGCGGGGGCGAGCAACACGCCGCAGACCTATCCAGTCACCTTCGTCGTGTCGTCGAACTCGGTGTGCGCCATAACCACCGCCATGGGCACGTGCGGCCCGTATAGCGACGCGGCGATCAGCTTGACATACCAAAGCCAGACGCAAAACGACGTGTGGAACCCCCCTTCAACGTGGAGTCAGGCGCTGTTCACGACCGACCCCGGTGACTGGGATGCGATCGCCAACTTTCCTACGGACAGATCCGGAGCTATCCATACTTACCCCAGCATGACGATCCAGTACTGCTGCAGCGGCAGTGAGGATCCGACGCTGGACAGCTACAGTTTTATGTACTCGTCGCTCTCGACGACTCCGGACACGTCGTCGACCACCGTCACGGATGCCGGCTACGACAACTGGATGAACAATTGGGCCAACGAGGTCATGATCCAGACACAGCTAATCAACACGGAGCCGTGCACTGACTACTTCGCCCACACCGTAGCCACCAACGTCAGCTTCGGCGGGTCGAACGGCGTCCCGGTAAATACCTGGAA
>JBEKXX010000018.1:0-31844 GCA_049511595.1 Occallatibacter sp. | reverse complement strand
CTGCCGCCGCCAATCGTTCGATGAACCGGTGAATATGCGCGAGGTGCACCGCTTCATTGCCGACACGATCTACCAGTCCGACCGCTTCGAGCCGCTGGTAAAACGGATCCTAGAGCGCAAGCTTCCTCCCAGCGGCCGCAAAGTGGCCGTGGCCGGCGCCGGGCCTACCGGCCTCACGGCGGCTTTCTATCTGGCCATGCTCGGCCACGACGTAACCGTCTTCGACGAGCACAGCGAGGCCGGCGGCATGTTGCGCTTCGCCATCCCGGAGTACAGACTGCCCAAATCCGTTCTTCGCCGCGAGCTCGACCTCATTGAGGCCGTTGGCGTCAAGATGCGCTTCAACACGCGCGTGGGCGCCGATCTGCCGTTAAACGACCTCGCCGAACAATTCGATGCCGTTTTCATCGCCATAGGAACCTGGAAGGAATCCTGGCTCTACCTTGCGGGAACGGAAATGAAGAGCGTCTATCCCGCACTGGAGTTCCTTGAGGCCGTGGCGCGGCATGAAGAGATCGTCGTGGGCTCGCGCGTGGCTATTATCGGCGGCGGCAACGCAGCCATCGATTCCGCGCGCACCGCGCTCCGCATGGGCGCGCAGCCCATCATTCTCTACCGCCGCGAGCGCAAAGACATGCCCGCCATCGACGAAGAGATTCAGGCCGCCGAGGAAGAGGGTGTGCGCTTCGTCTTTCTTGCCGCGCCGCACCGCATCCTGGGCGACGCAAAGGGCGATGTGAAGGCCGTCGAGATCGTCAAGACGCGCCTGGGAGAGTACGACAAATCGGGCCGCAGAAGGCCGATCCTCACCGACGAGGTACAACGCTTCGAGTGCGACAGCGTGATTTTGGCCGTGGGCGAAACCTTCGACCAGGATTTCTGCCGCGCTTCCGGGCTGGAGCTGAAGGAGTCGGGCACCATGATCGTGGACCACTACACGTTTGAGACCAGCCGGCCCAATTTCTACGCCGGCGGCGACGTGATCACTGGCGCGTCCAACGTCTCTAACGCCATGGGCTGCGGCAAACAGGCAGCTTTGAACATCGACGAACGCCTGATGGGCGAGCGGCGATGGGAAAAGTTATTCCCTCAATTCGAGTACGGCAGCCAGACGCCGCCTGAGCCGCGACTCAGCCGCCGCCATGCGGCTCGCCCCATGCAGGCAAGCTCCCGGATGCACTCGAACGAGGAGGTCGTTGCCGGCTTGAGCCCGCAGGAGGCGCTGGAAGAATGCCGCCGCTGCCTACGCTGCGATCTCAGAAGCGCCGTCAGCGCCAGGTGAGCGCCAGGAACGAGAAAGGAGCGCCAAGTTGCCGAACAAGACGATTTCGGTCCGCATCGATGGCGAATTAATCGCCGCACAGGAAGGGCAAACCATCCTGGAGGTGGCGCGCGCCAACGGAAGAGAAATTCCGACGCTCTGCTATCTCAAGGGTCTCAGCGCAGTCGGCGCGTGCCGCGTGTGCGTGGTGGAGCTGGCCGGCACGGATCGCCTGTTGCCCGCCTGCACCACGCCCATGCAGGAAGGCATGTCGATCGTCACCAGCTCCACCAAGCTCGATCTCTACCGGCGCATGGCCGTCGAATTGCTCCTCGTCGAGCGCAACCATATCTGTTCCTCCTGTGTTTCCAACGGCCACTGCGAGCTGCAATCGCTGGCGCAGTCCCTGGGCGTCACGCACGTGCGCTACGCCTACAACAATCCCCGCCTGCCCGTCGATATGTCGCATCCCCGCTTCGTTCTCGATCACAACCGCTGCATCCTGTGCACGCGCTGCGTGCGCGTCTGCGCCGAGGTGGAGGGAGCGCACGTGTGGGAGATCGGCGGCCGCGGCATCTACTCTCGCATCGTCAGCGATCTCAAAGACGACTGGGGCAACGCGCACAACTGCACCGCCTGCGGCAAATGCGTGCAGGCCTGCCCCACAGGCGCGCTCGCGGAAAAGGGCTTCGCGGTGCACGAAATGGTCAAGCAAAGCGATCAGATCAGCCGCTTGGCCACGCAGCGGGCCAGCCACGCCAACGGCGCAAATTCCTGAAAGAATCTCTGCAGGGCACAGTTTGACAGGTGCGGCGGAGCCGGGGGGCCGGCGCATCTTCCCCCTGCATCTGGAAATCGCTCGTTTCCCTTGATCTATTTTCCCCTGATTTGTCCCTGGGACCCCGGCCCCGTAGAATGACGAGAGGGCCGGCGGGGTAGACCGTACGGCGCTGCAAATCGATGAGTGAGCAGGAAACAGAGGTTTTTCCCCAGACACAGAGCGCCTCGCCGGCGTGGGACCGAATCGAGCGGGCGCGGCATCCCCAGCGCCCCTACCCCATGGATTTGATCGAGCGAATCTTTACCGATTTCTGCGAGATTCACGGGGATCGCGCCTTTGGCGACGACGAGGCTGTGGCCTGCGGCATGGCGCGTCTGGGCGGCGATGAGGTGATGGTCATCGGCAACCGCAAAGGCGGCACTACCAAGGAGCGGGTGCGGCGCAACTTCGGCATGCCGCATCCCGAGGGCTATCGTAAGGCTCTGCGCGCCATGAAACTCGCTGAGAAGTTCTCCCGTCCGGTCATCAGCTTCATCGACCTGCCGGGTGCGTATCCCGGCGTGGGAGCCGAAGAGCGCGGCCAGGCCGAGGCCATCGCGCGCAACCTGCGCGAAATGGCGCGGCTGCGCGTGCCTACTATCTCGGTGATCAGCGGCGAGGGCGGCTCGGGCGGCGCGCTGGCGTTGGCCGTCAGCGACCGTGTGTTGATCCTTGAAAACGCGGTGTATTTCGTGATCTCGCCGGAAGGCTGTGCCTCGATTATGTGGAACGACGCGAGTAAGAAGGCGCTGGCCGCCGAAGCGATGCGCATCTCCGCGCTCGAAGTCGCCGCGCTGGGCTGCGTCGACGAGATCGTCGCCGAGCCGCCTGAAGGCATCCACGCCGACCACGAGGCCGGGACCGGGCTGCTTGGGTTTGCGTTGAAAAAACACCTGGCCGAACTGGCGGCGGCCCCCATCGATGTTCTCGTGGCCGCGCGGCAGAAAAAGTACCGCAATATTGCGAAATTCTACGTGCAAGGCTGATTCCCACGGGCCCGAGCGATTCAGGAAGACTCAGTCAACCACCATGATGCAGGACAAGTTGAATGTATGCGGAGCAAGCAACGCTGCGGATCGCGGCGTCCGCCGCGGTGCGCGTGAGGCCCGGAGGCCGGAATGAGCGAGCCTGGTTCTCCCGGCGGCCGGCTGCGCGCCTATTTGCAGTTCCTCGGCGCCATTCTCTACTTCTTTCTGGCTCGCTCCCTTGCCTTTCATGGTGCGCGGGGACTGGCCGGCGACGCGTGGTCGCGGCTTGTCGAGCAAGCCATGCTGGTCTTTCTGCTGTTGCTGGGTTTTGCCTCCATGGGCTTTTGGTTCGACCGCCAGGCGAACCCCATCAACGAGCAGGGATTGCCGCGCCGCGAGGGCTGGGGGCGCGAGGCGGGGCTGGGCCTTGCGACCGGCTGGGGGATCGCGCTGGTCTGTGTAGTGCCCATGGCCATCATCGGCGGCATTTTCACTTTTGTCACCGCGCGGCCTTCCGCATGGGGATGGCTCCTGGCCGATGCGGCATTTTTCGCGCTGGCCGCTCTGGCGGAGGAGATTGCCTTTCGCGGCTACGCGTTCCAGTGTTTTCTCCGTGCGGTCGGTCCGGCCGGGGCAACGCTGGGTTTTGCCGCCATCTACGCCATTTTGCAGGCGCTCACGCCGGGGGCGGATCACGCCAGTTTCGCCGTCTCCCTGGCATTCAGCTTTCTGCTCTCCGCGGCCTATTTACGCACACGCGCCCTGTGGGTGAGCTGGGGCCTCAACTTCGGCTGGAAGGCCAGCCGCGCCTTAATTTTCGGGCTCGCGGTGAGCGGCGTTAGCAGTCATTCCCCCGTGGTGCAGGGAGATCCCATGGGGCCGCTCTGGCTTACGGGCGGTGGCTACGGCCTTGACGGCAGTTGGTTTGCATGCCTGGCGCTTCTTGCGGCTCTGCCGGTTGTTTTTCGCGTCACGCGCGACCTGAACTTCCGCTACAACGCCCCGGAGATCGTCCCCGGCGGCATTCCCGTGGATCTGGAAGCAGCCGGTCGCGCGCAGCACGAAGCCGCCATGGGCTCGGCCGCGCCTGCGGCTCCCACGCTGGTGCAAATTGAGACGAATCCCCAGGAAATGAATCAAGAATAGGCGACCGTTGCTGAAGGCTTGATTTGCCTTTTCAAGCGGAATGGAGCTAACTTTGCGTAGTGCTATGCGCACGCATGGGAGGCTCCCATGAACCGGCGTTTGCTTCCCCAGAAGACAAACACAGTGTTCAGGCTGTCCGGAAAGAGGAACTTCGGGTGCGGTTTGTTCTGCGTAGCGGCCGGCTGTGCCGTGGTTGCAGCGCTGGCCGTCGCCGCAGCGGGAGCCCAGGTTCTCACCGTCGATACCAGCGGCAAGGGCCGGGTAGCGGGCAGTGGGCCGGTCGACCGGCGGTATGCCCAGATTGAGCCGACCCATGTGGCACTCTCAAAGGCCGAGCTGGACCCCAGGACGCGGCTGCTGCTCCTTCGCGCCATGCAATCGGAGCAGGGATTCGCCATGCGCCCATTTCCCCGCGGCCACAAGGGGCTGACGCTCCAGGCCAACGGCAAGCTGGAACCGGCCGGAGAAAGCTACCTGAACATGGTCGTCAGCGAGGGACTTTCGGCCAAGCCCGGGTCGCGTGTAGTGATTACCGACATCAAGATCGACCGATCGAAGATCGTTTTCATTCTGGACGGGGGGCCGGACGTCAAGCACCGCTTCCTGCGCCACATTCAGATCGGGGTGGGCCCGGAGATGGGCGACCCGGACGTCGATCCCACGCTGTTGAACGAGGCCGGCGAACCATCCGGCTCGCGCCTCACGCTGGCGTTTGCGAATTATGTTCCCCAACTGACCGCGGCCCAGGTGAAGGCGCTGCTGGCTCCGCTTATTTCTTTCGATGTGAAGACGCCCATCCAGGCCTTCACGGACACGCTGCCTTCGGCCCTCAAAGACGCGATCCTCGGCCACAAGGTGCTGGTGGGAATGACCACGGACATGGTGCTGTTTGCCAAAGGGCAGCCGGTCACGAAATCGCGCGAGATGGATGGGCAGATGCCGTTCGAGGAGTGGATCTACGGCACGCCTCCGCAGGATGTGGACTTCGTCCGCATCAACGGCAACCGGGTGATCCGGGTGGAGATTGCGAAGGAAGGAAAGCCAATCGAGATCTTCACCGAGGACGTGGTCTCGCCCATGATGATGGCCAACGGCACGCCGGAACTGGCTCAATCGAACGTTCGCATCGTCAAGGAAGGCGATGTGGAGCGCGATCCGAACAGGGAAGCGCCAGCGCCTCCGCCCAGCCTGCGCATGCCGGGCGAGACGCTGCCCACCGACGATCAGAGCACCGGCGTGATGCGGCCGGTGCAGATGCCCAAGCCGCATCCGGACGAGATGCCGGGCGCCAACCCCGACGAGCAGCCGAGCGCTCCGCCGGCGAGCGGCCAGCCTTCGCAAACAAGCGACGGCAAACCGCCCTCGCAATCAGGCGCTGCACAGCCTTCCCCTCAGAACTCGCAGCCGCCGCCCACTGGCGGATCGCAGCCGCAATCCGCGCCGGCCAACACGGCACCGGCAGCCAATGGCAGCCAGCAACCGCCCGCGCCGTCGAACCAGCTGGTGTCGGCGGGCACGGCGAGTACCGTGGCGAATTAGCGAGCCAGCGGTGTTGGCGGAGCTAGCGGAGTAAGCGGGGCTAAAATGACGGCCATCAGGCTGGCGAGGCGGTTATTTACCTTTTAGTACCTATCCGCCCCCTCCCCCGGTATGCCAACCCTCCATATTTGATTGCAAAGGACTTACGGGAGTGGGTATGCCCGTCCATATCTGATTCCAAAGGGTTTGCTCGCAAACGTACCGATTCACAGGAGTTAAATGCGTTTTTGAGACCTCGTTGCACGGATTGCCCCGATTATCCGAACGCAAAAACGTGAGTGCGGCGTAGATTGTCCGCCGCAACGAAGGCTTGGGTGAACGCCTATGAAATAAGTATGCGCGGAACCGCAAAATAACCTGCAACGTTCGGGAAGTATTTTTGATGCGCGTTTTCAGCGGGTTGGGGCGAGTTGGCGTGAAGGAGGCACTTGACATGGCCCGGTGCTGCGGCCAGAGGAACGGCGATCCCCACCCAAGCGGAGCTTGGATGGGGCACCCGGCTAGGGACTAGCCGGTCTCATATAAACTGAAAGAGCGAGTCCCGCTTTCTCCGCGCAGGTCGTGTACGATTTGCACGGCAGGGTGAGCGGCGGACGCACCGTTGAAGCCGCGCGACCCCCACCCAAGCTGAGCTTGGATGGGGCACCCCTAACAGGACGCGTGCGTGCAGAGACACCGAAAAGGAGAAACCCCTCACCGATGGCCAGAATTGCAAAAACAGCCGATCGCAAAAAGATCATGGACACGACGAAGTCGACCGACTGCCCCAAGTGCGGCAAGCCCACGCGCATCGTGAAGCGCGTCAAGGACCGCGAGCGGGGCATTCCTGGCGGAGTGTATATTTCATGCTCCGCATGCGAGTTCTACGAGAAGCTTTAAGTTTTACTTTAGCTTTGATCCACCACAGAAGAGCCCGGTTCCGCGCCGGGCTTCTTCCTGTATATATCTTGGTTTCCTGTCCTACTGCTAAATCGCTTGGATCATTTCCTCAAGGATGGCTTCGGCGGCCTCGGCCGGGTCCGAGGCTTGCGTGATGGGCCGGCCCACGACGAGGTAGCTGGCGCCCGCGCGGAGCGCTTCGGCGGGCGTGGCAAACCGCTTCTGGTCATCGCTTCGGCGGGCCGCTTTGCCACCGGCGGGCCGAATGCCGGGAACGACGAGCACACCCCGGGGGCCGGCAAGGGCGCGCACGGCCGCAACCTCCAGCGCCGAACAGACGAAACCGCGAATCCCCGCTTCCAAACTCATTTTCGCCAGCAACTCCACCTGCTTCGCGGGCGAGCGATTTACCCCGGCTGCCTGCAACTGCTCAACGTCCATGCTGGTCAATACGGTCACGGCCAGAAGTTCTGGCGGGTTGGCCACGCCGTCCAGCGCCGCGCGCGCGGCGGCCAGCATCGCAGGCCCCCCGGCGGCGTGAACGGTCATCATGCGCACGTCCCATGCGGCGGCAGAGCGGACCGCCCCGGCCACCGTGTTGGGAATGTCGTGGAATTTGAGGTCGAGGAAAACGGAGTGCCCCTGCGCCACCATCGCTTGCAGGACGGCTGGTCCCGCGGCGGTAAACAGCTCGAGTCCCACCTTGAACCACTGGCAGGTTCCTTGCAGCCGCTCGACCAGTTCGCTGGCAGCCCGGGCATCGGGCACATCCAGAGCAACGATCAAGCGCTGGCGCGCCTGCGCCAATTTATCGGGCGCAGGCGCGCATCCAGCGGCGAAGCGGGGTTTCAGCCGTTCTGGGATTGGCATAGAAGAATGCTAACCGATCCTGCGTTGCAGGTCAGCTATAAAGGCCCGAAGCACGGTACGAAACGCTTGGTTGCGCAATTGGAGGCTATACCCAAAGCGCCAACGCAACACGGCAGATGGATTGGCGCGGCCCCGCAAATCCATCGTTCCAGACCTTGTTCCCTCAGGGAGCCGGGGAAACGGTCCCGGCTGCTCCGGATTTGGGAGCCGGGGCATTGTGAGTGAGGAGGGTTTTGGATAAGTTGCGATCGGAGCGTGGCAAGAGGATGACGTAAGGCACATCGGTTTGCGAAAATCTGCCGCGCCGCGCCGGATCGCCGAACGGCGGCGCGTGGTCGCCCACGATCACGAAGACCGTGTCCCTCGGCAGGTTTCCAGTGGCCAGTTGCGCAACCGATCGATGGACATTGACGACCAACTGGTACCAGGAGCAGAGCGGCGTATTTGGCTGAAGCGAAAAGTCCGCCAAGCAGGGAGCGCCATCCGGAAGGGCGGCGGGGATCTCGACGGGAAGGTGGGAATTTAACGTCATCCAGTGAATGAAGTAGGGGTGGCCGTTATCTTCTCCGAGGCGGCGTCCTATCCAGGCAGCAATATCCGCGTCGCATGTTCCCACGAATGCGCCGGCGCAATCGTGCAATCCCTCTCGCTTGAATGCGTCGTGGAACCATATTTCCTGGAATCCGAGCGTTTT
Source organism: Occallatibacter sp. (assembly GCA_049511595.1). Taxonomy (GTDB): domain Bacteria; phylum Acidobacteriota; class Terriglobia; order Terriglobales; family Acidobacteriaceae; genus Telmatobacter. Next base: position 23,667 of record JBEKXX010000018.1, on the reverse strand, counting down.
GTACCAGGCGGCGCGATTGAACATATATCCGCTCATCCCATGGAGCGCAATACGGTCGTAGCCAAGAGCCGCAAGCTGCGAGGGAAGGCAGCCGCTTAAATTTGCGGCCGGGGCGCTGATGATGTAATAGCCAACCGAATTGCCGCATAGTTCGCGGGCTTCGCCGGCTACTGTCGCCCCACTGAATGGAGCAGTTCCCTGGATCACTTGATATTTGGCAAGTAGACCCGGTTGCAAATACGGCTGGACCAGCGCATCGCGCAGGGGTGAGTCTTCTGCAAGTCCCCAGGATTCGACCATCACCAGAACCAGGTTGGGCAATACGCGACGATCCGCGCCGGACGTAATTCCAGCGGCTCGGAGGGCGGCTGCGGACGCGCTCGGCACGGGGAGCAGCGGTCCCTTGGATTTCTCTACCTTTTGCCGTATCGCGTAATCGATCCTTGCCAGGCGCACCAGCCGAAAGATTGGAGTGCGTGAAAGACGGCGCACACTGGCGCCACGAAGATCGAGGCGGTCCCCACCTGTGGCCGCGCTCGCCGCGTAGGGGAAACGGCCGGTAGAAAGGCGAAGGGAGACAATGTCTGTACCCAGGATTACAGCCAGGAATGCAAACAGGCACAAAGCCGTGCGCCAGCGCTGGCTTCTGGAAAAGGACTTTACGGGCATCAAGGCCGCGGTTGCCGCCGCCAGCAGCGCAAGCAGCAAAATTAAGTTTGCATAAAAGAAATGCACGCCAGAGAATGCATGAACCGCGCGGAAGTTTTCCAGGCATTCTCGAACGGGAAGGTAATAGGTCTCGCAGATTCCGCAGAGCACATCCGAGAGGATCATGGCAAAAAGCAGAACTGCGGTGAAAAGCCGCGGCACAAAGAGGGAAATGAGGCCAGCCACAGCGTAGAGGACGCAGAACAATCCAGCGCGAGAGAACCTGAACTCATGCGCTGCCAGCCAATACGGGAGATTGGCGAAAACGGTATAAAAAGCCACACAAGACAGCCACGGCGCGTGCTCGCGTACTCGTTCCGCCCGGGTATGCTGCGGTATCGGAGTCATGATGGCCTGTGCGCCACAACAGATCAAGCCCATCTGGCATGTCCTCGCGTCGCTGCTTTAACAGCACCAAACGGATGATAATGAAACAACACGACGCCTAGGTAACTATTTTGATTACCTGAGAGCATAACATTTGATTTTTGCCTCTCTATAGTAACCTACTCGAACCCGTTTTTGAACCCCCTACGAGGTAGCGGATTGTGGAACCGGCAGGCAGGCAACGATTACATTGAGAAAAAGGGGTCTAAGATGCCAATGGCGTCGATGAAACGGGGTTTTCTACCCGGAATTGTGTGGTTGGCGGTGGGAAGCATGGCCTGGGGAGGGGCTGTGCATACCAACCCCATGAACTACGATCCGCAGGTGCGCGCGGCCTACAATAGCTTTTACAATCTCGATTTTCCGGTCGCAGTCGCGCAGTTCCAGCAGTTTCATGCCGCGCACCCCGGCGACCCGCAGGCCACGGCCTATCTGCTCGACACGCTCATCTTCCAGGAGCTCTACCGGCTCGATCTGCTCGATACCACCTTCTACGCGACTGACGGCTTTCTGACCGGCCGTCATGCGACGAACGAAGATCCGCAAAAGCGCGACCAGATCTTCGCCTTGGCCGATGAGGCCGTGCGCGAGGCCGACTGGCGGCTGAGCAGGAACCCCAACGATGTGGACGCCCTCTTTGCCCGCGCCTGGGTTCGCGCTCTGCGATGCACCTATGTAGCGATGGTGGAGCGGGCCTATGTTACCGGCTTCCACCTGGCGACGAAGGCCAAGGACGACGCCGCGCGGGTTCTGCAACTGGACCCGGAGTACGCGGACGCCGATCTAATTACAGGTGTATATGAATACGTTGTCGGCGCGCTGCCGTGGCCCTTCAAGCTGATGATCGGATTTGCCGGCATTACAGGGTCCAAGTCCAAGGGTCTTGCGATGCTTTGGGATGCTGCGCATAGCGGTGTAGCCACGAACCTCGAGGCGCGCACGGCCATTGCCCTTTTCCTGCGCCGCGAGGCCCGGTACAAAGAAGCCATCGAGGTGGTGCGTGGCCTGGAGAAGGAGTACCCGCACGACTTTCTCTTCTGTCTGGAAGAGGCCAACCTGCGCAAGGATGACGGCGAGGGCATGGCCGCGGTGGCGGTTTACCGGCAGATTCTGGCCGACGATGCCAGGCCGGGTTACTTCGCCTCTGCCAAGCTCGAACTGGCCGATTTCGGCCTGGGTGACGCCCAGCGCGGCCAGCGCCGCTACGATGAGGCGGCGCAAGCCTATGAGCAGGCAGCCTGGACGCCTGCGGTGGGGCCGGAACTGAAGATCCGCTCCCTGCTCGACGCTGGCGAGTGTCGCGATCTGATGGGCCAGCGCCAGCGTGCCATCCGCGATTACCAGGCCGCGATCGACGCCGGCCCCAATACCTCGCGAGCCGACCAGGCTCGGAGGTTTCTGCGGAGCCCGTACAGGGGAGGATAAGCGAGCGACAGGCCGATCCGGCAGCGGGCGGAATTGGAACCGCCGCAGACCTGGTTTCGTATCCTTGCCAAGGTTGGACTATTCGTGGGAGGGCGGGTTATGGTTGCCTACTGTCAGCATTGTGGAAACGCTTTGCACGTAAGCGCGCGGTATTGCTCGAACTGCGGCGCGGCTGTGCCCGCATCGCATCCCATCCCCGGCCGGCCGCTCATCCGGCCGCGCGTAGGCCGCCAGATCGGCGGAGTCTGCCTGGCGCTGGCGCAGGCCAACGGGTGGGACGTTGCGGTGGTTCGCATTCTCACCGTGCTCGGCTTGATCTTGTCGAGCGGGCTGGTGGGCGTCGCTTATCTCGCCGCCTGGATTGGCATTCCCGAGGAGACGGCGCCGTGTCCGGGGACTTATCCTCCTGGAGTATGAGCAGCGAGTACCTCTCCGATGGCGCCCGGTTGAGTTTCGCTGACGCGGGCGCGGGACTTCCTGTTATTTTCCTGCACCCCACCCCTCTCGACCGCGAGTACTGGCGACCTCTCACGCGGGAGCTTGCCGGCATTCGCGCCATCGTTCCCGATTTACGCGGCCACGGGCATTCGGAGTTGGGAGCGCCGCTGCCGGCGGGCGGTTTTGCCCGCATCCCCAGCGCGCCGGTGCTCACGATGGCGCAGCTGGCCTCGGATGTTCTCGCTCTGCTCGACCATCTCCGCCTGTCAAGGGCGGTCTTTGCCGGTTGCTCCATCGGCGGCTACGTTCTGTTGGAACTGTGGCGGAAGGCCCCGCAGCGCATACAAGGCCTGATCTTTATCTGTTCCAAGCCGCAGCCGGATGCCGAAGCCAACCTGATCAAGCGCGTCGAAACCATTGCGCGCGCCCGTTCCGAGGGCGTGCCCGCACTCTTCGACGGCATGGCGCAGAACCTGCTGGCCCCATCGGCCCGCCGCGATCGTCCCGAACTTGTCGCCGAAGTCCGCGCCCGCATGACCCTCACGCCGGAGGCTCTGGTTGCCGTGCAGGCGGGGCTGGCTTCTCGGCCCGATTCTGTTCCTACGGTCGCCACCATCCGCGTGCCCGTGCTTGCCATAGCCGGGGCTGAGGATTCCAGCGTCACTCCCGCGGACATGGAGGCATTCCACGCCGCGCCCGGCGGCTGCGAGTTCCACGTGCTACCCGGCGCCGGCCACCTTGCCGCTTACGAGCAACCGAAAATGGTTGCGGCGCTGATGGCGCCCTGGCTGCGCCAATTCGAAGCGTGAAAAGGGCAGAGAACAGAGAACAGAGAACAGAGAACAGAGAACAGAGAACAGAGATCAGCTAAGAGGTAACAGCTACAAGTTCTCGTTCAGTTGCGGCTGCGCAGCTTGCTCAGCAGGATCAGGATCTCCAGGTAGAGCCACACCAGCGTCACCATGATGCCGAAGGCGGCGTACCACTCCATGTACTTGGGAGCGCCGTAGGCAACGCCCTGCTCGACGAAGTCGAAGTCAAGCACGAGGTTAAGCGCAGCGATGGCGACGACAAAAAGGCTGAAGCCGATGCCGACGATGCCGGAGCCGTAAACGGAGCTGAAGAAGGAGATGTGGAAGAAGCCAAGCAGCATCTGGGCCATGTAGAAGAGGAAAATGCCGCCGGTGGCCGCGACCACGCCGAGGCGAAACTTTTGCGTGACCTTGATGAGCCCGGACTTGTAAGCGAGCAGCAGCACGAACAGCGTGCCGAAGGTCAGTCCCACGGCCTCCATGGCGATGCCGGGATAGCGCAGATTAAATACCGCCGACAGACCGCCGAGCACGAGGCCTTCGAGCAGGGCGTAGATGGGCGCGGTGACCGGCGACCACTCCTTCTTGAAGGCGGTGATCAAGGCAAAGATGAGGCCGCCGAAAACGCCAATCATGATCGCCGGACCGGCGAAGCTCAGGTCTTGTGTCTGCACGAACGACTTCCACGTCCACGCTGCCGTGGCTACCGCGCACAGCAGCAGAATGCCGGTCTTGTTGATGGCGCCGTTCAGCGTCATGCGCGCCGAGGCGTCCACCAGCGGGCCGCCGTACTGGCTCTGGGCAAAGTCGTTGAAGGTGTTCTTGCCGAGGGCCGGATTCGAGGTCTTGATCAATGCCATGAGTTGTCTCCGTAGTGCAATGCGAACTGGGAGAAACGCCAGGTTCATGCTAGCGTCCTGACCCGCTGCTCTCATTCTAATTGGGTGAAAGAAAGTTCATCGGAGTTTCGGTAGCGGCAGGGCTGCTCACTCGAACACCCGCACGCCGTGCTCGCTTTCGTGGCGCGCACCGGTCGCCGTGTTGTACTCGATCTTCGAACCGCGCTCGGGGTATGCGTGCAGCGGAATGAGCGTATCCGTGGCGTTCAGACCCACGCCCACCAGGTCAACTTGGGGCACCTCAGCCATTCCGCCATTGTAATTAGCAGGCGGTAGAACGTCCGCGCGCTGAGATACTGAGGGCGGGGATGCTGTAGGCTCAAAAGAGGATTTCTTCTGGTATTGGACTGGATTCGTGGGACAAACAACAACATCTTCGCGCCCGTTTCACCATCCGCGGCCCGGCGCTGCGCTGCATTGCGATAGCGTGTCGCTAGAGACGCTGTCGCGGCGATTTGGATCGCCGCTCTACGTCTACTCAGCCGGCCAGATTGCCGCGCGGCTGGGGCTGTTCCAGCAGGCCTTCGTCGGGCGGGACCATCTGGTCTGTTACGCGGTGAAAGCCAACTCCGCGCTGGCCATTCTCAAGCTGCTTGCCGATCGCGGCGCGGGCTTCGACATCGTCTCCAGCGGCGAACTGGAGCGCGTATTGGCCGCCGCGCCGGAAGCGGCGGGCCGGGTGGTTTTCTCCGGCGTGGGCAAGACGGCCGCGGAGATTGACCTGGCGCTGCACGCGGGAATTCTCCAGTTCAACGTGGAAAGCCAGGCGGAGCTGGCGCTGCTCGCGACGCGCGCACGCAGGCTCAAAATCCGCGCCCGCTTTGCGCTGCGCGTCAACCCCGATGTTTTCGCCGATACGCATCCTTATATCTCCACCGGCCTGCGCGAGCACAAGTTCGGCATCGACATCCGCCGCGCGTCCGCGATCTACAAGGGCGCGGCAGGCAACCGCTGGCTCGAGGCGCATGGCGTCAGCGTCCACATCGGCTCGCAGATTCGCTCCGCGGCCCCATTTGGCGCGGCCATTGAGCGAGTGGGCAAGCTGGTGCGGCAGCTCCGGCGTGAAGGCATCGCGCTCCAGGCCGTCGATGCCGGCGGCGGCCTGGGCATTGACTATCACGGCGGGGCCCCCACAGCCAGGTCTTCGGCTGTGGGGTCGCACGGCGGCGCGTTTGACGCGGCGGCCAAGGCCGCGGAGTATGCCGCGGCGCTCGAAGACGCGCTGGGCGATTTCGATGGCCGCCTGCTCATCGAGCCAGGCCGTTTCCTCGTGGCGCAGGCCGGAGCGCTGGTGGCGCGCGTGCTCTACGTCAAGCACAACGGCAGAAAGACCTTTGTCATTACCGATGCGGCCATGAACGACCTGATCCGTCCCGCGCTCTACCAGGCGCATCACGAGATTGTGCCGGTGCGGCCGAGAGCGGGGAAGCCGCGCATCGTGGATGTGGTGGGTCCGGTCTGTGAATCCGGCGACTTTTTCGCGCGTGACCGCAAGCTCGCGCGCGTCGAGCCCGGCGACCTTGTGGCTCTGCTTGATGCCGGCGCCTACGGCATGGCGCAAAGCTCCAACTACAATTCGCGCCCTCGCGCCGCAGAAGTGCTGGTGGAGGGCGCGAAAGCGCGGCTCATCCGCCGCCGCGAGACGATCGGCGATTTGCTGGCGCCGGAGAGGATTTAACGCCACGGCTCGCGCCGGGAACATCGGACGGGCGGCAAAGTTTCGGACCTGCCGCGCCAGCCCATACGCCCGCTCTATGATCGTGTGGGGGGATTCTCCATGCACTTTCGGCTCCAAATTGTGAGCGCCGCGGCGATTGCGGCACTGGCGCTGGGATCATTCGCACGTGCTTACGCCACTTCACTGAAAGTGAAGACCGAGCAGGGAAAAGCTCACGGCAAACTCATCAACGATGGCAAGGTGCGCGCGTTTCTTGGCATTCCCTATGCCGCGCCGCCGGTGGGCGAGCTGCGCTGGAAGGCGCCCCAGCCGCCCGCGCGCTGGAAGGGCATGCGCGACGCGACTCTGTATGGCGCGCGCTGCGCTCAGAACACTACTTCTGAAGATATGATCTTTCAGGATAGCGGCCCCAGCGAGGATTGCCTCTATCTGAACGTCTTTACGCCCGCCGGCGCGAAGTCCAATAGCAAGCTGCCTGTGATGTTCTGGATACATGGCGGCGGCTATACGGACGGCTCCGCCTCAGAGCCGCGCCACGACGGCGATTTTCTGCCCACGAAAGGCGTTGTGCTGGTCACGATCAACTATCGGCTCGGCGTCTTTGGCTTTTTGGTTACTGAGGATCTGGTGAAAGAAGGCAACGGAACGGCTGGGAACTACGGTTTGCTGGACATGGCGGCGGCGCTCGAATGGGTGAAGGCCAACATCGCGCGCTTTGGCGGCGATCCCGCCAATGTGACCATCTTCGGCGAAAGCGCCGGCTCCTTTGCCGTGAGCACGCTCATGGCGTCGCCATTGGCGCAAGGGCTGTTTCAAAAGGCCATCGGCGAGAGCGGATCCGCGTTGGGCAGCGGCTTGGGCGGCAATTCTGTTGCCAAGCAGGCGCACCTGGAGAGCGAGTGGGTTGCCTCCCTGGGCGTCAAGTCGCTTGAGGAACTGCGCGCCATGCCCGCTACGGCAATTCTCCAGGCTGCCGGGAAGCAGGGTGCGCCGCGGTTCGCGCCGGTCATCGACGGGAAACTGCTGACGGAACCTGTGGCCGATACCTACGCCGCCGGAAAGCAGGCGCATATTCCGCTGCTGGCCGGCTGGAATCGCGACGAGGGCAGCTTCGCCGCCAAAGGGGGCATGACAGCCGAACAGTGGGAGATTACAGCGAAGAAACTCTTCGGCGACCGTGCCGCGGAATTTCTCAATCTCTATCCGGCCGGGAACGATGAACAGGCGCTGCGTTCGGCCATCGACTACTCTGGCGACTCCTTCATTGCCTTTGGAACTTGGAAATGGATCGAGGCGCAGGTGAAGACTGGGGATGCGCCGGTCTATCGCTACCACTTCGAGCTGGCCGCGCCGCCCAGCAAGTATCATCCGGGCTGGTTCGCGTTCCACTCCGACGACATCGAATATGTTTTTGGAACGCTCGACACCCGGCCCGGCGCCGCATGGCGTCCGGAGGACCGCAAGCTGAGCGAGCAGATGATGGGCTACTGGACGAATTTTGCGAAGACCGGCGACCCCAACGGGCCGGGACTGCCCAAGTGGCCGCGGTTTGAACAAAGCGGCATGCTTCTGCGTCTGGACAGCGAGATTACTACAGGTCCGGACACGGTGCGGCCGCGCTACGAGTTCTTGCTCAAGGGACTCTCAGAAGAAACGCGCTGACGAAAACGGAAGGTTTGCTTACTGTTTTACGCCGGAGGCCGCGGCAAAGCCGGCAATCTGCGAGGGAGGGGCGGCGCTGGAAGGCGGCGGAGCGGCGAAGGTTGAACCGTTGGCGTTGATGGCCCCGGAGTAATCGGGCCCAAGGCCGAGATTCATGAGAGCGCGTGAGTCAGGCGTCAGTTTGGTCTGCCATCCATGATCGGCCTGATACTTCTGCATCGCGGCGATGGTGGCCGCATCCCATTTGCCGTTCGGCTCGCTGTTCAGGTAATGCTCGCGGATAAGGGCCTGCTGAATCTGCGTCACCCGCTCCGGCTCGATGGCTTGCTGTCCACGAGCCCTGTGCGATCGATGCTTACTGTGCGCGTGCTTGTGAGAGGTGTTGATTTGGCCGCTGGTGGGCGGCCGATGCACGTGCGATGCGTATGCGGACGGCGCGATAAGGGCCGCTGCTAACAAGAATGCAAGACTTGCATGTGATAATGCCATGCTTGAACCGCCATGAAAAACCTAAAATGTGCGGAACTCTCCGCTGCAATTTAACCAAACGTATCGGAATGCGGCAAGGAAAAAATCAACCGCACACCACGCGCCGGAGTCACTTTGGAAACCAGCGCCGCCGGCGACAGTCCGCCGCCGGCGACAGTTCCGTGCGGCTATAACGTCCCGCCGATGTAGTTGATACCGCTCTCGGGATGGCGCGGATCGATCACCTCCAAGACGACGTCGTCGCCGGTCTTAAGCTTGCTCACGACGGCATCGAATGCCTCTCTGGTGCCGGTGGGCTGCCTGTTGACATGCGTAATGACGAAGCCAGGCTCCAACCCCTGCAGGTCAGCGAAGGAGCCGGTCCGGACCGAATCGACGATCACGCCGGAGGTGTGCAGTTTGTCGGCCATCTGCGCGGTGATTCCGTGGACCGCGAGGCCCAGCTTGGCTTCGCCTGCGCCGCCTTCGCCTTCCTGATTGCTTTCGGGCTGCGAGTTATTCAGATCGGCGAAGACCTTGTCGCGATCGCCGATGGCCACCGTGGTATCTTGCGGCTTGCCGTCACGGATGTACCCCAGGCGAATGGTCGATCCAGGCCGGCGGCTGGCAATTTCGTTCACCAGGTCGTCGCCGTCCTTGATGCTGCGCCCATCGATGGTGGTGATGATGTCGCCCGACTTCAGGCCGGCCTTATCCGCAGGCCCGCCCGGCTGCACTTCCTGCACCAGAACGCCATTCTTGAAGCCGTACACGCGATTGACTGCGCCTGACAACCCCTCGCGAAACTGAATGCCGATGGAGCCTCGCGTAACCTTGTGGCTGGGGCTGATGAGGTCGTTGTAGACCGCGACCACCGTGTTCGAGGGCATGGCGAAGCCGATACCTTCATAGCCGGCCGACTGCGTGTAGATGGCGGTGTTCACGCCGATGACATCGCCGTTCATGTCCAGCAGCGGGCCGCCGGAGTTGCCGGGATTGATGGCTGCGTCCGTCTGGATGAAGTGCTGAAACTGCCCCGGAGCTCCCTGGTCGATGGTGCGGTTCTTGGCGGAGATGATGCCGGCGGTGACGGTCTGCGCCAGCGTAAACGGGCTGCCGATGGCCTCCACCCAGTCGCCCACCTGCGCCGTGTCGGAGTTACCCATCTTGACCGTCGGGAGCGGAGTGCTGGTGTCGATCTTGATCACCGCCAGGTCCGTGGCTTTATCGATGCCGATGACGCGCGCCGGCCGGCCCAGGTCCTGGGTGTCGGGATCCGTCGAGAGCTTGACGTAAATCTTGTCGGCTTTGTCGATCACGTGATCGTTGGTGATGATATAACCCTTGGGATCGACGATGAAGCCCGAGCCCAGAGACTCCTGTACGCCGCCATTGTCGCCTTCATCCGGCGCCGGTATCTGGCCGAAGAAGCGATTGAAGAAGTCCTGGAAGTTGTCCGGAGCCTGCCCCTCGTTATCCTGGCCGTCGTCGCCGGGATTCTGTTGATTGGGCTGTGAGGGGAAATGATGGAAATTTCGCCGGCCGGGATTGCTCGACTGCTTGGGCAAAGTCTGTGTATTAATGTTCACCACCGCCGGTCCCACCATTTTGGCGATTCGCACGAAATCGTTCGGCGGGATCGTCGAATTAACGACCTTGAGGGGGGCGGCGTCCGCGCTGTCGCTCTGCTTCTCCTGTCCGCGAACTCCGTGTGCGGCAAACGATCCGGCCACAACAGCGGCCGAGAGTGTGGCAAGCAATATAAACGTCGAAGCAAGACGGCGCGAGCGGAGCCGTTCGAAGAGCAGTTTCATGGAATTCAATGACCTCATAATGCGCCCGGCCTGACGGCCAGCGTGTGGATAGTGCCTCTTCTTAGTATGCCATCTTAAAAGCATTCCGGCTCGCCTGGCGGCTCATGCGGAGCGCACCGGCAAGGGGCGCGTCAAAAGCTGTACCTCAACAGTTAGACGCGGCGCCGGGTAAGACAGCCGCGTATTGGCGCAAAGTTTTGCGCACATTCTGGCAAGCTCGCGTTACTGCTCCGCTGCCCACTCCAGCGTGGCAAGGGTCAGCAGCAGCACGCGCTTGAGCGCAAGCTCGCGGTCCTTGGGCGAATACCATTCGCGCAGCGTGTGCGCAGCGCCGCCCTCCCCTCCGGCGCCAATGGAAAGGGCAGGGACACCGAGCGCGAGCGGAATATTGGCGTCGGTTGAGCCCAGGCGGAGGTCGGTGCGGAGGCCCAGATGCCGGTCGACGGCGCGAAGCGCGGCCAGCAGCGGGGAGCCGTCGGGTAGTTGCGCGGCGGGGCGGTCCCCGATCTTGGAAACTGCAAACGACAACAACCCGCGGGAACCGGCATTTGCAGCCTTCGCTCTTGCATTGCTGTGCTCAACGGCCTGCTCGACGGCGCGGTGAAGCGCATCTTCGAGACGCAGAAGCTCGTCCGGAGCCGTCGAACGGAAATCAACCGTAGCCTGCGCGCTTTCAGGGATAGAGTTCACGCTGATGCCCCCGTGGATTGTGCCCAGGTTGAGAGTGCTGCGCGGTTCCTCGGGCAGGTGCGTCTCCGCCAGCGTGGCCAGCGCAGAGGCCAGCGCCGCGATAGGGTTGGGCGTACCCGCGTCAGTAAAACTGTGACCTCCTGGCCCGGTGATCGTGATTTGGTAACGGAGGCTTCCCAACGCCTGGGTTACAGCCGCATCCGCGCCCGCGCCGTCGAGAACGATGTGAGCAGAGACGCGGCCGGCCATCTGGCTTTGCTCGTAAATATGACGCACGCCGCGCAGGTCGCCTTCGCCCTCTTCGCCGACATTTCCCAGCACGGCAAGCGGCGCCGCCAGCTCAACTTGGGACTCGATCAGGGCGTGGACGATCGCCAGCAGTCCTGCTACGCCGGCCGCATTGTCGCATGCGCCGGGCGCTTCGAGGCGCTCTCCGTTGATCACGGGATGGATCGGCGTGCCGGCGGGAAACACGGTATCAATGTGTGCCGAGAGCAGAACCAGCGGACCGGTGCTTTCCGAAGGTAGATTCTTGGCAGGCAGGATGGCAAGAACATTTCCGGCAGCGTCGATCTCAACGTTGCTCAGGCCCGCTTCGCTAAATCGTTGGGAGAGCCACTTGGCCCGCGCTTCTTCGCCATGAGCCGGCGCAGGTATTGCCACCATTTCTATTTGCCAGTCCAGGATGGTTTTTGGATTCGCGTGCAGCCAGGCAAATGCTGCGTGAATCGGTCTTTGTGCGGCCAGCGCCGTGACTCGTGAAAATGCCGAAGTTGGGGAAAAAACCGGCATGGCGATGGTTTCAGAGTAGCAGGGGCGAACCGCTCCGATGGCGACTCTCGCTTCCAATCCCCAGGCGAAGGCGGCAAAAAAATCTCAAATTGCGACGGGCAAGAGTTCCTCTGGCGAGTACTCCACCGAATGAAGAAACAAGCCGCGCGCCGGCGCCGTGGGGCCGGCCGCTGACCGGTTCGCCGCCGCGAGAATTCCGGGAAGCTGTTGCAGGGCAAGATGGTTGCGGCCCACATCGAGCATGGTCCCCACCAGGTTGCGCACCATGTGGTGCAGAAAGCCGTTGCCGCGGACACGGTAAACAAGAAGCTCGCCGGCATCCGTGGGGCGCTCTTCCCAGGCCGAGGAAAAAATGGTTCTGACGGCGGGCTCTGGCGACGCTGCCGCGAGTTTCGTTGCAAGCGCTTTTTCCTCATGGTCCAGTTCCGAGCCGCTCACAAGCTGCCGGCGCGCGAGGTCGGGATCGGTCGCGGCAAAACTCTGAAAGTCGTGCTCGCCTTCAAAAAATCTTGCCGAAGCCTGGAGCGCCTCGAAATCAAGCGCCCAGGGACATGCGTAGACATAGCGAGCCAGGAAGGGCGGGCAAATTGCCCCGCGAAAGATCCGGTACTCGTAGGTTTTGGCAATCGCGGAGTGCCGCGCATGAAAACCGCTTCGTACAGCCCTGGCTTCCAGGATTCTGATCGACGGCGGCAAAGTCCGGTTCAGCGCTCGACGCAGGTTTTCCGCCGGTATGGGAGCCTGGAGCGCGAAGCTGGCCACTTGGGCCAACGCGTGCACTCCCGCATCGGTTCGGCCCGAACCCTGCGGCATCGGGGTTTCGCCAGTGATGCGCCCCAGAGCCGCCTGAAGCTCTCCCTGGATCGTCATTTGACCAGGCTGGACCTGCCAGCCCTGGAAATCGGCGCCGTCGTAGGCGAGGGTGAGCATCCAGGTCCTGAGGCCCGAGTTTTGTTCGGCGCAATCGGTCATAGGAGTTGCTGCAATCAGGGTATCTGACCCGGGCTGGAAAGAAATATCGATGCGTGAGCGGCTGCGGCCGGGGACGAACGGCAGAGGGGGTAAAGAGTGGCTGCTTCTGACTAAGTGGTTGCTGCGAAATGAGTTGAAAATATCGGAAGAATTTTTCAGGGAATTCGTAGTCCAGAGGACGGATCAGATGTATTTTACTAACTAGTTAGTTAAATTTCGGAATTGCGCGGCCTATGCCGCTGGCGGCTGGCGGTAAGCCAAACGGCAAAATTTTCTGGCGGCGCGGACACGCGAGAAATGGCAAGCGGGGGGAACGAGAGAGGTATCCATTTCGTAATCAACAATGAGCCTTACTGACCACGAGGAAAGCGATAATCGTTTAGACAGGACCGAAACGTGCATCCGGTGCGGCTGATTTGCCGCCAAGAGGCATCATGATCCGCGGCGCAACGATTTGCTGAGAGGGAATATGCATTTATTCAGAATGGGTGTATCTGACCGGGAGCGGGGTAGAGCAGGCAGGGAACGCGAAGGAACGAAGCAGGAGGAAAGAAGGCGGATTCGGGCGGGCGAACGGTTGCGCGCCGTTGCGGCCGTCCTGCTGACCTTGACGGCGACCATGCCGCCCGGCGTAGCGCAGGAAAGCGGAGCGGGCTCGAAGGGGCCGGACAAGGCAGCCTCGGAGCTGCCGGTTGCGCCGACTCCGGTGGCGACGCAGCCGATTCCGCTGCGCACGTCTAGCCGCGATTATTCGAAGGCCTTCGCGACGTGGTTCGGAAATCCGATCAACATCTACCGGCCGACGAGTGTTCCCAAGGCGAGCTTCAACAACTCTGTGCGGCTTACCGACCTTTTGAAGGACGGCAAGATTTACCTGAGCCTGTCGGACGCGCTGTCGCTGGCGATCGAGAACAACTACGACATCGCGATCGCGCGCTACGACCTGGACATTGCGGACACGGACATTCTGCGGGCGAGGTCCGGCGCGCCGAATCTCCTTGGAGCGCCGTCCGGCCTGGTGACGGGAACGCTGGGTGGTTCGACTTCGACGTTGTCGACAGGAGGCGGGCCGGGCGGAACGACAGTGGGCTCGGGCGGCGCAGGTTCGGGCACGAGTGGATTGACGCTGTCCACGAATGGCGCGGGACCGCTGCCGGCGACTCTCGATCCGACTCTCACGAGCACGATTCAGTTGCAGAGACAGGAGTCGCCGGCGGAGAGCATTTTCCAACCGCATGCTTCGACGAATACGAACGAGTACAACTTTACGTACAACCAGGGATTCGTAACGGGCACGGCGCTGCAGGTGGGCTTCAACAATCAACGGATCACAACAAACAACTTCTTCAACGATTACAGTCCTCTGTTCCTTTCCAGCTTCCAGGCCCAAGTGACGCAGCAGTTGCTGCAGGGCGCGGGGATCTGGGTAAACAAGCGGTTCATGTACCAGGCGCTGAACGACCGGCGGATCACGGATTCATCGTTCCGGCAGCAGATTCTCTACACCGTGAACCAGGTGGAGAGCATTTATTGGGGTCTGGTGCAGGCGTACGAGGACGTGCAGGCCAAGGAGCGGGCACTGGACCAGAGCAATCAATTGCTCTCGGACAACAAGAAGCAACTGGAGATTGGAACCATGGCGCCGCTGGACGTAGTCAACGCCGAGTCGACAGTGGCCACGGATCAGCAGGCGCTCATCAGCGCGCAGAGCGCACTGAACTACCAGCAGCAGATCATCAAGCAGGCGATTGCACGCAACCTGAACGATCCGGCGCTGTCTGCGGCGCCGGTGATTCCCACGGATCGCGTGAGCCTGGAGCCGATTCCCGAGGAGAGTCAGCCTGTGGAAGCGCTGGTGCAGGAGGCCTTCCAGCAAAGGCCGGAGTTGGAGCAGGCGGTGCTGACGCTGCGCAACGACGAGATCACGCTGAAGGGCGCGCGCAACGCTATGCTGCCGGCGCTGGATGTATACGGGTTTTATGGTGCGAGCGCAACAGGCGGCTCGCAAAGCCCGAGCTGCTACAACTTTCTTGCCAACCCTCCGGGGCCATGCGCCCCGAACACCTATCCGACGGTCGGCTACGGGGCCACACTGAACAGCCTGGTGAACAGCAGCTCGCCGAACAAGGGCGTGGGGTTCAACCTGACGATCAACCTGCGCGACCGGCAAGCGCAGAGCGAGCAGGAGCGGTCGCTGATGGAGTACCGGCAGGCGGAGTTGCGGCTGGAGCAATTGCACACGGAGATCCGGATGCAGGTGACCAACGCGATGTACGCGCTGACCAACGACCGGGCGCAGGTGCACGCAGCGGTGGCGGCGCGGGACTATGCCCAGCAGAGCCTCGACGCCGAGGTGAAGAAGCTGCACCTGGGCGCGTCGACGACCGCGAACGTGCTGCTGCAGCAGCGCAACCTGGCGAAGGCGGAGGACGATCTGATCACCGCGCACGCGGCGTACGCGACGGCTCGCGCAGGATTGTTTCAGATGCTGGCTTCGACCTTGCAGCATTACGACATCAATATGACAGAAGCAGCGGCAGGAACCGTGACCACCACGCCCGTGGTGCCTGGAGTGGAACCAGCCAAGCCGGGCAATGAGCCGTCGATGACGCTGCCGGCCACAAACTAGGCGGCGCTCGAATGGAAGACGAGGCCCGGCCTTGTGCCGGGCCGTTTCTTTCTTCAACGTGCAAAAGCGGGCTCGGAAGGGTTACCGCTCCGCAACCAAATCGAGCAGGTTAAAAAACTCGGGAAAGCTGATGGCGGCGGAGCCGGCGCCCTGGATGAGCGTATCGCCTTCGGCGCGGAGTGCGGCGACGCTGAATGCCATGGCGATGCGGTGATCGCCGCCGGAGTCGATGACTGCGCCGTGAAGCGCCTGGCCGCCGGGAACGTCGAGGCCGTCCTCGAATTCCGCGACCTCGGCGCCCATGGCGCGGAGATTCTTTGCGACCAGGGCGATGCGGTCGGATTCCTTGACGCGCAACTCGCGCGCGCCGCGGATGCGAATACCGCCGCGTGTGAAGGGCGCGATGGCCGCGAGCACCGGCAGTTCGTCAATGAGTTGTGCCGCGAGCACGCCGCAGATTTCCGTCGAGCCAAGGCCCTCAGGCGGAGCTGAAACCTGCACCGTACCTGCCAGCTCGGCATGTTTCTCTTCAAGATTCAGGACAGCGACGCGCGCGCCCAGAGCGGTAAGTACATCGAGCAGCGTGGCCCGCGTGGGATTGAGGCCGATGGAATCGACGACGAGGCTGGAGCCTGGAAAGAGAGAGGCGGCGCAGAGGAAAAATGCGGCAGAGGAGAGGTCGCCGGGAACGGCGGCGTCGATGGCGCGGAGCCGTTGCGGGCCGGCGATGGAGACCGAATCCGATGTCCGCGTGAGCGTGGCCCCAAAGGCGCGGAGGGCGAGTTCGCTGTGATCGCGGGTGCGGACGGCCTCGTGGACCGTAGTCATGCCGGTGGCTTGCAGGCCGGCGAAGAGGACACAGCTTTTGATTTGCGCACTCGGGACCGGTGTTGTGTAGTCAATGGGGCGAAGCGGCCCGCCCTCAATCGTGAGAGGCGCGTGGCCTTCGGTCAGCGTGAGGCGCGCGCCCATGAGCTCGAGCGGCTTCCGGATGCGCTCCATGGGGCGGCGCGAGAGGGATTCGTCGCCGATGAGCGTGAAACGGCCTTTCTGCGGCGCGAGCAGGCCGGAGATCATGCGCATGGTCGTGCCGGAGTTGCCGCAGTCGAGCGGACGAGCGGTGGGAGTGACGCGGCCGGCGACGCCGGTGATTTCGATGGAGTCGTTGCCGGTGCGAGCGACTTTCGCACCGAGTGCCTGCATGCAGGCGAGGGTGGAGGCGCAGTCGGCGCCTGTGGAGAAGTTGGTGAAGCGAGAAGTGCCTGCGGCGAAGGCGCCAAGCATCGCATAGCGATGGCTGATGGATTTGTCGCCGGGCAGACGAAGGCTTCCGTAGACGTTTCGCGCGGGGCGAATGAGGCGTTCCTGTGCGGCGGTGGGCAAGCAAACTCCGGTGAGTGCGTCGTTATTCTTGAGTGTACCGGAGCGTGGCGGGTCAGTGGCTAGCGCACGTGCAGCACAATGATGGTTTCGTCGTCGAAGCGGTCGTGCGTGCCCTGAAAGCGGATGACATCGGCGAGGATGGCGTCAGCGATTTCCTGGGCGCTCAGATCGCGGCTTTCGCAGAGGAGTCCCGCGAGGCGATCCTGGCCGTACATTTCTTCCTGCTCATTTTCCGCGTCGAGAATGCCGTCGGAGACGAAGACGATGGCGTCGCCGGGTTGCGTGGCGACGCTGAACTCTTCATAGGCGACGTCGGGGAACATGCCCAGCGGAAAGCCCTCGGCGCGGACAGGGAGCGTCTGTCCGGCGCGGCAGACGACGGGCTGGACGGCTCCGGAGTTGGCGACCTGAAGGGTCTGGTTCTGGTCGTTCCAGAGGGCGAAGAGCATGGTGACATATTGGGACTCGAGCTTGCGCTCCTGCAGCGCGCCATTGAGGAGAGCGAGCATAGCTGCCGGCTCGGGCTGTTGCGCGGCGGCGGCGCGCATGATGCCGCTGACCAGAGCGGCGAAGAGCGCGGCGGGCGCGGCCTTGCCGCTGACATCGCCGAGCACGATGGCGGTACGGTCGGGGCCGTAGTCGAGGAAGTCGTAGAGGTCGCCGCCGATGGTGCGCGCGGGCAGAAAGCGCACGGCCATATCGGCGTGAGGATGCGAAGGCGCTTCGTTGGGCAGCAAGCGAAGCTGCACCTCGCGAGCCATGGCGATGTCCTTCTCGAGCTGGCGCTCCTGGCGATGCACGGCCTGGTAGAGACGCGCGTTTTCGATGGCGATGGCGATCTGCGAGGCCAGGGTGGTGAGCATGCCCTCGTGCTCTTTATTGAAGAAGCCTGGACGGGTGTGCTCAAGGTCGAGCACGCCGATGACGCGGCCCTTGTAGAAGAGCGGGACGATCAGCTCCGAGCGGGTCTCGGGGTTCATGGGCAGATAGCGCGGATCCTGGATGACGTCAGGGACATTGATGGGTCTCCACTCGCGCACCGCGGCGCCGACAAGACCGCTGCTGATGGGAACGCGGCGTATCGGCGCGTGGACGTAACCAAAGCGCCAGGCGTAGCGTGTGACGAGGGTCTCGCCTTTCTCATCCAGCAGCATGATGGTGAACATCTGGTAGTCGATGAGGCGGCGCAGGAGCTGGCCTACGCGCTCCAGGAGGGGGTTGAGATCGAGGATGGAGGCGAGCTCGACGGCGATCTCGTTGAGGACCTCGAGGGTCTGTGCCTGGCGGGAGACGCGGGCGTAGAGACGGGCGTTCTCAATGGACTGGGCAATGCGCGAGGCAGTGAGGGTGAGCACGTGAAGATGCTCGGGGCGGAAGAAGTTGGGCTGCTCGCTTTCAATGTCCATGACGCCGATGAGGCGGTTCTTTGCGATGAGGGGAACAGCCAGCTCGGAACGCACGTCGGGATTGGCATTGATGTAGTACTCCGCGGTGGAGACATCGTTGAGGAGGATGGGCTGGCGCGTGAGCGCGACCTGGCCGACAACACCCTTGCCGACAGGGACGCGCGTGCGCTCGATCTGGGGCGAGTGGCCGATCTGAAACCTCATGCGCAGCTCGTGCGTGCGGTCGTTGAGCAGGAAGATGGCAAAGATACGGTAGGGGATGAGGGCGTGAACCAGCTCTGAGGTGCGGGCGAGCAGGGTTTGCAGATCGAGTGTGGTGTTCAGCGCGTCGGTGAGACGCATCAGATAGGCGACGTCGGCGGGCTCGATGCGCACGTTGATGGGGTCGAGAGCGGCCGGCGAGGCAGAGGAGTCGGCGGGGCGATAGTCGCCTTCGAACTCGTGCGGCGGCGGAGATGGAGGAGCGTCAGACATTGGCGGTCAAGGAATGATAACGCAGGGAACAGCTTCTAGCCTCTAGCTTCTAGCTACCAGCTTTAACGTAATGTCAGCCTGCGATGAAAAGAGCAGCGGGATCCTTCTGAAAATCGGTCTTCGCGGGTGTGGGTGGAGGCAATCTCGTTAAATTCGATTGGACGAAGCCATTGGGCTCGACCCTCGAAGCCAAGAGCTAACGGCTGGAGGCTCGAGGCCAGAAGCTTTCTTACTCTGCGCCGAGCTCGCGCACGATGGCAGCCGAGGCTGAGGAACCAATACGGTTGGCGCCAGCCTCCAGCAGGGCCCGAACAGCAGCAAGAGCACGGATGCGTCCGGCAGCCTTGACGCCGCAGCGAGCGCCCGCCACGCCGCGTAACAGAGCGATATCGGCCGGTGTCGCGTCGCCGGAGGCAAATCCGGTCGAGGCGCTGATAAAGTCCGCGCCGGCCTGGATGGCGATCTCGGAGGCGCGCAGCTTCTCCTCCATGTTGAGCAGGCAGGTTTCCAGATTCACCTTGAGCAGGGCGCCGTGATGATGGGCCACTGTGACGGCAGCGTGGATGGCGTGATGGACAGCGTGGTGGTTGCCGCTCTTGAGCTGGCCGATGGGAAGGACCATTCCAAGCTCGCGTGCGCCCAGGCGGACGAGCGCGGCGGCTTCCTGCCGCAAGGTTGATACAAGCGAGGCGCCGAAAGGGAAGCCGAGAACAACGGCCACCGGAATTCCCGTACCGGCGAGCAAACTGACCGCTGTGGATGCCCAGATGGGATTGACCACGGCGCAGGCAAAACGGTAGCGCGCGGCCTCGGCACAGTGGGCTTCCACCTGCTGGCGCGTAGCATCGGGCTTAAGGAGTGTGTGGTCGATCACCGCGGCGAGCGACTGCCAGTTGGCAAGAGTTTCGGCGGTAAACGCGGCCGAGTCGAAAGTCCCGCTGTCAAATTCCAGATCGGAATCCTGGACGGAGATGGAAACAGTCATGGAGGATGCTCCTTGCACTCGGCGGACACAGCCGGCAGGCCGGTTCATCCGAGAGTTCCGGGAGTTGAGTATACGGCGGCACCGAGGCGGGGCCCAAATTCAGCCGATGCAGGATGGCCGCAAATTCTTGGCGGACCGGGAAGGATCGAAGTTCGAATTACGTCACTCGGGGTGGTCGGGCGACATGATGCAGATGTCGGGAAGATTGCGGTATCGCTCGGCATAATCCATGCCATAGCCGATTACGAAGAGGTTGGGGATGGAGAAACCCACGTAATCGGCCTCGATCTTCTCAATGCGCCGTGAGGGCTTGTCGAGCAGCGTGGCGATGCGCAACGTCTTTGGGTGCTGTTGAAGGAAGAGCTTGCGCAGATAGGCGAGGGTGAGGCCGGTGTCGAGAATGTCCTCGACGATGAGAACGTTCTTGCCTTCGATGGGCTGATCGAGATCCTTGATGACCTTGACGGCGCCGGAGGAGCGCTGGCCGCTGCCATAGCTCGAGACAGCCACGAAGTCGAAGGTGGCGTCGGCCTGGATGGCGCGCGAGAGATCGACAAGGAAGAATGCCGCGCCCTTGAGCACGCCGACCATGACCAGCTTTTCGCCGTTCAGGTCACGCGAGATCTGCGCGCCCATCTCGGCGACGCGGTCGGCGATCTGCTGGCGGGAATAAAGAACGTCAAGGCCTTGTGTCGCCATGGCAGCCATGAACACAGTATCGCGCGGAATTCGATTGGATCAAACTGTGTAAATCGGGGGTGGTAACGCGAATTGGGTGAGGGCAGCGGTTTGAGATGACAGCGCGTCTATACTGGAAGAGAGATGATTCCCTATCTGCACATCGGATCGTTCAGCCTGCCCACCTTCGGGCTGATGCTATGGGTGGCGGCTGTGACGGCCGCGATTGTGGCCGACCGCGCGTTCAAGCGGGCGAAGATCGACGCCGATGCCGTGGGGATGGTGGCGGTCGCTCTTGTGGTGGGTATTATTGGCTCCAAGGTCTGGCACGTGCTGGATACACCGTCGGAATTCCAGGCCATTGGCTGGCGGGTTTTGTGGGACAACGCAGGATTCGCGTGGTATGGCGGCTTGACGTGCGGCATCGCGGCGCTGATGTGGATGGGTTGGCGAGCGAAGATCGGGGCGCAGCGGACGCTAGATCTGCTTGCCCCGGCGGCGGCGATCGGTTACGGAGTGGGGCGGATCGGATGCTTTCTCTCGGGCGACGGCTGCTACGGGATCGCGATCCATCCGTTCCATGTTCTTGGGTTCACTTTTCGCGCCTGGGGAATGGCTTTTCCGAATGGGATTGAGCCGGTTAATTATCCTGTTTACCCGACGCCGCTCTATGAGTTGGGAGCAGGCTTGTTGATTGGCTGGTATTTATGGTGGCGGCTGGGCAGGCCGCATGCGACAGGGGTGATTACAGGCCAGTACCTGGCGTTGTACGGGATCGCTCGCTTTCTGGTTGAATTTATTCGCCTCAACCCGAAGGTTCTTTGGGGGTTATCGAATGCGCAGTTGGCCAGCGCCGGTGCGGTTCTGGCAGGCGTCGCACTCACATGGTGGGCTGTTACACGGCCCGCGATAGCGCCGAAAAAGGCTGCGGCGCCGGTCCAGAAGACAGCGTAGCAACGCTCATTCTGCTCCCTTGCTGATTATTGGCCAGTTTTCGCCGACTCCAGTTTGGCGAGTATATCCTGCTGCCAAGCATCGTCTCCGCTATACCCCGCCTGGATCCAGAGCCAACTGCCGTTGGCGTTGAGGATCCAGTTTTCCGGAATGTCATATCCGTTCAATAAATTGACGGTGTAAGAATACGCAGGCAGGACTGGGAAGGTGTAGCCCTTTTTCTTGAGGTACGGATCCACCAGACCCAAATCTTCATCGATATCGAAGGTGAGGATCTGAAGGTCGGAGCGGCCTTTGACCTGCTCATAGAGTTTCTCAAGCTGCGGCAGCTCAGCGTTGCAAGGCGGGCACCACGTGGCCCACAGGTTTACCAGCACAACCTTGCCATGCAGGTCGGCCAACTTCCAGGTCTTGCCGCTCAGATCGGTGAGCGAAAAATCAGGCAGAGTTTGCGTGGGTTTCACCCAGCGAGCTGCGCTGGCGTCGATGGGCGTCTGCGGTGGTTGCTTGCTCCATGCCGCCCAGGCAGCTTCGCTTCCGCCCAACTGATTCCAGATGCCACGGGCTTCATCGCTCAGTTCGTCTTTGAATCGGCCTTGCTGAAATTTTGGCGGTTCCTGGCGCGTCTGGAGCGCGAGCTGGTAATAGATGAGGGCGTCGGCCTTGCGTCCCTCTAATACGGCGAGCCTGGCCCTGTTGCGCCAATAGAGCGATTCGTATTCTTTGTCTGTGGGCGCGGGGCCTTCCACTGACGATCTGAGAGATGCTGCAACGGACGGATTGCCGGCCCGGGTCGCGGCGAGGAGGATTTCTCCTGTCATTGTGTAGCTGCGGCGAGTGAGGGATTTCGTGCGGCCTTCGCTATCCTTTGCGGAAAGGTTGTCATTCGCGTCGTAAGCCGCATCCTCTTTGGCGAATAAATCCTGCGCCTGTACGAGTAAATTGAGGGCACGGGCGGGCTGCCATTTGTGGTCGAGCAAGAAATCGGCAGCATTCTCCAGATTCCACGGCGCCGGACCCCAATGCTCCGGAACGTCTTTCAGATAGGCATCCAGCACAGTGGCTGCATCGGCCTCCGAGACCGAATCGTCATTGGTAGATGCGAAAAACAAGCTTTGCACGAGATCATGGTAAGAATCGGGAAATTCACGGACCCATTGCTGAACTGCCGATTTGTAAGCGGCGCGATGTTGGACCCAGGCCGCCACGTCTTTCTGATTCTCCGGCTGTTTGTGTGCGTCCTCCCAGCGATTTTCTACGATCTCCAGCGCTTCGTCTGAATGCGGATAGGCTTTCAGCAGTTCGTCTTCTTTGGCCGTGATCGCTTCCTGCGGCGCGCCACTTTGTTTGTATCCACCGATTAAGAAGGCAGCCCACCCGGCATCCGGCTTCGGGTTTGCCGTCTCCAGCCGCGCCAAATCGGCGGCGACCTTCTTTCGTAGCGCGGGATACTCCGCCACTGGACTCAGCCGGAATTCAAGTCCCCACAGAAAATCGTAGTTTTTCAAAACCGAAGGGTCGGTTGCTGTGGCAAGAAAAGCGCGCTCCGCCACGGCTACCTTGGCCTGCAGCTCCATGTCTTTCACCAGCAGCCCGCGCATTGATCCGTCGGTCGACGTGGGGCACAGGTTCCAGAACTTCCTCAGATTCTCGCGCTCCTTGTCCTTGTCCATCGTTTTTCCGCGCCTGTAAATCCCGGTCAGGTCGGCATACGGCCACGGGAAGCTGGGAGCCAGCGCTATAGCCCGGTTGTCGAGTTGGATGCTTAGGGGCGTGTCCTTGTCCCGGAGCGCATTCGCGGCCAAATAAAGCATCAACGGATCATCTGGATGTTCCTTCGCCTCTTGCTGAAACTCTCCCTGCAATTTGGCCAGAGGTTCGGGATAGAATGCGTGCTGGTCCTTCGCATTTCCTATCAAACGCCGATAGGGTTCGAGCTCCCGGGGGTATTTTTCAATCAACCGAGTGAGGACTTGTTCGGTGATTTTGTTGCGCTCAGCGTAAGTGAGGTTTTGAAATTCAGGAGATTCAAGTTTGTCATGAATGATTTGACGAACTTCGGGCGAGGCTTCGCAGCCGGGGAGTGACAGGTTGCTTTGCGCGCAAGCGATTGTTCCTGTGGAGCTCAAGAACAGAAATAAAGATGCGGTAGCGAGCCAATGGCGCAACATAGCTTTCCTCTCCCTTTTTAGGTCTACGGCAGAATGGTATCTGTGTTCGCCTGAAATTGTTGTCTTTTGCTTTGCGCGTGTCAACCGTCATGATTTGAAGGAATTGCGCGAAAGATCGGCCAAGCGGCGAAGCAGCTACGGCATAGGTCTTCGGGCATTTTTCCAGGAGCATAAAACGCATTACCTCTCGACATACAATCACAGCCACAGCCCAAGGAAAGAGGGTGATTCGCATCACATAA
>JBEKXX010000017.1:0-32467 GCA_049511595.1 Occallatibacter sp. | reverse complement strand
CCTCTCTTATGCCTTGGCTCCACGAATACAACTGGCACAGACCTCATGCCAGCCTCAACCACAACACCCCGATCAGCAGAGCCGGCCTCGATCGGAACAACCTATTGACACTGCACAACTAGTCCCTGATTTTTTATGGAACCGTTTATTGCACGCTACCGGAACCTCGTGGTGCTGCTTGCCCTGCTTACGGCGCAGCTGGCGGGGCTTGCGGTGCAGGTGCGCCGGACCAGCAGCGGCTCGAACACTCTCGATTCCACGGACCCAACGGGCGTGCGGCTGATCAGGCTGTGGGCAAATGCCGTGATCTCGCCGCCGGAACGGCTGATTCACGCGAGCAAGATCGGCATGATCGGCCTGTGGACCAATTACATCGACTTGCTCCATGTGCGCCGGCAGAACCAGGATCTGGAGAATACCGTTGACCGGCTGCGTCTCGAGGAGGCCGCGTTGCTTGAGGATGCCCGCCAGGGCCAGCGGCTGCAGGCATTGCTCGGCTTCCAGCAAAAGTACATCTTTACCACGCAGGCCGCGCAGGTATACGGCTCCAGCGGCAGCGACCGCTCGCATGTGTTCTACATCGACAAGGGCGCGCGCGACGGCTTGAAACCGGACATGGCGGTGATTACCGCGGACGGAATCGTGGGCAAGGTGCGCGACGTGTTTCCCCACACCGCGCAGGTGCTGGCCGTGAACGATGCCACCAGCGGCGCGGGCGTAATCCTGGAGAAGACGCGTATCCGCGGCATTCTTCGCGGCGACGCATCGGGCCGGCTGGAAGTGGTGGGGATCCTGGCCGATGAACGCATTCAGCCGGGTGAGCACGTGCTCACCGCCGGGGGCGACCTGGTGTTTCCGCGGGGGCTGCCCGTCGGCGTGGTCGAGAAGGTGGTGCGCGATCCCGACCGCGACGCCTTCATCGACATCCTGGTGAAGCCGGCGGCGCATCTCGACCGCCTCGACGAGGTGCTGGTGATCACCTCAACCGAGCCGCGCTTCGCGCCCCAGGAGCAGCAGGACCTTGCCGCCAGCGAAGCGGAGCAAGGATCGGTTCCAACCGCCATCAAAGATCAGATGAAGGCCTCCGAGATCATGGCGGAGAAGCTCCCCGGCTTAGTTGACCCCAATCTTCCTCCCGATCAGCAACCCCTGAACGACAGTACGCCGCCAAACCCTGCTACGCAGCCGCCGCAGCCATTGCACCCGGATGAGTTTTCGCCTAGCGCCACGGACGCTTCCGGCGCGCAGCCGGAAGCGAGCCCCATTTCCAAGCCCAAGCCGAAATACCCCTCCGCCTCGCCTGACGCATCCGGCAGCAGTGGCGCAGCCCATCCCGAAGCGAAATCCAAGCCGCAAGCGACTCCACGGAGGAATCCATAGCCATGTCAGTGTTTGGCGCCGAATCCCGGCGCGATATGGAGATCCACCGCTTTCCACTGCTGATTTACACGCTGGTTCCGCTCCTTTCGCTGGTGCTGCAGGCATGGCTGCCGCGCGTGGCCGGCCGCTACAGCTGGTTCGATCTGCCCTTAGTGGTGACTGTTTACTTCGCACTCGCCCGCCGCAATCCCATGCAGGGCGCGGCCATGGGATCGGCCATCGGCCTGTTTGAGGACGCGCTCTCCCATCACGCCATCGGCATCAACGGCATCGCCAAGACAGCCGTCGGCTTTCTGGCAGGGTCTGTGGGCATTCGCATCGACGTCGACAATCACACGATCCGCGTGTTGCTCAATTTCGCGCTCTCCCTGCTCTCCAGCGCCATTTATCTTTTCGTCACCCGCTTTCTGCTGGGCCTGGCGATTGATTGGAGCTGGCTGACCGAGCTGTTGCGCGCCGTGGGCAATTCGCTAATTGCCCTGGTGCTGTTTCCGCTGCTCGACCGTCTGCAGATCAGGGATTGAGGAATGCAAGGACACAGGCGCGCAGCGAGGCGAAAAAACAAACTCGCAGTATTCTGAGAAGCAGGGCATGGTTTCAGGCAGCATCAATCGCGGCGAAAAGCTCTCCACAGTCAAGCTGACGGTGGTGCAGTACGGCGTCCTGCTGATGATGCTGGCTCTGGCCGCGGGGTTGTGGCGCCTGCAGGTGCTGAATGTGCAGAGCTACCGCGCGCTGGCCGAGCAGAACCGCATTCGCAAGGAGCCGATTCTGGCGCCGCGCGGCAAACTCTTCGACCGGGAAAACCGGCTGGTGGTGGACAACTATCCGTCGGTCACTTGCTTTCTGGTGCGCGAGCAGAGCAAGAGCGTGGACGCCGATCTGCCTTTGATCGCCAAAGGGCTCGATCTCGATCTGGACCAGTTGCGCGCCACGTTGCACCGTTACCGCACTGAGCCCGGCTATCAGCCCATCCCGATTAAAGAGGACGTGACCGCCGACGAGCAGGCGTTCATCGCTGCCCACCGCAATGAGCTGCCCGAACTGGAGACCATCGACGAGGAGCGCAGACTTTACCCGCGCGACGGTTTTGCCGCTCATCTGATCGGCTACGTAGGCGAGGTGAGCGAGGAGGACCTGAACAATCCACGCTTCGCCTACTACGAGCCGGGCGACGTAGTGGGCAAGGCGGGAGTGGAAGAGACTTACGATCAACTGCTCCGCGGCCAGGACGGCTCGCGCGAGGTAGTTGTTGACAGCCGCGGACGCGAGGTGGGCTACTTCGGCATTCAGCACGCCGTGCCCGGCCAGGACCTGAAGCTCACCATTGACAACGACCTGCAGCGCGCCGCCGAACTCGCCATGGGCGACCGCAACGGCGCCATTGTGGCCATGGATCCGCGCAACGGAGAGATTCTGGCGCTGGTCTCGCGCCCCAGCTTCGACCCCAACGAGTTTGCCGTCAAAATCGGCCGCTCCGACTGGAACAAGCTCGTAACCGATCCCGATCATCCACTGATGAACAAGGCCATCCAGGCGCAACTGGCGCCCGGCTCGACCTTCAAAATCCTGATGTCCGTGGCCGGACTTCAGGAAGGCATCGCGCAAAACATGCATATCGTCTGCAACGGCGGATGGGGTCCGTACGGCTACTACCACCATTGCGACGAAAAACACGGCGCGGTGGATATTTACAATGCGATTCCCTATTCATGCGACACGTTTTTCTACATGCTCGGCGACAGACTCGGCATCGACCGCATCGTGAAATACGCGACGGAGTTCGGTTATGGGCAAAAAACGGGGATCGACATGCCGGGAGAACAGGCGGGATTGATGCCCTCGCCGGATTGGCTGATCAAGAACTTCCATCACCGCTGGTACCCCGACGAAACGCTCGACGTGGCCATCGGCCAGGGCGCGATCGAGGCGACGCCGATCCAACTGGCGCGCATCATCGGCGGCATTGCATCGGGAGGGCATCTGGTGCGGCCGCATGTGGTCTTTCCCGCTCAGCTTCCCAGGGACTTTTATAAATCGCTGCTGGATAGCTTTCCCGGGTCGGGCGATGCTTATGTTTCCATGGATCCGGCAAACTGGGACATTATTACCAACGGCATGGCCGAGGTGACGCAGCCGGGACTGTACCACACGGCAGGTTCGGCGCATCTGGAGGGGATCGACTTTGCGGGAAAGACGGGCACCGCTCAGCAGATGAGTCACGAAGCGCTAGAAAAGACCAACAAGAGCCGAGCTACCTTCCCGAACGTGTGGTTTGTGGGGGTCACGCCGCGCCGCAATCCGGAGCTGGTGGTAGCGGTTCTTTGGCAGAACGGCGAATTCAGCTATTATCCCGCGCGCATTGCGGCCCGGGTTGTGGAGGCTTACGTGGATAAGAAGCGCCGCGAAGCGCACAACCTGCCGCCCGCGAAGGCCGCGGCGCCGGTCGAGGTGGGCGCTGTCTGGTCGATGCCCCCCGCACGTGGCGCCGCGAACAAAGAAGCACGGCCGCGCATTCAGGGCGGGCGCTTCTTTGTCGACAGCCACGGCATTGTGGCAGAGAACGGCCCGAGTGCGAAGCCGGCGCCGAAGCACGAGGCCAAGCGCGCTGCTTCGCCGGCGGCAGGTTCCCGTGAAACTTCTTCGCAGGTGGCCGCAATGCCGCCCATGCGGCGAAAGGATCCATAACCGCCATGCGCCGCATCCTGAGCTTTCGCGACTTCGATTGGGCGCTGCTGGGCCTGTTGCTCCTGCTCTGCACGCTTTCGGTTCTTGAGGTTCACTCGGCCACGCTGCACACGAGGTTTGCCAGCTTCGGAACCAGGCAGATCTTCTGGATTGCCGCGGGCATGGCGGCCATGTTCGTCTTCTCCAAGATCGACTATCATCGTGTGCTCGACTGGGCTCCGTGGGCCTACGGGTTCGGCCTTCTGGCGCTGGCTGCGGTGTTGTCGCCGCTCGGCCATAAGGCACTGGGCGGGCGCCGCTGGATCAAGCTGGGCCCCATGCTCGTACAGCCCTCTGAGTTCGTCAAGCTGGTGCTGATTCTCGCGGTGGCCCGCTACTTTGCCAACCTGGGCGGGCGCAGCGTGACGTGGAAGGAGATCCTCAAGGCCTTTGCGCTGGTCGGGGTACCGATGTTGATGGTGCTCAAGCAGCCCGATCTGGGAACCACGCTGACGTATACGCCCATTCTGATCGCCGGGCTGTTTTTGGGCGGGATCAACCTGCGCCAGAGCTTAATTCTGCTCGCGGTGGGCGCTGTCCTGGTCGGCGGGGTCTGGTCCAGCGGCAGGTTTCTCAAGTCGTACCAGAAGGCCCGGCTCACCGCCTTCGTCAACCCCGAGAACGACCCCCGGGGCTCGGGCTACCAGGTGCTGCAGTCGGAGATCGCGGTGGGATCGGGCGGCATTTGGGGCAAAGGCCTGGAAAATGGCAGCCAGACACAGGGCTATTTTCTGCCCATCCCCTATACGGATTTCATTTTTGCGGCCTTCAGCGAGGAACACGGCTTCGTGGGCGCGATTTCTGTGCTGCTGCTATACTTTCTTATATTGATGCGTTTGATTCAAAACGCACAAACAGCCGCCGACTTGCCCGGTTCCCTCATTATCATGGGAATCGTGGCTGTGTTGACCTTTCAGATTGCGGTCAACGTAGGCATGGTCATCGGGCTGATGCCCGTCACCGGAATCCCTTTACCTTTAATGAGTTACGGTGGATCTTCGGTGTTGTTTACGTTCCTGGCGCTGGGCGTGGCAATGAATGTCCGCATGCGCCGGTTCGTCAATTGACGCATCTCGATCCATGCGATTGGGGTGTCGTCGAAAAGGTTTGATTCTTGCGCAGCTCTGGAACGATCGGGGGATCGCGAGGAACCGCAAGAGAAGGATTTTTAAGCATTTCGCCGGCCCGGTCTGGATGGATCGCGCACGGCAGGATAGGGTTCATGAGTACGCAGAGACGGGAAGACCATTTGCGGCTCGCACATTGCAAGGAGCGCGTGGGCAGTTCGGGAGACAGATTCCCCGGTTCTCTGTCGCGAAGCCTCCGAGTAATTGCCGCAGGTCGAACGGCCCCGCCGGAGATTCCGGTAACGGAGGCCACAAACTCTCTGCCATTGGGTTGCCGCAAACAACAGACCGTTTGGTGCGCTTTGTTCCGATTCCGTCACGGTTCGCCGCCTGTGAAGCAGGCCGCCGTACGGAAACCGTTCCTCAAGCGCTTCCCTGGTTATCCGCTCATCCCCTCCCTGCCGCCGCCTCGCGTCTCCATCCGGCCTTGCCGCATGTACCGGCTGCCTTGAGCTGCCGGACGGAAAGGTACGATGGCAAAGGAAATTTGCATCTCCAGCACGCCGCATGAGACGCGGCTTGCGATTCTAGAAGACGATCAACTCGCGGAAATCTACTACGAACGCGAAAACGAGTACACTCTCGCGGGTTCCATTTACAACGGCCGCGTAACACGCGTTTTACCGGGCATGCAGTCGGCCTTTGTCGACCTCGGCCTGGAGCGCGACGCATTTCTCTATGTAACCGACTTTATCGAGCTCGAAGACCAGGAAGAGACCGACGAGCTGGAAAAGGCGGCGGCGAGTGGAGCCGGCCAGGCCCCTCGCGAAGTTCGGCACCCCCGCGGGACCGAGCGCAACGGAGCCGGGGCCCCCGACGATGCTCCGGCCCTGAAGAGCGCCCCGGCGCCCACTTCGTCGACGGGGTGGAAAGGAGGCCGCCAGGAAGATCGCGGCCCGCGTCAAGGCCAGAGAGCGGAACCCCGGCGCGAAGAACGTCAGGAATTTCCGCCGGCGGAAGAAGCGGCGCCGGAAACCGCTGCTCCATACGCCCCTGAATCCACGACAACTCCAGGGCAGAGAGAAGAAGCTCACGGAACGGGTGAGCCGGGCGCACGCCGCTGGCGTGGCCGGCACCGCCGCCGTGGCGGCCGGGGCCAGGGCGTCCGAGTTGAAACTCCGCCGGAATCCGCCGCCGTCGCGGAAACTGAGGCGGAATCACCCGCCAAATCCGAGTCTGTTCCGGCCATTCCTGCCTCCGAAGCTCCCGTTACGCCGCGCGCGCCGCGTGCGCATCAGGCTCCAGCGGCGTTTGTGTTGCCTGGCGAGTCGCTTTCGAAGTACGGTAGCGCGTCCTCCGCTGAAAGCCCCAAAGCCGCGCCGGAGCAGGCTGTCCCGTCGCGCCCGGCGCGCACGTCCAGCAGGCCTTCCACGCTGGTTGAAGCGCCGCTCAGGTGGGACGGCAGCGGTCTTCTGCCAGGCGAATCGCTTTCGCGGCATCGTCGCCAGCCAGAGCCGCCAGCCGAAGGCGTTTCGGAGGGGTTAAACGACGTCTCGGCCGCGCCATTCACCAGTGCTGCCCAGGACGAGGCCGTTGAGGAACTCGAGGAATCTGCTGCTTCGCTTCCTGAAACGGCAGAACCGGAGGAGTCCGCATTCGAATTCGAGGAGGATGAACTCGCTCCGGACGCCGCGGAACCGCTCGCGGAGGAAGAACCGCCTGCGTTTGAGACCGCCGAAGAGGCTATCGAGACGGATGCGGATTTCGAGGAGTCCACTCTCTCCGCGCCAGATGATTCCGGAATTGCCGAGTCGGAGTCCGCAGCCGCGGAGGAGATCGATTCGGCGCCAGAGGAGGAATCTGACGCGTCTGCATCTCACCGCTTCGATCCATCGGCGCCGGGCTTCCGGCTCTTCGGCTTCGGCAAGAAGAAGGATGGCGAGGCGGCTGCCGGCGCTAAAAAAGCCGCTGCCCCGGCTTCGACCTATGTTCCGGGCAAGGGCCTGGTCGAGGAAGAGGTGATAGAAGGCGAGGAGTTTGAAGCCGCGCCGCACCAGCGCCGCCACAAGCCTGAAGTACACGATCTGGACGATTACGAAGAGGAGACGCTTCCCACCCACCTGCGCACGGGCGAACTGGGCGAGATGCTGCAGGAGGCTCATCTCGATC
This sequence comes from Occallatibacter sp., assembly GCA_049511595.1. Classification (GTDB taxonomy): domain Bacteria; phylum Acidobacteriota; class Terriglobia; order Terriglobales; family Acidobacteriaceae; genus Telmatobacter. The sequence continues at coordinate 25,124 of JBEKXX010000017.1, read as the reverse complement.
ACCGCATCCAGATGAACTTTGACGAAAAGAATGGCGAGGAGGAAGAGTTCGAAACCGCAGAGGAGGAAGAAGAGTCCTCGGCAGGTGCGCGACCAGCGCCCGGCCGCGTGCGCCGCGAACGCGGAAGCCGCGGACAACGCGGCCGCGGAGTTCAGGGCCAGCGCCGCGGACCGTCGCGCCGTTCGGCTCAGACCTCTGATCTGCCGATCATTTCCGACCTGCTGAAGTCAGGCCAGGAGATTCTGGTGCAGATCGCCAAGGAACCGATTGCCAAGAAGGGCGCGCGTATCACCAGCCACATCGCGCTGCCCGGCCGTTTCCTGGTCTTCATGCCCACCGTGACCCACGTGGGCGTGAGCCGCAAGATCGCCTCCGACGAAGAGCGCCACCGCCTGAAGCGGGTTCTGACGCACGAGCGCGGCGACGCACCCGGCGGCTTCATCGTAAGAACCGCGGCCGAAGGCGCGTCGGAAGAGGAGCTTCGCGCCGATCTGCGCTTTCTGATGAACCTCTGGAACGACATCAAACAGCGCTCGGAATCCTCCAAGTCTCCGGCTCTCATCTACCACGACCTGTCGCTCATCGAGCGCATCCTTCGCGACCAGGTGAGCGCGAACTTCTCCAACATCTGGGTGGATACGGAGGCCGATTACGAGCGCATCGTCCGTTTCCTCAACCGCTTCTCGCCCTCGCTGGTGCGCCGCGTCAAGCTCTACACCAAAGAGACTCCGCTGTTCGAGCACTTCGGCGTCCAGGACGAGATCTCGAAGGCGCTGCGCTCGAAGGTGTGGCTCAAATCGGGCGGGTCGATCGTAATCAACCAGACGGAGGCTCTGGTGGCGATCGACATCAACACCGGCAAGTATGTCGGCAAGTCGGCGCGGCTCGAGGACACCATCCTCAAAACCAACCTCGACGCGGTGCCGGAGATTGTGCGCCAGATCCGGTTGCGCGACCTGGGCGGCATCATCGTGATCGACTTCATCGATATGGACGAGCGCAAGAACCGCTTCAAGGTGATGGCCGCGCTGGAAGAGGCGCTGAAGAGCGACCGCGCTCCAACCAAAGTGCTGCAATTTAACGACTTTGGATTGGTGGCCATCACACGCAAGCGTGTGAAGCAGTCGCTGGAGCGGACCCTGAGCGTGCCCTGTCCCACCTGCCAGGCCACCGGCATGGTGAAGAGCCCGACCACCGTGTGCAACGAGATTTACATCGAGATGCGCAAGATGAGGAAGCACTTCGAAAACGCCGACGTGATGCTGCGCGTGAATCCCGAGACTGTGAAGATCCTCAAGGCGAACGGCGGCCGCTGGCTCACTGACTTCGAGGATCTGGTCGGCAAGAACGTGCTGATAAAGAGCGATCCGGCGCTGCACCCGGAGCAGTTCGACATACAAGGCTAGCGGAGTTGGCGGAGCTAGCGGAGCGAGTGAAGGCCGGAGCAAGCGCCCCGGCCTTCCGTTTAGATTACGAGAGAACTCCAGCTTCAACTGGTAGAGTTTTCCGAAAGCAGGTCAGGGTTTATCTATCGCTGTCATCTGCCATTTAATGAACAGACGCGGCGCCTTACCGGATCACATGAATCGGAACTCCGACTTTGAGGTTTCTCCAGGCCTGTTCCGTGGTATAGACCGGCGCCTGGAGCGCGATGGCCAGCGCCAGGCAGGAGCGGTCGCCTAGAGATAGCCCGTACTTCTCAGTCTTTGCGATCAAGCTGCCCGCGATCTTCGCCTGCTCGCTGGTAAAGGGTTCAGCCGCTGTAACCGTTGATAGAACGTCTTCCCATGCTTCACCCGGAGGTTGGCCCTTCTTGACGAGCTTGGATTGCACCTCGGCGAGGTTGACTGTACTGGCAACAGCATCATCCAGGATTTCGTCTGTCAACTTTTCCGCGCCCCGTTCGTTTTGAAGCAAGGCGAGCATGGCAGAGGCATCGAGCACGACCTCATTCATGTTTCGCTGCCTCGCGACGTTCCGCGCTCAACTCCTCGGACAGACTGACTCCCGCCGGAACGTATTTCCGCACGCGCTCCTGCGCGCGCCGAAGACGGCTTCGCATGGTCGAAATCCGCAGTTCGCCGTCTTCCACCCGCAGGTCCAATGTGCCTCCAGGATCCATCCCAAGCGCCTTCCGTATCTGAGCCGGAATCACAACCCGGCCCTTTTCGCTCATGCGCGTCCGCGCCTGCAACTCCATGTGTCCCTCCTGCCTGCAGTGACACTATTATACTTTTGTGCCATATTTTATGCAAGTGGAACTTTTTGATATCGTCCCACGCGAGGTTCTCCGGCTCAGGCAACCTCTGGCTGCATTCCGTGTCTAACTCCATGACAGGCACTTCTTCCACGCAAGTCGAACAAAATCAGTGTTTGAGGTGGTTGCAATGTCATTCCCCCATTGGTTTCAGCCCTTGCGGCGCGCCAGTTTGATTGCGATTCTGCTCGCGGCCAGCTTTGCGATCACCCAGCCCGCTCTCGCCCAGGATCAGTCCCGTGCTACCGGCTACTCTTCCAGCCAGGCGGGGCTGAGCGCATCGGGCTTGCAATTGAGCGAGTTTTCGCTGTCCGGGAGCCCTGCACCCGGCGCCTCTGCGTCCGGCGGCGGGTCAGGCCAGTACGGAAACGGCGGAGGCTACGGAGGCGGCGGAAAGCATGCATTCCTGCACAACTGGACGTTCGAGGCCGGAGGAGGATTCAATGCCCCCGTCGGTAACGATACCCCCTTCATCACCTGGGGCGGCAATTTCACCGCCGGCGCAGGCCTCCGCCTCTCCAAGCGAATCTCCGCGCTGCTGGAGTATCAATTCATGGACGACAAGCTACCAGCGGGGTTCCTCGCGGAATTCCCTCCAGAGGACCAAATCACGGCGGGTAACTCCCACATCAACTCGATCACCGGTTCCCCCGTCATCGACCTTTTTCCCAAGAAGTCGAACGGCGTTTACCTGGTCGGCGGGTTCGGCTGGTACCGCAAGTCGACCAACCTCCAAACACCCGAACTCACTTTCGATTATTACGGCGACGAATACTACGAGAATGTCACCGTCGCTTCTTTCACCTCCAACCAATGGGGCGGCAACGCCGGTTTAGGCATTTACCATCGCCTGGGCGGCGGAATGTATGACAGCGACAGCGGCCATACCGAGATTTTTGCCGAATCGCGCTACACGTTTATTCACACGCCCGCCGTCACTCAAACCAACGGCCTCGGGACCACCGAGCTGATCCCTGTCACGCTCGGCGTGCGGTTCTAAGTGCAGGTTACCCTGTAAGGTTCTTTGGCCGACCCTGCCGCGAAAATCATCATTGTGGAGGGATCGGCCGTGCAGTTTCACCACAGCTTGCGTTCTTGTTCCGCCGGTGTTCCCACTTCCCCGCGCTCGATCCGCTCCAGAAACGCCCGCGCCAGCTTGCGCTCGCCGGGATGGCTTTCGCCGTGAATCGTGCACAGGTCAAGGAACTCGTCGCAGAGCGCGTTCCGCTCCTCCTGCTGAGCAAGAACATTCTGCAGCGCAACCGCCAACTCGCGCAGCCGCGCAGCCTCGGGCCAGCCGCCTTCTTCACCGTCATCGCTTACGTATTCCGAGAACAATCCGCGCCGGCCTCGCGCGCACTCGTCCAGGCAGACCAGCAGTTGTTCGCTGAAGGCGCGGTTCAGCGCCTCGAGTTGTACGGGCTCCATGGCGTCGCGCGGGTCCATATTGCCTCTTACTTCGCCCGCATCGCCGCTTCGATCTCATCCGGAGTATGCGGCAGCGCGGCATCGAGATCGATCAGCTTTCCATCGGCGCCCACCAGGAAGTCACATTCAATGCGCACTCCCAGCTTCTCCTCGGGAATGTAGATGCCCGGCTCGATGGTGAAGATCATTCCCGGCTTGAGCGCCACTGGGTAGTTCGCGGGATCGTGGACATCGATGCCCATCATGTGCCCCAATCCGTGCAACCAATACTGGCCGAGCGGCTGGCCGTGCAGGTCTTTTCCGTGCGTGTCGATGTAGTTGTAGGCGGCGGTGTCAAGCGAATTCGGGTCCTGCCGGTCGCGGTCGTTGATGGTCGATTTGCCGGCCACGAAGGCGTTGATGGCCGCCTGCTGCGCGCCGAGCACGATGTTGTAAATTTCACGCTGACGGGGGGTGAAATGCCCGTTCACCGGAACGGTGCGGGTGATGTCGGCGGCGTACATGGAGTACTCGCAGGCCGCATCGACGAGGAGAACGTCGCCGTCCTGCATGGTGCGGGCGTTGGCGGAGTAGTGCAGGATGGTCGAATTGATTCCCGAGCCAACGATGGGCGAATAGCTCGGCCGCTCGCAACCGTTCTCCATCCACACGGCGGTCATGGCTCCGGCGATGGCGCGCTCCGTCATGCCCGGCTTGACCCACCATTGCATCATCACGCGCTGGGCAAGGATCGACGCCGCCGACGCCTTCTTGATGAGCTCGATCTCTCCCTCGTCCTTGATCTGGCGCAGCGGCATGGTCAGGCTGGTTACGTCATGCGGCTGCGGAACTGCCGACGCTCCCAGCGTGACCGCGGTAAAGCTCAGCAGCGCGCCGGCCGCGGCCGAATCCGGCTGCGTCCACACATTGCGGAGGAGCGGCCGGTCGGCGGCCAGAAGCCGGCTCAACTCCGCCGGAAGCTCGCTCATCGGTTCCACACGGTCAACGCCCGCAGCCTGCTCCACTCCCGGCGTGGCCGCATCCATCTTCACGCCGGTGTACTTTTCCATGCGCAGATTGCGCGCGGGCAGGAAAAGAATCTCCTTGTAGGCGCGCGGCGTAGCTGCCTGAGGCGCGTCGCCTACGATCATGAGGGCCGCGCCGGGCTCGTTCCAGCCGGTCAGGTAATAGAAATCCGAGTCCTGCCGGTAGGGCATGAAATCGAGCGCCGATTCTTCAGCGGCGAACAGTACCGCTACGCCACCTTGCAGCTCATTGGCGAGCGCAGCGCGCCGCGCGTGGTAAACGCCAGCCGGCTGTTTATCAAGTGCGCGGAGCAGGGGCAGTCCTGAAGCGAGAACGAGCAGCGCAAGGGCAAAAACGCGAAGCCACTTCATTCGGCTATTGTCGCGCCTTGCTCGGCGAGGCGCAAAGGAAATCCTGGGGCCAGCGCCAGTTCAGGCAAGGACGGCGAAGGCCTGCGTTTCCTCCTCTCTTTCGACCGTCATTTTTTTCAGGCCGTTATCCGCCAGGACACAGCAAAACTCCTGTGCCGGCATGGGCCGACCGAAGAGCCATCCCTGCGCAAAGATCGGCCGTCTGGCCATGGTGAAGTATTCCGCCTGCTCACTGGTTTCGACGCCCTCGACAATGACATGCAGATCGATGGCCTCAGCCATGGCGAGAATCTGGGGCAGGATGGCCATGGTCACCGAGCCGGTTCCGATCGACTGCGTAAACGCCCTGTCGATCTTGATGGCATCGATGGCAAGGTCCTGCAGATAGGAGAGGCTCGAATAGCCGGTTCCGAAATCGTCGATATGGACACTGTGCCCACGCAGGCGAAGCGTGTGAATCGTTTGAATGGCGGCATCGCGCCGCACCGTCGAGCCTTCGGTGATTTCGATCGTCAGGCTTTGCGGAAGCAGGCCGGCCTCGGTGAGAGAAGTGGCCAGTAAGTCCAGAAAGCCGGGATCGGCCAGATCGTCGGAGGTGACATTGATGCTCACACGGAAATCGGGATGGCTGCGAAGCACATGGCCGAGGTCGCGCAAGACGCGGCGAAGGACCGCCCTGGTAATCTCCTTCACAAAGCCCTGACGCTCGGCAATGCGCACAAAGATGTCTGGGCCCACGGCCATACCTTCTTCGTCAGTCCAGCGCACCAACGCTTCCGCGCCGACAATCCGGCCGTCGCCGAGGTCGACAATGGGCTGATAGACGACCTTAAGCCTGTCGTGGCGAATGGCACGGCGCAGTTGCTGCGCCATGCTCTTGTTGCGCCGGTAAAGCAGCGAGGAGAGGAAGCCGATGAATGCCCCCAGCAGACCGCACAGGGCAATGCAGCCATTGAATCGTGTCCGGTTGGCGGCAACAATCGCCGGGATGGTGGTATACGCGGTGACGCAGTTGAAGTAACGGATGGAGCACCGCGTGGCGTACAGGTTGTCTTCCTGCCAAAGCGTTCCTTCCGCATTGAGGATGGGCAAGCCGGAGGGCAATGGCTCGCCAAGCAACGAACCATGCGTCTGGGTCGGGGCGTCGGTCACCGTCTGTGTGAAATGCATGGGCGGCGGCTGAATGTACATGCGCACGATGGGCGTAAAGACCACAAATGAATTTCCCCGCTGAAGCGCGATGGCGGGAAACGTGCTATCTCTATAGAGCTTGAGACTTTTGTAGATGAGCGTGCCATCCTGTTGGGTAAAGTCCGGTTCGGCTTGATCGTTCAGGCGGGTCACATGTCCCATTGCGGCCGAGCACTCGATTTGGCCGTTCCTATTCATCTGTCCTGCGTCCTTCAGAAACTCCGACTCGAAGATCAGCGCGCGAAGGTATTTGACCTCCGCGTCGGAGCAGGAACCCGATGGTGAGGCGTCAACCGCGGCAAGAGCAGTGCGCACTTCGGCTGCCCAGTCTTCGCCGTTGGCCACCAGTTGGCTTGCGTAGTTGTCGAGGCGGTTTACCGTCACCCAGACGGTGATGTACCGCGCCAGATAATAACCGGCGCAGGTTCCACAGATGGCCATGAAGATGGTGACGACCAATACGATCGTGTAGCGCGTTCGAAGCGTAGGCATGACTTATGAATCGAAGAGCATTAAAGCGTATGCGATGAAAAAGTGAAGACAGGTGTACCCGCCTTCGCGGATTGAAGTGGAATTAATTTGCTTATCGGAACCCGGGACGGAAAAGTTGAGGCCTATTTTTGAATTTTCTAAGAAATATGCGATCCCTTCCTGAATGAACGGCGAAGAAGGGCGCCGCTTCCGCAGCAAGCCGTCATGTAGGAGATGGACAGCGGATTTCCCCGTTCAGTTCGTTGCTTCCGGTGCGGCAGCAAGTGGACTACGCCGCAAGCGGACGGTTGAATTCCAGCGGGAATTGCGGTATTCTGACCATGCAAACGCGTTTGTCCGTCAGGTTTTGTCCGTGTTCGCACCGGCTGGCGGAGAGATGAGTGGGCTTACAGCCCACTTTTTATTTGGAGCGAACCTCAAGCCGGATCACACGGGGACGAATAAGCATTAACCCATTTGGATTCAGCCTTCTGTGGGCGACGCAGAGGTGGGCCACCGGCAAGTGATGTTGGCTTGACGGGCGCGAAGGGACGATGGCGGTCAACCTGGACGAAATCCGGAGGGCGGCGGAAAGGGTGGCTGCTTCGCACGGGCTCGATGTGGTCGATATCGAGTTTGGCGGCACGGCGAAAGACCGCACACTGCGCGTGAGCCTCGAAAAGAACGCCGAGGGCCGGGCGCAACTGAAAGCGGCGGCTGCGGCCCACGCAGAGGGCTTGCCGGAGAGGCTTTTGGAAGGTTCGCTCGCGGTGGAGCAGCTTTCCGGCGTGACGCACGAGGATTGCGCGGCGTTCAGCCGCGATTTTGGGGTATTGCTCGACGTGGAGGATCTGGTTCCCGGCGCGGCGTACACGCTGGAGGCCAGTTCGCCGGGGTTGGATCGGAAACTTACCCGGCCGGAGGATTTCGAGCGGTTTGTGGGCTGCCTGGTGAAGGTGCGGACCTTCGAGCCGGTCCGCAACAACCGGCACTGGCAGGGAAGATTGATTGCGGGGCAGAAACCCGCATCTCAATCGGGGACGATCGTGATCGACCTGGCGGCTGTGAAGCAAAACAGCAAGAGCCGCAAGGCCGGCGTGGAAACGGTAGAGATCGCCCTCGGCAATGTCGAGAAGGCGAATCTGGCGCCGGAGATCTGAAAGACAGGGACATAGGGACTAGGAAAAAGGGACTGGAAAGAAAGTTGAAAGGCGAAAGGAAATCGGCGGACGGGATATCGGGACGCACGGGTTTGTTCGGGTCATTTAGTTCCCAGTCGCAACGTCCCTAGTCCCTCAATGAGTAACTCGCGGCGTCGGGCTTCATGAGTCACTGCGCCCGACACGCAGGATGAGAGAGCAAGCGGTATGGCTACCAGCGTTTTGTATCAAAGTATCGAGCTCCTGAGCCAGGAGAAGGGCATCGACCCCTCCATTGTTGTCGGCGCCGTCGAGGAAGCCATCGCCCTGGCCACGCGCAAGTTCTACAAGACCCAGGAAAACATGCGCGGAGAGCTGAACAAGGAGACCGGCGAGATTACGGCCTACATTTACAAGACGGTGGTCGCCGACGAGGATCAGATCGAGGATCCGGTAAATCAGATCGCGCTTGCGGAGGCCAACGAATTAGCTCCCGGCGTGGAAGTGGGCAGCGAGATCCGCATCTATCGCGACACCAGCCCGCTGGGGCGCATCGCCGCGCAGTTGGCCAAGCAAATCATCTTCCAGAAGGTGCGCGAGGCCGAGCGCGACACGATCTTCCAGGAATATGCGCACCGCGAAAAAGAGGTCCTGAATGCGACCGTCAAGCGCCTCGAGGGCCAGGACGTCATCTTCGACCTGGGCAAGGCCGAGGCCCGCTGCCCCAAGCGCGAGCAGTCGCGCCTGGAGCAGTTCAGCGTGGGCGAGCGCGTGCGTGTGGTGCTGATCAAAGTGGACCGCGCAGCCAAGGGTCCGCAAGTAATCGTGAGCCGCGCCGCGCCGGAGCTGGTGCAGAACCTGTTCCAGTCCGAGGTTCCCGAGATTTACGACAACACGGTGGTCATCCGCGCCATTGCGCGCGAGGCCGGCGAGCGGACAAAGATCGCCGTGCAGAGCCGCGATAAGGACGTGGACCCGGTGGGCGCATGCGTGGGCATGAAGGGCATGCGTGTGCAGTCGATCATCCGCGAACTGCGCGGCGAAAAGATCGACATCATCGAATACAGCGACGAGATCACCACCTTCGCAGAAAAGGCCCTGCAGCCGGCCAAGGTCAGCCGCGTTTCCATCACGGACCTGACGGAAAAGCAGCTCGAAGTGATCGTTGACGACACGCAGCTTTCGCTGGCCATCGGCAAGAAGGGCCAGAATGTGCGCCTTGCGGCCAAACTTCTGGGCTGGAAGATCGACATCAAGAGCGAAGAAGAGAAGCGCCAGGAGGTCGAGCAGCAGATGCAGGCCCTGGCCGGCGCTCCCACGACTCCCATCGAGCAGGTGAGCGAGCTGGGCGATGGAATCATTCAGAAGCTGGTTACAGCGGGCGTCACCACAGTAGAAGCGCTCGCCGATATGACGCCGGAACAGCTCGAGGAAATCCCGGGCATCGGCGAAAAGACCCTGGAGAAGATCAGCGTAGCCGTCCGCAACTATTTCAGCCGCTTTGAAGAGGCCGAGGCGGCGCAGGCGGCTGAAAGCGGCGAAGGGGAAGCCGTAACTGCGGCGGATCCGGAAGCAGGCGAAACGGCCGCGGCTGAGGCAGCGCCAGCGGGAGGCGCGTTGGAAGCCGCTGAAACCTCAGAGGTCGGTGAAGCTACGGAAGAATCCGAGGCGGAAAACTCCGCCGAAGTGATTGAAGAAGCTGAAAGCGTAGCGGACGTGAAGGCGGAAGCTGAATCTGAGGAAGCCGATGAAGACGAAATCGATGCTATCGGCGCCGGAGTGGTCCCAGAGCCTGGCGCCGATGAAACCGAAATCGCAATAGAAGAAGAGAAGCCGGCCAAAGAGGACGGTGCGTGAGATGCGCCGCGTCTTCCCAAGCCAAACGGACGATAACGCAACGGTTAAGAACGGCCAGTGCCATGAGGCAGCTATGAGCGACTAAAGGGCTTTTTGGCGGCACGAATTGAAAAGAGGCGGATGAGCAAGGTTCGTATCAACGATCTCGCGAAAGAGCTGGAAGTCAAGTCTCGCGCGATTCTCGATCTTCTTCCCGGACTCGGCATTGCGGGGGGCAAGACGCACTCCAGTTCGCTGGAATCGGACGAGGCGGATAAGGTTCGCGCGCACTTTGCGCAGGAAGTGCGGCAAACCGCGCATTCAGGCGCTGCGCACGCGCGCCACGCCGCTGAAGCCGTCGCCCCCAAGATCGATCTCTCGCACATCTCCAAGCCGGGAGATGTTCTGAAGGCCGTTCTGGCCAAGAAAAAGGAAGAGGAAGAAGAGGCGCGCCACGCTCGCTTGCCTGTCAAGCCGGCGGCTGCTCCGCCAGCCGAGCCTGCTGCGCCCGCTCCGCGTCCGGCCAAAGCGCCGGTTGCGGCGAAACCCGCGGCCGCCGCATCCGTTCGCCCGGAGCCGCGCAAAATTGTTCCGCAGCCGCGCTCGGCGCCGTCCATCGTCGCCCCCCCGCCCACACATCTTCCGGCAATAGCCTCTCATCCCCCTGCGGGTGCTGTCGTCGCCAAGGCGCCTGCGGGCGCTGCAGGCGTCACGCGCCCGGTTGTCGTGGTTGCGCCGCCCCCGGTTGCCGTCGTGGTCAAGCCGCCCGCAGCTTCGCCTGAGCGCGAGGAACAACCCCGCACCGGCGAAAAGCTTCCGTCTGCCAAGACGCCGGCCGCCGCGCCTTCCGCTTCCGTCGAGCAACAGGCGCCTTCCTCTATTCCCGATCTTGCCGCGAGCGCGCCGTACGCAACTGAAGCCGCTGTTGCCGCAAGCAAAGCGTCCGGTGCGATTCCGGCGATCGCCGCCGCGTCCACAACCGCCCCCGCGCAGCCGGGCCCTGTGAGCGCGCACCCCGCTCGTGCTCCGCGCCGCATGGTGATGCCGCAAACCGGCCCACGGCCTGTGTACACGGCGTCCATCGTTCCAACAACCGCGCCAGCGGCGGGCGCCGGAATTCAGCGCGGCAAACCGATCTTCGATCGCAGGCCCGCGGCAGGGCAGGCCGGCATGGCGCAAAGGATGCCCGGCGGCGCTGCAGCGCCCGGTCAAGTGGCAGGGGGACCGCGCCCCAGGCATCCCACGCGCGCCGGGACGGGCGGATTCGCGGGGCCTGGAGGCTCCACAGCTCCCGGTGCGCGGCCCGGATTTGGTGCGCGTCCTGGATTCGGAGCACGCCCAGGGTTTGGCGGCGCGCGCCCCGGCGCTGGCGGCGCACCGCCGGCCGGTGAGGCCCCGCGCCCGCAGCGCGCCAGTTCCCGTGGCCGCGGACGAGGCAAGCAACAATACCCGAAGACCAAAGAAGGCCCGATGAAGGGCTTTGTGCCGCCGCCGCGCTATGGCGGCGCGCAATACAGCACCGAGCCCGTGCCCATCACCCGCGACATCACGGTCACGGAGGGCATCAGCGTGAAGGACCTTGCCGAAAAGCTCGATGTCCGCGCCAAGGACCTGATCGCGACGCTGCTCATGGGCGGCGTGTTCGTCACGGTGAATCAATCGCTCGACGCCGAGATGGTGAAAGATGTGGCGGCGAAGTTCGGCGCCGCCGCCAACGTGATCAGCTACGAAGAGGAGCTAGAGAATCAGGCGATCGAGGAGGTGCTCGATACCGAGAAAACCGACGTGGTGGAAGTGCCGCGCCCGCCGGTGGTGACGGTGATGGGCCACGTGGACCACGGCAAGACGTCGCTGCTCGACGCCATTCGCGAGACGCATGTAGCAGCGGGCGAAGCGGGCGGCATTACGCAGCACATCGGCGCCTACAAAGTGAAATTCACCAAGGAAGGCTCGCCAGCCTCGGGCCGCGAGATCGTCTTTCTCGATACGCCGGGCCACGAAGCCTTCACGCGCATGAGGGCCCGTGGCGCCAAAGTAACCGACATCGTGGTGGTTGTTGTCGCCGCCGACGACGGCGTGATGCCGCAGACTCTGGAGGCCATCGATCACGCCAGGGCCGCCGAGGTTCCCATCATCGTGGCCGTGAACAAGATCGACAAGCCCGAGGCCAATCCCGACCGCGTGAAAAAGCAGTTGGCCGACCGCGGCCTGATTCCCGAGGAGTGGGCAGGCGCGGGACAAGAAGGCACAGTGTTTGTCGAGGTCTCGGCAAAGAAGCGGCTCAATCTCGATCTGCTTCTCGAAATGATCTGCCTGGTGAGCGACCTGAAGGCGCCCAAGGCCACGCCCGGACGCAAGGCGCTCGGCAGCGTTCTCGAGGCCAAGCTAGACCGCGGCCGCGGCGCCGTGGCCACCGTACTTGTGCAGGACGGAACGCTTCACCTGAACGACAGCTACATTGTGGGCAACACCTTCGGCAAGGTGCGCGCCATGTTCGACGATCGCGGACGCGCCCTCGAAGAAGCCGGCCCTTCCACGCCGGTCGAAGTCCTGGGCCTTGAAAGTATGCCCGACTCGGGCGACACCTTCCTCGTGGTCGCCGACCGCGACAAGGCCAAGTCGATCGCCTCGTATCGCAAGATGAAGGAGCGCGACGCGCAATTGGCCAAGAGCTCGCGCGTGTCGCTGGAGGGATTGGCCGAGCAGGTGCGCCAGTCGGGCGTGAAGGACCTGCCGCTGATCATCAAGGGCGACGTGACGGGCTCGGTAGAAGTGCTGGCCGACTCGCTCGCGCGCATGTCCACGGAAAAGGTGCGCGTCAAGGTGCTGCACTCCGGCGTCGGTTCCATCACCGAGAGCGACGTACTGCTGGCGACGGCATCGAACGCGATCATTATCGGCTTCAACGTCCGCCCGGAGCGCAAGGCCGCCGAGCTGGCGCAGCAGGAGAACGTGGAGATTCGCCTGCACTCGATCATCTACGAGCTGCAGGACGAGATTCGCCTGGCCATGTTGGGCCTGCTCGAACCCACGTTCAAGGAGAACTACGTGGGCCGCGCCGAAGTCGTCAATGTCTTCCGCATTCCCAAGGTGGGCACGATCGCCGGATGCCGCGTGCAGGACGGCGTCATCCGCCGCGATGCCGAGGTGAAGGTGATGCGCGACGGCGTGCAGGTCTTCAAAGGCAAGATCGGCTCACTCAAGCGATTCAAGGACGACGCCCGCGAAGTCACCAACGGCATGGAGTGCGGCATCGGCATCGCCAACTTCAGCGACGTGAAGGAAGGCGACATCCTGGAAGCCTTCAGCATGGAAAAGCAGGCCTCGGATCTGGGGGCGCTGACGAGCGCCAAAGCATAACGCATCGCGCAGCAAAACCCGCGGCCGGATTCTCGGGAGAGAATCCGGCCGCACTCATTTCGAACTAAATCATTTCCCCAGCGGCACCCGGTGCACCACCTGGTCTTCGGTGAGTACGAGCAGTGTCGTCTCATTGCCAGGGACAATCAGCGCCAGCCGCGCCGGCGAACCAAGGGTGAAGCGCTTCAGCTCCTTGCCTGACCGCTCGTCTACGATCAAAATCTCATCTTCGCGATTTACGGCCGCAATCAGGCCGCTCGCGGCACTTGTCGCCAGCGGCATTCCAAAGAACTCGCCCACCTTAGCGCCCGTATCGAGCTTGTAGATCGCCGTATTGTCCTGCTCGCCGTGCGCCAGCAAAAACCCGCCTGAGACAATCGCACTCCGCTGGTCATCCCATCCGTGCGTCAGGTCAGCCTCGGGGATCAGAACCTGCTGCTCTGGTTCTCCCGTCTCTGGATTTACGGTCTCGATCAGCAGCCCGCGATTCTTCGTCTTCATGGCCTGCGCCTCACTCTGCAAGACCGGGTAGCTCTTGATTTCCGACTTGGCGGTGTCGTTGCTCAGGTCCCACGCCAGCACCAGCCGGTTGTCCTCGGCAAGCCATATAGCAGGCGTTTCATGCAGATAATCGTGTGTCCAGGCCGCTGCTTGTGTCCCCATTTTCGTCGCTTCGAGCGTCGCATGATAACGTGTGTTCTCGTCCTTGCCCATCGGCTTGAAGCGGAACTGCATATCGTGGTACTGCCAGTCCTCGTCCTCGAACTTGCCCAATAGCTTTTCATTCTGCTGGTTCAGGGCTATCGCGGTTTCCGCCTGGTCGAGGCCCATGTACTTGGGATATTGCGCCCACAAATGATCGTCGTTGTCTATCCATGCTCTGCGAAACGGACGAAGGAGATCGATCTGCTTCCCCGTATCCAACCGCCAAACCGCCGACCGGTTGTGAAACGAAAACGTCAGATATTTGCCATCTGGTGAGAACGCAGCGGCGCGTAGCTTGGGCAGCGACCCCACAGGGTAGGGAATGTGTACCGTCGCTGGCTTGCCCAACTCGGCTATTTCCACCCCGCCCTGCGGATCTTCGGTCGCCAGCAAGGTTTCCCATTGATCGATTGCCGGTAGCTTTGCCATGCCCACAAATTGGCCCTTGCTCAGATCCACGAGCCCCACTGCGCCGTCTTTGAACGGCCACACGATCACGCCCTCGCCCTTGGTGATTCCCATGAGGCTATGATTGCCGATCTCCAATTCACTCAACTGTCTTCCGTCGGGAAAGCTCACCAGCAAACCCTGCCGCAGGCCGCCTTTGATATCGCCGGCGAAAAACATCTCATTCGGCCCGATAAATGTCATTTGCGTTTCGCCGATATTTTTCAGCTTGCCGCCGAGCACAATCGTCTGCCTGCTCTCGAGGTCGTAGGCAAGCAGATGGTCTCCCGCGGCTACGACAAGATATTTCCCATCGGGAGAAACCACCATCGTCACCAACTTCACGCCGGCGATGAGATCCATTGCAACCCGCCACTTGTCGTAATCGGTTGCGAACATGCCCATCTGGAAGAAGCCGGGCTTGTCGAAGTAGGGCTGGCCACTATCGACGTCGATGAGCCGCAACCCAATACGCAACGGATTCGCGTTGAAATCGAATCGCACGCAAGCAAGCGTCTTCCCATCCGGCGACAGAAGCGTCTGCGCGCAGCCGTCGTAGACAATGAGCTCTCTCACCCACGCCCTCTGCCCGGTGGCTACAGTCCACTTTTCCACGCGCAGATTACTGTCGTTGAAGACAATGCCGCTCGAATCGGGCGTGAACTGCGCGGGCTCGGCATCCTGCGCATCGACCTGAAGCAGCACCTTTGCCGGTTCCCGGCTCACGACCGTAATGCTGCCTTCGTCCTGTACCATTACGGTTTTGCCGTCGGGGCTGAACCGGATGCGCCACGGGCTGGGCCGCAGCGGAGGATCGAGCTTGACAGGACTGTCTCCGGTTGCCGTTGCGGCCGTATCCTTCACGCGCTCCTGGACCACGCTCTGCTGCCACTGGAGAAACGCCGTGCTCACAGGGGCCGGCTTGCCAGTGCACCCTGGAGGCACCTCGCCAACCATCTTCATGGCTTCGCGATACCGGCGGCTGCTCTCGCGCGTCAGCCCGAAGGTATCGGTTAGCCAGTTTCCGGTCTTTCCGTTGTTAAGCGAGACTCGGTTGAAAAAATTGGGAAAGCTCTCGGTGTCGTAACCGGCTAGAAGCAGAACGTAAATTGCTACGTGGTCGGCCACAAGCTCATCTTTAATCTCCTTTGTTTCCTCCTCATTGTCTTTCGGCGGAGTGCTGAGGAAGCGATGCACCTTGGCAAAGATGTCCGCGCGATCACCCACCTCCGTGACGCCCAACCTGATCTTGAAAAGCCGCGTCATCTCGATCGCCGTCTGGTGCGTCGATAGGTGCCCGATCTCGTGCGCTACGACGCCAGCCAGCTCGTCCTCGCTTTTTGCCGCGGCAACCAGCTTCCGGCTGACATAAACCCGCCCTCCTGCAGACGAAAAGGCATCGATCTCGCCTGAGTCGTAAATGCGGAAACGGTATTGGACCCCGGTCGGCGGCAGTACTTTGAGAAGCCGTTCTCCGATGCGCGTCAGCTCGTCGCCGTCAGTCTGGGGCGCAACGCGCATGTTCGCCTCAAAGTACTCGGCAAGAGCGTCGCCGAGGTCCTGTTCCTGGCGGTCGTTGAAGATGTCAGGCTCGCTTGTAGAGAATTGCGGCGGCTCCAGTGCACACGGGGAGCTAGCGGTGGTTTGTGCGTGCATCCCCCATGGCAACAGGCACATTGCCAAGGCCAGTGATCCGATACACTTCCAATCTTTCACGATGCCTTCCAGCTTTTTTTGATTTGCCGAAAAGAATAGCACAGAACCACGGGACGGTCCGCGGCGTCACGCCGTTGTTCCCCGTTGCCAAACCGCCGCATCGAAGCTGTGCAAGCACTGGTAGCCCTCATCCTTGTAGAGCCCGATGGCCTCGGAGTTGGCCTCCGTGACGGTGAGAGAGACTTCGGCCGCGCCCAGGCGCACGAAGCTGAATGCGGCCTGCGCGAGCAGCAGGCGGGCCAGCCCGCGGCGCCGGAAGGCAGGGTGAACGCAGACCTGGGTCAGATGTCCGCTCTGGCCGCTGACACGCGAGCCAAGTACGAGGGCGGCAAACTCGCGGCTGGAGCGCTCCACGATCACGTACGACGACGGCGCGGAAAAACTGCCGCAGCCGGCATAATGCACGATGTTGTTCAGAAAACGCATGGAGCCGTGCACGGAGCGGTATTGGTCGTTGATCAGGCTGTCGGGATGGTCCCGGTAGGCCTCGCAGATGAGCCGCGCGGCCGGCGCCAGGTCGGCCTCGCGCCAGGAGCGAAATTCCAGGTTGGCAGGCAGATCCGGCTGGGGCGGGCTCCATTGCCCTTGCAATGTCTGCACCAGAAAGAGCCTGCGATAGATCTGGAATCCGGCTTCGCGGAAGATCGCGGCGTAGGCGCCGGAAGGATGCAGGAGCAACTGCGACTCGATACGCTCAACGTGCGGCGAATTGAGCAGCAGTTCGAAGAGATGCCGGAGCAGCGTTTCTTCCGTGGAGAGGGCACTTCCCGACGCTCCACCTGCGCCATCCGGCGTGCACGGCAGAGCGAATAGATCGCCAATGACAGCCTTTGTCTCCTCGTAAACGCAGAACACGTAGCCTGTCACGCGGCCCGACGTGAGCGCCGCGTAGCCGGGCAGCATGTGATTATCGATATATTGCATGAGCAGGCGCGCCGAGGCGTGGTAGTCCCAGTGCAGCCGCTGCTCCCACAACTCACCCTCAGCCTCCAGTACGGGGCGGAGCACCGGGGCCGCAAAGTGCCGCAGGTCGAGAACCTCGACGGAACCGCCCGATGTTTGCATTTCTCCTCTGTCTGGAGCCCGGTTGCGGCGAATCGCGATCGATGCCTGAGTGAGCCAACGCCTCGCCGCCCCGCGGTTTGCCGCCGAGAACCAAATCGGCGGGGCGCTCCGGCGCATTGGATCCGGCGCGAATGCAGGAGACGGCGCAAACGGACTCGCGCCGGCACAGCGCCTGGAAAAACCCTTCCCGCCACTTTGCCACGAGACAGTGCGCTCTCGCAAGTTAGCGCCCGCGGATAAAGCTTCCCGCCCGCAACAGGGAAGATGAGAGGCTCGAGATTACCGGCTGCCGACCAGGTACACCTCCAACCCCTGCTCCGGCCATCCGAAGAGCTGCTCGTATTGACGGCCTTCGAGAAGCTCGCTGAGCGCGAGTTGTGTACCCAGATCCGCGCCATGGCGGCCCTGGATGCGCGCCACCAGGATGTGCTGCCCATCGGGCACGCCGCTCTCGTCGTAATTCACCACCTCGCGGTTACGATAAAACGAGAGCCCGTACTCCACGTCGCGGCGAACGCGGAATACCGCTACGGTCTCGTCGGCGGGAACGAACTCGGCAATGCGCTGGGCCAGAGGCCGCGCGGAGTAGGAGCGGTCGAGCAGGTGGATGACGTGCTTGGTGGAGGCAACTGCAGGGATGCCGAAGACCGGGCCGACGCCGTAGAGGAACAGAACCAGCACCACCAGGATCCCGCAGGTGGCCGTACGCAGCCGGGCTACGCCAAAACCTTTGGTCACAACCAGGATCAGAAGCCCTGCTCCCACTGCGGCCAGAGCGGCAGCGGCCTGCGCGTGTGGAGGAGGGATAGCCGCGCCGTGGGCTACAAACCACGGCAGGAGCAGGACGGACATGGTCGTGGTGCCGCACACCGCCGCATGACCGAGAAGAATCCACCGGTTCAGACCCGGCCCGCGGCGGCGAAACAGGTAATCTCCGGTGAGAATGGTGATTGGAGGGAGGGCGGGAAGAATGTATCCGGGCAGCTTGGATCGCGAGAAGGAGAAAAAGATCACGGGAATGAGCGACCACAGCACCAGAAACTCTGGGAATGCGTCGCCGGGGCGCGTGGGCAAAGGCTTTCCCGCACGGGAGTGGCGCAGCCGCCACTCGGCCACAGAGGTTAGAATGCCGTCAATCAACGCGCGCACTGCGACCACGGTCCACGGCATGAGGGCCAGCACCACGACCACCAGGTAGTACCAGAAAGGCCGATCGTGCTGATACAGGTCGGTGGCGAAGCGTTCCAGGTTGTGCTCGAGAAAGAATTCCCGGAAGAAGGTGGGATTCTGATGCTGCACGGCAATGAACCAGGGCAGCACCATGGCAAAATAGAGAACCACCCCCGGCCACCAAAACGAGCGGCGCACGATGTGCCACTCGCGGCGCAAGAAAGCAAAGGCTGCGACGATGAGGAAGGCCAGAAGCGGCGCCACCGGACCTTTGGCCAGTGTGGCCAGCCCCGTGAAGAAGTAGATGTCGTAAAGCCAGAACTTCGAGCCGGTTTCGTACCACGCATACCAGCCCAGCAATCCGATGGCCAGCGGCGCTGCCATCTGCATGTCGGTGGAGGCGCCGCGCGCAAAACCCATGATCCCGGCGCAGGCTACGGTGATAAGTGCCGCGTCGAGATGCCCGCCGGGACGGAATCGCCGCATGTGCAGGTAGATGAGCGCCACCATAATAAAAGCGAAGGTGGCCGAAGGCAGCCGCGCGGCCCAGTCGTGCACCCCGAAATCCTGGAAGATGAACATCGCGCGCCAGTAATAGAGAGCGGGTTTTTCTAGCCACGGGCGTCCGTAGAGGTACGGAGTTACGCAGGCGCTCAACCGCTCGGTGAGCGTGTGCGCCGAGTCGAAGCGCACCAGCATCTCGTGTGCAATCTGGGCATAGCGCGGCTCGTCGGCCCCCACCAACCCCAGGCCGTCGCCGCCCAGCACTGGAGTTACCCCGTAAACCAGGAAAAAGACGCTGAAGGCTAAAAAGACCGCCGCCTCGTAAAGGGTGGCCCAGCAAGGCAAACGCCGCCGCCGGGGCTGGGGCACATCTGGACCCGATGGTTCCACGGAATTTTCCATCTCCGGCATTTCTCCACAAAGCGCACGGCGGCCTGCTTCGCGCAGGACAAAAAATCTCGGCTTCATGCAGGACGGATGGGGGGATCAGGCCGGACCTGCTCGTTTTCCGCGCCGCGAAGAGATGCGGAAACCCTCGAGCGTTGCGACAGGGTCAAGGCTAACAGATTCACGCGGAATCTCAAGGGCGTTCAGGCGGAGGCGGCAGCAAAACCGGCCAGCGCGCCGCGCAACTCGGCCAATATTTCCTCGAGGGCGCGCGGCAGAGGCCCATCGAGCGTGCAGCCCGCGGCGTTTTCGTGGCCGCCTCCGCCCAGCCGCGCGGCAATGGCGGCCACATTCACCGCGCCCTTGCTGCGCAGGTTCAGCCGCACGCGTCCTTCCGGCAGCTCGCGCAGAAAAACCGCAGCCATCACGTCCTCAATGCACAGCGCGACGTTCACAATCCCCTCGCAATCCTCTTCCGAGGCGCAACTGTGCGCCATATCCCGATGCGTCACCCATAGCCAGGCCAGCGGCCCTTCGCGCGTCAACCTGTTCAGCGCCGCGCCCAGCAGCAGAAGCTTTGCAGGCGGCACGGAAAAATAGATCCCTTGAGCGATGGCAATGGGATCGGCCCCGGCCAGCACCAGATCCCGCGCCAGCGCAAAGGTTGACTCGCGCACCGGCCCGTAGCAAAAACCGCCGGTATCGGTGAGCACTGTGGCGTAGAGGCAATGAGCCATCTCCGGCGTAACCTCGGCGCCGGCAGTTCGCGCCAGCCGGTACACCATTTCGCCCGTACTCACCACGTTGCGATCGATCCAGTTGACGTTGGCAAAGGGCCGGCCGCTGATGTGGTGGTCGATATTGATCAGGAACAGCCCTTCCAGTCCGCGCAGTCCGGTGCGTTCCACGCTATCGCACTCCAGAAGAATCGCGGCGTCGTAGGGGCCGCGTACCTGCTGCGCCGTGCGGATGGCTTCGGCGCCTGGAAGCTTCCGGTAGACTTTTGGAATCCGGCCCGCCGACACCAGGTCGGTGCGTTTGCCCATCTGCCGGAGCATCATGCCCAGCGCCAACATGGAACCCACCGCATCGCCATCGAACCGCTCGTGGGCGCAGACAAGAAACCGCTCGCCCCGGCGCAGAATTTGAAGGATGGCTGCGAGGGACCCGGCATTAGCCGAGTCCGGGATGCCGTTAGAACGCACTCCCGGCGCAATCGCCACGGCATCAGCCCCGAAATTTGGGTAATGGTGAATCATGCAGTCAATGGAGCGAAGCACTCTGCTCTTGCGACGGCTTTCCGTCCGCGAGGTCCGGTTGCGGAGAATTGGAATGAGCCGCGGCCTGCCTGCCCGCTGCGGCGGATTTGCGCGTCCTGCTCATCAATTCGTCAATGCGCGCCTGAAAGCGGCCCGAGCGGTCGGCGAGAAAACTCAGATCGGGCACGTGGCGCACGCCCATCCGTTCCTTCAGCTCATGGCGAATGTAGCCCTTGGCCGCCTCTAGGCCGGCGATGGTCTCGGCTTCGGACCTGGCAATGTCCTTTGCCGCGCTGTCTACAACCACATACACACGCGCCGACTTGCCGCCCGGATTCAGCGCCACTTCGCTCACGTGGCACAAATCGATGCGCGGGTCCGTGAGCTCGCCTTCGATCATGGCGCCGATCTCCTCCCGCAGCGCCTCCGCCACCCGGTCCTGATGATGCTTTCGCGCCCTGTGCTCCGGCATGGCCTCCTCCTCGCGCAGTTAAACCAATCAGGATAACAGAGATCGCGTGAAAAGGAAGGTTCGGGATCAGTGGTCAGCCGTCAAACGCCTGTGCCGCGGGACCGCAACCGCTGAAGGCCACGGGCAAAAAGCCGATCACTGGCCACGGTTCACCGATCCCTGCTTCCGATCGAGGAACGATTGCAGAATCAACGCCGCAGCCACTTGGTCCACTACCTTGCGGTGCTTCTGCCGAGCGTGGCCGGCCTCGTAGAGGATCGTGTGCGCCTCGCGGGTGGTCAGCCGCTCGTCCCACAAGTGAATCGGCAGGCCGGTCAGTTCGCCTAATTTGGCGGCAATGGCCTGTGTTTTCGCCGCTCGCGGGCTGGCCTCACCGGAAAGATGCAGCGGGTTGCCCACCACAATTCCCGCCACGCCGAATCGCCGGCAGAGCCGCGCCAGCGAGCGCAGGTCGTCCCGGAGCTTGCCGCGCCGCTCTAGCGTGAGCACGGGCTGTGCCGTAAGGCCCAGTTCGTCGGACACGGCCACGCCGATGCGGCGGCCGCCAACGTCGAGGCCGAGATAGCGCGGATGAGGAACAGCTTCCAGCTTCTAGCTCCTAGCTACTAGCTTAAGCTCCGGCAGACAATCTACTTGAAGCTGTTTGCCGATGCGGCGGCATTCGCCCCGCGCGCCGCCGCTTGGCGACCGGTACAATCGAAGGATAGGGGAATAGGGGCGGGAATCTTCGTGTCTTTATTCTCCAGGGAAGGGTCCACAACGGCAGGATGGCTCGGCGCAGACGGAGAGGCGGGAAGAGGAAAAGTTCCGGCGCGGCAGGTATCTTGCTGGGGGCTATGCTGGTTGCAGCGCTTGGGGCGGGAGCGGCGTGGCTGGTACTAACGCCCTACGGGCCCGCGACGGAGACGTTCGTGAATGTAGCGCCCGGCTCCTCCGCCATGCGCATCGGGCGCCAACTGGAAACGGCAGGCGTGGTGCGCAGCCGTTACGCCTTCGATCTGATGCGCTGGTTCCGGCACGGCACGCTCCAGGCCGGGACGTATCGCTTCGATCATGCGGCGCCGGTGACTGAGGTTTATGCGCGGATTGCACGCGGCGACGTGTTTACCAAGATGTTGACCGTGCCCGAGGGCGCGAACATCTTCGATATCGCGGCGCGTGTGGAACAGGCGGGGTTGGGCGCGCGCCAGGATTTTCTGACGGCAGCGGTGAGCGAGACGAGCCTGGTGGCCGATTTGGACCCCGAAGCAAAGAGCCTGGAGGGTTACCTGTTTCCGGACACCTACCGTTTTTCGCCGACGGTCACGCCGGCGCAGATTGCGGCAGCCATGGTGCGGCGCTTCCGCACGGTGGCCGCGGAACTGGGATTGAAGGAAAACGTGCATCAGGTGGTGACCATCGCTTCGTTGGTGGAGCGCGAGACGGCAGTGGATGCGGAGCGGCCGCTGGTGGCCAGCGTCTTTGCGAACCGGCTCGCCAAAAAGATGCCGCTGCGTACCGATCCCGCAGTCATTTACGGGCTCGAACTTACCGGCAACTGGCGGGGCACGATCTACACGAGCGATTTGACCCGGGATACCCCCTACAATACCTATCTGCACGCCGGGCTGCCGCCGGGACCTGTGTGCAACCCGGGCATACCGTCGTTGCGTGCGGCCATGGATCCGCCCAAGACGAACTATTTCTACTTTGTTGCCGCGGGAACCAACGCCCAGGGACATTCGCTCTTCGCCGAGACCCTGGATGAGCACAACCGCAACGTGGCCGGCTACCGTCATGCGCGGAAGAAGGCGGGTGAACGATGAGGGTTCGCTCTAGCTGCGTTGGCGCCGTGTCTCTGGTTCTTCCGCTCCTGCTTTCCGGGTGCTCTTACATCATTCCTACCAAGCGCCATCTGCCCGTTCCCAAGGCGCCGGCCATCGTGCAAACGGCCACACCCGACCAACTGGTGAAGCAACTCGATCAGCGTTGGGATGCGCTCCATACGCTTACGGCTACGGTCGAGATTTACGCCACCGAAACGAAAACCGCAGAGGGTCTGGAGAAAGATTTCCCCTCCTGCCGCGGGTTCATTGTCATGCGCAAACCCGAAATGCTGCGCGTCGTGGGCACATATTTCGGCGTGAAGATCTTCGACATGGCCAGCGACGGCAGTCACTTCACGCTTGTGATGCCAACGAAGAACATGGCCGTGGAGGGCGCGAACACGGTGACGGAGAAATCATCGAACCCGCTCGAAAATCTGCGCCCGAACTTTTTTCTCGACGCGCTCGTTGTGCGAGGGCTGGAACCGGACGAGGAGTACATGGTGGCGCGAGATACGGAGACGATCGAGGACGCGGCGAAGAAACATCTATCCTCGATGCCGGAATACGTCCTGAGCATCATGCGGCGTAAAACAGCGGTCGAGAATCTGCCCATGCGCGTGGTGACGTTTCATCGCGACGACATGCTGCCCTACGACCAGGATGTGTATGACAGCAGCGGAACGCTGGAAACGCAGATCATGTATCGAAACTACACCGAATTCAGCGCGGGCAAATACCCTTCCAGCGTGACCATCAAGCGCCCGCTGGAGGGAATTCAGCTGGTGCTGAGTGTTGAAAGGGTAGAAGAGAATGTCGAACTTCCCGCCAGCCAGTTCGAGGTGAAGATTCCCGAGGGCGCCACAATCAAGAACTTGAAATAGCCGTTCGGCCCGCTGGGCGAGCAGCGCATCTATCTTCATCCCAGGCAGGCGTTGCGCGGCGCAGGCGCCGGTCTACTGCGCGCCGCGTTCGCGCAGCAGCGCGGCCACCTCGGTTTTTGCGTTGTCCGTTGCCAGCTTGAGCGCGGTGGTTCCGTCGCTGCTTTTGGCGTTGATGTTGGCGCCCCGGTCGAGCAGCAACTTCACCATGTCAATTTGACCTCCGCCGGAGGCTGCCATCAGCGCCGTAAAGCCTTGTTTGTCGGTGAACTCTGTCTTTGCGCCGCTGTCGAGCAGCAGCTTCACCATGTCCACCGAGCCGGATACGATGCTGAGCATGAGCGGCGAAAGCCCGTCCTCGTTCTGGGTGTTGACGTTGGCGCCTTTGTCGATCAGCAGCGTTACCGACTCGATGTCGGCGGCCATGACCGCATAATCCAGCGCCGTATTGCCGCGGCTGTCCTGGAGACCGATGGCCGCGCCTTTCTTGAGCAGCAGCGCAACGATTTCGGGCTTGCCCGAAGCGGCGGAGACCATCAGCGCAGTCAGGCCGTCCTTTCCTATCGAGTCGATGTTCACGCCCTTTGCCAGCAATTGATCGATGGTTGCGGCATCGCCCTTTTGGGCGGCATCCATCAGTTGGTCCGCGGGACTCGGCTGGTCTGAGGGAGCGCCAGATTCCGCCTGGCCGGCGCATTTGAGACCCGTCGAGAGAGCCATAATTGGAAGAACGAATGCCAGCAGAATTCCCTTCATACTTTCCTCCTTATACGTCTTTGCTGCTTCCGCGTGAAGGTTATTGAGCGCCGTGATCCTGGAGCAGCTTGGCCACGGTGAGATGGCCCTCGGTCTGGGCCAGACTCAGCGCGGTGAAATTATTGTCGGCCTTGGCATTGATGTTTGCGCCGCTCGAGAGCAGCAGCTCGGCTGCATTGGCCTGGCCCTTGTCCGCGGCCCACAGCAACGCAGTCCAATGTTGCGAGTCGGTAGCTTCTATGTTAGCGCCCTTCGCGAGCAGCAGCTTCATCGCATCGGTTCTGCCGTGCGCGGCAGCCTCCATCAGCGCAGTCGCTCCTTCATTGGAGTACTTGTCGGCCTTGGCCTCCAAGTTGGCGCCCGCATCTAGCAACGCCTGCACCGCGTCCACATCGCCGCCGGCGGCCGCGTCGATCAGGGCCGTCGCGCCATCGCTGTCTTTGTCTTCGATTTTGGCGCCTTTCGCCAGCAGCAGCTTGACCATCGCGGGCTGATTAGCTTCGGCGGCGCGGATCAGCGCGGTATCGCCGTTCTCATCCTTGGCCTCGGTGCTCACGCCACTCTGGATAAGCAGATTCAACGCAACGGCATTGTTCTGCGCGGCGGCCTCAGCCAGCGCGGGCCAACTGCTCCTGTCTTTGGCATCGACGATCGCGCCCTTCTGGAGCAGCAGCATCAATATGTTCGTGTAGCCCATGTAACCCGCTTCGTGCAGCGCCGTCTGGCCTGTGTTGCCCTTGGCTTCGATGTCCGCGCCTTTCGCCAGCAGCAGTTGCACGGTGTCGATATAGCCCTGGTACGAGGCCCAGATCAGCGGTGTCGAGCCGAGGCTGTCGTGCGAGTCGACTTTGGCGCCGGCCTCGATCAGCGCCTCGACGGCCGCGGTGTGGCCGCCCAGG
>JBEKXX010000016.1:0-32755 GCA_049511595.1 Occallatibacter sp. | reverse complement strand
AACTGGTCCGGCCAATGGCCGGGACTGGTCGGCCTGCTCAATCTCAACGGCTCTCTGGTCAAGGCCGGCAAGCCGTTCTCCTCCATCTGGAGCAAGGACTTCACCGACGCATACTTCCTCGACTCGCTCGACGAGTGGCTGCGCGACGGCCGAATCACTCACGACCTCTCCCACGTTCACGCGCTCGACCGCGGCAAGCTGCCCGCCGCCAGCGCGCAGTTGGGCGCCCAGCTCGCCTCCGCTCTCAGGCGCCGCAAGGCCATCATGGGCATCTTCGATGAGGGCTGTATGGGCATGTACAACGCCATCATCGACGACGAGCTGCTCAATCCCGCGGGCGTTTTCAAGGAGCGGCTGAGCCAATCGGCTCTGGTCGCCAGAATGCGCACGGTTAGCGATGCCGAGGCGCACGGCGTCTACGAATGGCTTGTGGCCAGGGGCGTCAAGTTCGACTTCGGCAAAGACCCCGCCGCCGAGCTCACGCTCGATCAGGTCCTCGATCAGTGCAAAATGTACATCGCGGCGGTTCGCATCGCCTGCGATTTCGGCTGCGACCTCATCGGCATCCAGTATCAGCAGGGGCTCAAGGACATGGCGCCCGCGTCCGACCTCGCCGAAGGCATGTTGAACAACGCCGATCGCCCGCCGGTCTTCGCCGAGGGAAGCAGCAAGGAGTTGTATCCCGGCGGACCGCTCCCGCACTTCAATGAAGTCGACGAGTGCGCCGGCGTCGATGCGCTCGTCACCAACCGCTGCTGGAAGGCCCTCGGCCTCGATCCCTCAACCACTCTTCACGACGTCCGCTGGGGCGAGCGCTACAAGGGGCACGGAGGCAACGGCTCCGGCGAGATCGACGATTTTGTCTGGCTACTGCAGATCTCCGGCGCTGCCCCCGCCAATCATTTCATCGGCGGCTACGCGGGCGCGGCCAGCGAACGCCAGCCCGCCATGTACTTCCCGCTCGGCGGCGGATCGCTCAAAGGCGTAGGCAAGCCCGGCGAGATCGTCTGGAGCCGCGCCTTCGTCGAGGGCGGCGCGCTGCATTGCGACATCGGTCGCGGCACGGTCGTCGAGCTGCCCGCGGCCGAAACCGAACGCCGCTGGCGCGAGACCACGATTCAGTGGCCCATCGTCCACGCCATCCTGCACGGCGTCAGCCGGAATCAGTTCATGGCTCGCCATCGCGCCAACCACATCAATGTCGCCTACGCGCCCACAGCCGAATTGGCCGATCAGGCCCTCGCCACCAAGGCCGCCATGCTCGCCGAACTCGGCATCCAGGTCCACCTCTGCGGCGTAACCCAGTGAACAGTGGACAGTGGGCGGCTAAGAGCTAACAGCTAGGATCTGGCAACTAGCGCCGTTCCATAGTTGCTGTATCCTGCTTTATCTCGATGTCATCCCGAGTTCCCATGAACCTTTTGGCTCACGGAAAAGGATGAAAATCGCTCCGCGTGCCACTCCACCCGCTCCCGGAGGGAGCAAGGAAGTTAGCCCAGGACGAAGTCCTGGGAACGACGCCCAACGAACCAATGAGCCCCGTAGGGGCGAAGGAACCCGCAGCCGATTTTCGACGGAGTGGCCAAGCGCTTTTCCTTCACACAGTGAAGGAAAGCGTGAGGGAGTCGAAAGCCTGCCCTGAGCCGGGTGCCCCATCCTAAACGCGTTCTTTGCGTTTAGGGTGGGTTGCACATCGCGCCTGGGAAGGGATAGCAGCTGGCTGCTGCCTTCACGACTGGATCTGTTCCGCCGCCATCTCCCTCGCCGCCGGAATAATTCCCATCTCCTCGTAGATCGGCCGCACCGCGCGCCGCAGCTCCGGCAGCCGCGTGAAGAACCACGCCGCGCCCAGCACCACCACCAGGCCGTTAATCATCACTGTCCACTGCGCGCCGGCCAGCACCGTCCCCGCTGCAATCCACATCGGCGTCGGCGGAATCGCGTGGGCCATCAGTCCTGCCAGCAGGCTGCCGAAGGGCGCCATCCCCATGAACGCCATCGTGTAATAGCTCATCACGCGCCCGCGCTTGTCTTCATCCACCAGAGTCTGGATGATCGTATTGCTCGCGGCCATGCCCTGCATCATGCCCATCCCCGCCACCAGCACCATCGCCATTGAAAACCAGTAGACGTGCGATAGCCCAAAGCCAACCAACCCCATTCCAAAGACGGCTGCGGCAATCGGAATCATGCGGATCAATCCGCGCACGCTTTTGCGCGCCGCCAGCGACAGCGCGGAGATCAGCGCGCCCACCCCCATCGCCCCCATCAGGAATCCCAGCGTGTGCGGGCCGCCGTGCAGCACCTGCGCCGCAAAAATCGGCATCAGCACCACAAACGGCATGCCCATCAGGCTGACAAGGGCAAAAAGCGTGAGAATCGTGCGCATGGGCAGGAATCCCGAAACGTAGCTCCACCCCTCCTTCAACTCATGGAAGGTTGACGTGGCCGCCCGGCGCGCGGCGGCAGCATTCAACCGCATCATCGCGAGCGACGCAATCACTGCGATGTAACTGATGCCGTCGATCAGAAAGCACCAGCCTTCGCTAGTGGCAGCAATCACCAGACCGGCCAGCGACGGCCCGATCAACCGCGCCACGTTCACCATGGACGAATTGATTGCGATGGCGTTGCCCAGGTCGGCGCGGTCGCCCACCATCTCCACCATGAAGGCCTGCCGTCCCGGCATGTCGAAGGCGTTGATGATGCCTTGCATGACACTCAAAGTCAGAATCAGGGGGACGGTGATGTGGCCGGAAAGCGTAAGCGCGGCCAGCAGGAACGATTGAATCATGGCTAGCGTCTGCGTCCACACCAGCACCTTCCTGCGGTCCAGCCGGTCCACCCATACCCCGGCCAATGGCGCGAATAGAAACGAAGGGATCTGCCCCGCGAAGCTCACCGTGCCCAGCAGCAGCGCGGATTTCGTAAGCCGGTACACCAGCCACGCCGTCGCAATGCGCGTCATCCACGTGCCGATGAGCGAGATGGTTTGCCCGCCGAAAAACAGCCGGAAGTTGCGATGCCTCAGCGCCCGCCACACATGCGACGCGCCGCTCAACGCGCGTTTCCTTCCCTGCGCATCCTGGCCTTCCGCCGGCGCGACCGGTTGAGGACTTCGCCGCGTCTCTCCCCGTCCAGCATCTCGCCCCACAGCGCTCACTCTTCCGCTGCTTTTGCTGCTAACGCTTCCACCACAGCGATGTTTTGCATCAATTCCGCGGGAACGTTGTGGCGGCTGCGCAGATAATCCGCGGAGTTATAAGAAATCCAGACCTTCCCGCCCTCGTCTTCCCACACCAGAATTTTCAGCGGCAGATCGATGGCGATGCTCGGCGCCGCCAGCATCAAAGGCGTGCCCGCCTTCGGGCTTCCGAAGATCAGCAGCTTGGTGGGCCGCATCTTCATGCCCGCCTTCTCGGCCTCTCCGCTGTGATCCACAAGCGCAAAGAGAGTTACGCCCTTCGCTTCAAGGATGCTGCGCAGTTTTGCTGCCGTCTCATCCACCGGGTGCTGGCTGGGGATGTCGACAATGCCTTGTCCGCTCATGTTCGACATGATACGTGAGTTGCTCGTCTGGCTACCGAACGCCGCTCCTGTGTGGTGAGTCTGAAGTTCGCATTACAAATCAGCTGTCATCCTGAGCGAATTTTGGCGCGTTTTGCGCCAAAATGAGTCGAAGGATCTGCGGTTCGGGACGTTGACTTATGCTATGAACTTCTGACTCGCCGCTCTCAGGCCACGCGCTCAATCACCACCGACTCCAGCACCACCGGCTTGTGCGGCTTGTCCTGAGCGTTGCGCGCAACCTTCGAAATGGCCACCACAATCTCCTGCCCCTCGACCACCTCGCCGAAGATCGTGTGGTTGCCGGTGAGCCACGGCGTAGCCGCCACCGTCACGAAGAATTGGCTCCCGTTCGTATTCGGTCCCGCGTTGGCCATCGCCAATTTCCCCGGCTTGTCGAACTTGTGCGGCGAGCTCTTGGTCTCGTCCTCGAAGCGGTAGCCCGGTCCGCCCATCCCGCTGCCCGCCGGATCGCCGCCCTGAATCATAAAGTCGGGAATCACGCGATGGAAAATCGTCCCGTCGTAAAGCTTGTTCTTCGACTTCGCGCGCGTCACCGGATGCGACCACTCCTTCGCGCCTTCCGCCAGCTCGATAAAGTTCTTCACGGTGATGGGCGCGTCGGCCTCGAAAAGCCGCACGGTAATCTTGCCTTCGGTCGTCGTAAGGACGGCGTAGGTTCCTGCTGCTAGTGCCATGATCTCTCCTGAGATTTCCTGATTCTGATTCGTGACCTGCGCTTCGAGGTCACTAACCACTGACCACTGACCACTGACCACTGCTTTACGGTACCGGCTCGCCTTCGCGCACAATCGTCACCTTCTTCAGCACCACCGGCTCCAGCGGCTTGTCGTTCGCGTCGCGCTCGACGCGCGCAATGGTCTTCACCACCGCCACGCTCGCGTCGTCGCACTGGCCGAAGATTGTGTAGTGCTGGTCCAGCGAGTCGTATGCCCGCTCGGTAATAAAGAACTGGCTGCCGTTCGTATTCGGCCCGCTGTTGGCCATCGCCAGCCGTCCCGGCCGGTCGAAGTTCAGCCCCGGATCGAACTCGTCGTTGAAGCTGTACCCCGGATCGCCCATCCCCGTGCCCAACGAATCGCCGCCCTGAATCATGAACTCGGGAATCACGCGGTGAAAGATCGTGCCGTCGTAGAATCGCTTGTGATGCTGCACCTTCTTGGTCGCGGGATCGGTCCAGTCCTTCGTGCCCTCGGCCAGCCCGATGAAGTTGGCCACCGCGTTCGGCGCCTGCTTCTGGTAGAACTGGCAGGTAATGCGGCCCATCGAGGTATCCATCGCTACGAACGGCCCGTTTGGCGCCGTTGCGGCCTCGGCAGTCGCCTGGGGCGCGTCGGGAACCTCCTGGCTCGCGGGCGCGCTTGATTGTCGAGCGAAGACGGCAAAGGCCGCGCCGGCAATAGCGGCTGCGGCCAGCGCAGAGAAGAGAAGCGTACGTCGAATGTTCATACTGTCTTCGAGGTTAAATCATGCGCCGCGCCGCCTGCTAGCCGTCTCGCTCCCTTGTAGTGTCTCAGTTTGACTGCGCCTTGAAAGGGCACGGCTTTAGCCGTGCCGCTAAGCGCGCCAAATGAATCGGGGCTTTAGCCCCTGAAGGAACGCGGTATCGAATTGAGGTACTACCGCTCCCTCGTTCCCTCGTTCCCGGCCTTTCTCGCCCCTCAGCCCCGATCTCTGATCCCTGATCCCTGCTTCTACACCAGCCTCAGGAATCCCACACGGCTCAGCGGCGCGGCCGGGCAAATTCGCAGCTCCCAGCCTTCGGCGCGGCGCCTTCCCGCGGTCATATTCCATGAGGGTACAGGAATGGTATGATGGCGTGTTGTTTCGGTTGAACGGGGAGGATGACTTGAGAAAGACCATCGTACTGGCGATCGCGGGATTGGCGTTTTTGGCGGGGTGCGGACCCCAGGGGAACAACAACTCCGGCATTCCTGTTAAGCCCATATTCCAGGGGCCCCCTTACCATCTCGCCTTGGCCGCGCCGTCGGCCAAGCCCAACAAGGCGGGCATCGCCATTCCGCCCATCAAGTACACGGCGGATCCAAACGCGCCTCCTGGCGCGCTCGCTAAAAGAGCCATACTCGTCGTGCGCATCGACACTTCGGGCCTCACGACGAAAGAGAAGATGGCGGTGAACCAGATCATCATGGGCGCGGTCGATATCCCCGGCGCGGAGGGCGCTCTTCCCTCGAGCTACATGGATGCGACCGACCAGAGTCTGGCCACGATTCTTGAGGAGTACTGCGCCAATGGTAAAGTAAAAATCGCCGTGGCGCTCACCCAGTCGTCGCTCTCCAGCACTGCCGAAGACTCTGAAATCAATGACAAGCTTCTTACCGCATGGATGCAGATCGAGCTCGTCTTCAAGAACCCCCTTCCGCATTGCTAGCTGTTGATTGCTCGCGGGCGATCCTGTGCAGAGGCGCCCCTCACAAGCTCCGCTTGGGTGGGTTTGGTGCGTGAACCCCAATCTCACACATCCGCAAAAAATGGGTGCCCCATCCTTCTCGCGGTCTCATCGCGAAAAGGGTGGGATACCACTATCCCCCTGTCGAGCACAGAAAACAGAAAACTGATCACTGACCACTGTTCACTGACCACTGACCACTGACCACTGTTCACTGTTTCACTGTCAAGACCCCCATCACCCATACCAGCCCTCCCTCGTGGCCATAAGTCGTTGTTTTCTTAATCCCTTGTTCCCTTGTTCCCTTGGTCCCTGTTCTTTGCAGATAATTTCCCCTTCCTGTCGCATAATCGTTCCATAAGCGTTCAACAGGGCCTTCGGCACGGCGGAGATTCTCCGTCGCGTTCGCGTCTTTACGCCGGTTTTATCTATAGAACCGTCGCCACCGCCGCCCGGAGCCCGGGAGAACGCCCGCAACCATCATGAAATGAAATATTTGCGAGACGCCACCCTTTGGAATCAAGTACTTACGGCAATGCCCGCCTCGCAAGCCATTTGCCATGAAGTATTTGGCTTAAAAAATGGGGGAGGGGGGCAGGGAGCGCAAAAACGGGGGAATCATGGTTTCAGAATGCCGGCACGTCATGACCAGCGGCAAAAAGTGCGAAGCGCCCGCCCTCAAGGGCACGCCGTTTTGCTATTTCCACACCAAGCTGCATCGTATCGCCAAACAGGCGAGCGATCCGACGGCCTCGATCGACATTCCCGTCCTCGAAGACCGTTGCGCCATCCAACTCGCCATCGCCCAGGTGCTTAAAGCTCTCGTCAACGGCGCCATTGATCGACCCCGCGCGTCGCTCCTGCTCTACGGTCTCCAGCTTGCTTCGCAAAACGTCGATCGCAGAACCTGGGCCATCCCCATCGAAACGGTCAATGCGATCACCCGCACACGCGACGGCGACGAACTCGCTCAGGAAGTCGACGACGATGACGACGACTAGTCCCTATGTCCCTGGTCCCTACGTCCCTGCTTTCCGGCATCGCGCCATGATCGCGGCGTGCAGCCGCTCGCTAACGTCCGTCGGCAGTTCGTAAATCTCGTGGCAGCGGTAAATCTCGATGGTCTTGCGCGTGGTGTTCAGAACCACCTCGCAGTGCCCGCACTTGCGCAGGTGCGTCTCGATCTCGGCGCGCGTCTCTGCGGCCATCGATTCGTCGATCACGTCGTCGAGAATCAGCAGAAACTCAGTGCAGGTCATTTCTCAACTCCGTTTCCCGGTGACGGCTCTTGCGCCTGCGAAGCGGCCGGAGTGTTCCTGCGGAAGTAGCGGGTGAGCCGCTCGCGCAATTGCAGCCGCGCCCGCAGCAAACGCGACTTCACCGCCGGGACGCTCAAGCCCAGCGCCTCGGCCGTCTCTTCGGTCGAAAGTCCGTCCACGTCGCGCAGGACGAAAACCACGCGGAAACCGTGCGGCAAGCCCTGGATGGTCTTGCGCAGAATCTCGGCCAGTTCGGCCTGGTTGTAGTTTTGTTCCGGGTTGGGCGCCCAGTCGGCAAAGTCCCGCGGTACGCTGCCCTCGTCGGTCTTCAGTTCTTCGTCGATCGAGTACATTTTGCCTGTGCGCCGCTTGCGCAGCCGCATCAGGCTCTCGTTTACCGCGATTCGCACCAGCCATGTGTAAAACTTCGAATTCCCCTGGAACTGATCGAGCTTCTCGTATGCCTTCAGAAACGCGTCCTGCATCACGTCTTCTGCGTCCTCGCGGTTTTGCGTAATGTGCTGCGCAATCCGGAAGATTTGACGCTCGTACTTGCGCACCAGCGTTTCGTAGGCCGAGACATCGCCGCCGCGGACCCGTTCCACCAGGGCCACGTCGGGATGCTGCTCGTCTTGTCCTGCTATCGATTGGATGGTTGGCATGGAACTTGGTTCCAGAAAAATGCTGCAAAAGTCGCAGGTTGAGTCGCTGCAATCGCCCCCGTGAAGCACCCCTTTGGCCGCCCGGAGGCGATTCGAAATGACCGGCAAAGATGAGTGTAACGGACGTGGCATCCGCAGGCCAAACCGCCAGCGGGCGCACGGATCCGGTTACGCCACTGATTCCCCGCCTGCTTCGGTTGCGTCCAATTCGGCATAGAGTGGAATTATGTTTGGTTCTTTCTCCCCTTTGCCCCTTTCGCGAGCCTTGGCCGTTTTGCTTTTGTCGCTGATGGTTGCCGTGCCGGCCGCGCCGCAGTCCAACGCCGCGCCCGGCGCGCGCCCCTCCGGGTCCCCGGCCTCCAGGCCGAAGACGGCCAGCCAGACGGCAACTGCGAAAAAGAAGCCCGCGAAACGCAAGCCGGCTCACCGCATGAGCCGGGCGGCGAGAGTGGCGCGCACGGCACGCATCAGGAAGGCCTTCGTCGCTTCCAAAGAATTGCAACCCATGGCTCAGCAACTGGCCACAATGCGCACGCCGCAGGCTTATGCTGGAGTCGCCGCTTATGCGCACAGCCACGCCGGCGAGGCGGCGGCCGCCGCGTACCTCGCGCTGGGCCATGCCTACCTCCTCGACAAGCGCTATGCCGAGGCTGAATCGGCTCTGGCACAGGCCCGGCATGACGGCGGGGAACTGGCCGACTATGCGGACTTTCTAGCCGCCCAGGCGAGCCACGAGGCCGGCGACGATCCCGCTGCCGAAGCCATCCTGCGCGGCTTTGCCGATCGCTATCCTGAGAGCATCTTTGTCGACCAGACGCCCGCGCTTGAGGCCGGCGTCCTGCTGGCTATGAACAAGCTTGCTG
This sequence comes from Occallatibacter sp., assembly GCA_049511595.1. Classification (GTDB taxonomy): domain Bacteria; phylum Acidobacteriota; class Terriglobia; order Terriglobales; family Acidobacteriaceae; genus Telmatobacter. The sequence continues at coordinate 23,973 of JBEKXX010000016.1, read as the reverse complement.
CCGCGCGGCAGGTGCTTGCCGAAGCCGCGAGCACTGAGGCGGCGGACCGCCCCGGCTTTCAACTGGTAGAAGGTGAGGTAGAGCAAGCGCTCGGCCTGCAAGAGTCGGCGATCGATACCTTCAAGCGCGTTCTGCTTGAGCATCCCTTGAGCCCGGAGGCACAGACGGCGCGCGCCAAGCTCACGCAGATGGGCGCTGAGGCAACGCTGACCGTCGCCGATCTGCGCTCCCTGGGTGACGCCTTCTACAACGCCGGCCGCTACGTCGAGGCATCCGAACAGTACCTCGTTCTGGCGCGTGAACCGGGACTCGACGCCTACACCCGCGGCGGCTTTGCCGTAGCCGAGGCCGCCTGCCAACTGAAGCTGAAGCGCCTGACCGTGACAGAGGCACGCGCCTTGCCCGATACGGTCGATGAAAACGGAGCCCGCCGCCTCGACCTCCTGATGGAGTTGGCCCGCGATCGCGACGATACCGCAGATCAGAAGCAGATCGTCTCGGAAATGGAAACCCGGTTCCCGCGCAGCTCTTGGCTGGCCGACGCCTTGTTTTCCAGCGGCAACATGTACCTGCTGAAGCGCGATTACTCAACGGCAATTCAGTACTACAGCGATCTCGCCGCGCGTTTCCCCGGCGACAAGAACGCCGCGGCCGCGCACTGGCGCGCAGGCTGGCTCAATTACCGTCTGGGGCAATACGCCGATGCTGCGCGGCTCTTCGACGAACAGATCCGGCTCTATCCCGGCGCAACTGAAACGGTCCCGGCGCTCTACTGGCGTGGGCGCCTCTATGAGACGCAGGACCATAACTCCTCGCTGGCCGCGGCCAACTATCGCACTATTCTTCGCGCTTACCAGCACTACTTTTATGCGCAGTTGGCGCGGCAGCGGCTGGCGGCCTTGGGCGCTGCACAGGCCGCGCCCGAGCCGCAACTGGATCGCATTCAACCCCTGCCGGAGCCGCAACTGGTTGACACCTTTCCCGAAGACAGCCCTCATCTGGCAAAGGCGCGTCTGCTGGCCAATGCGGGCTTGAATGAATACGTCGCCCAGGAGATCAAGGCCGATCCCAATTCCTCGTCTTGGAGCGCGCTGGCCGAAGCGCAGATTTATTCCTCCTATGGCGAAACATACCGCGCCGTCCGCGCCCTGAAGCGTGCATTGCCTAGTGCGGCTTCCGCCTCCATTCAATCCATCCCGCTCGCCTATTGGCGCATTCTCTTTCCCGAACCCTGGTGGGACACGATCCAGGCCGAGTCGGCCAGGAACAACCTCAATCCGTACCTGGTGGCCTCTCTCATTCGGCAGGAGTCGGAGTTCGATCCCTCTGCAATCTCCTACGCCAACGCCTATGGCTTGATGCAGTTGTTGCCCTCCGTGGGAAGAAAGATGGCCCACGAAGAGGGCATCGCCAACCTCCAGACCTTCCAATTGCTCGACCCGGCCATGAACATCCGCCTGGGAACGCGCTATCTGCGCCAGATGCTCGATCGCTTCGGCGGCGTCGAGGAGTACGCGCTGGCCGCCTACAACGCCGGCGACAATCGCGTCGCCGAGTGGCAGGCCGCAGGCCCCTATTCCGGCATCGACGAATTTGTCGAATCCATTCCCTTTACGCAAACCCGCGACTATGTCCAGGCCATCTTGCGCAATGAGGAGACCTATAAGGCAATCGACGATTTTGCCCGCGCCCACGGTGGCGCTGCCACGGCGGCCTCCCGGTAGGCCCAAGCTTTTCCGTTCCGGTCCAACCAGGCCCCGGGGAATCCCACTTGCCACTCCCCGGATTCGATTCGAATTGACTTCCGTGCCCGCGTCTGGCAACACTGAGCTTGACCGGAGGCGCTATAGCGGTTCTCCAGTTGATATAGAGGGAACCCACAACCGCTGAGTGGCTTTTTCCTCAAGAAAAAGCCACCTTCTACGTTGTTGGAAACCTCACAGTAACTGGAGAACCGCCTTAAAATCCGGTATCGCCTTTGCACCAGTTGTTTGAACAAAGCGGAGCCGGGCGGGAACGGGGTTGCGGCTCGCTTACATCAATCCTGGAGGGGCAGATGTCAGCCGAATTGCAGTTTCTGGAAGAGTGGATCCCCGAACGAATGGACCCAGGAACGATTTTTGTGCTGGAGAATCAGGCTCAGCTTGGCCAGGCACAGAATCCATATGTGGCCGTGATGTCGTGCCCGCGCTGCGGCACGTTGGGGCTGATCACTCGCCGTCAGCTCTGCGGCGGGGAGCCGATGATCTGCGGAGGCGACCTCTGCTCCGCCGAATACCGGCTCGATGGCGACGATATCTGCTTCCGCCCCTCTCAATAAACGCTATTGCTGCTGCGTGTAGTCCGCCTTGGTCGTCTTCGCGCCGGCCTGCTCCGGCGTGGGAAGCTGCGTGCGGTCCCATCCGCCGCCCAAAGCCTGTACGAGCTGCACTGCCGATGTCATCTCCTCGACGTGGAGAGCATTCAGCGTTTCCTGATTGCCGAGCAGCGTTGTCTGGGCAATTACAACGTCGACGTACGGATCGACGCCGGTGTTGTAGCGGACCATTTCCAGGTTGAGATAATCCTGAGCGTCTTTGACGGCTTCCTGCTGGTGCAGAATCTGCTGGCTGTAGGTTCGCGTCGCCGCCAGTGAGTCTTCCACCTGTTGGAACGCAGTCAGAGTGGTCTGGCGGTATGCGGCCAGGTCTGCGTTGTATACGGCAACGTATTGGTGCAGTTCCGCGCGATACAGCCACCCGTCGAAGACCGTCTCGGCCACGGATGGGCCGACCGACCAGATGCGGCTCGGCCAATTAAACAGGTTGGTCAACGTGGAGCTCTGGAATCCACCGACTGCGCTGATCGTCACTTGCGGGAAAAACGCGCCGTAGCCGATCCCGATGACGGCGTTCTCCTCGGCGAGTGTGCGCTCGGCCGCCGCGATGTCGGGCCGGCGCTCGACAAGTTGCGAAGGCACACCGGTGGGAATGGGGGGTGGGGTATAGACCATCGGCTTCACTGGTATGGAAAAATCGCTCGGTATCTTACCCAGCAGCACTGCGATGGCGTGCTCGTATTGCGCGCGCAGCAGGCCCACATTGGTCGCGGTCGACTGCGCTGACTCCAGTGTGGCCTTGGCCTCGGCAACGGAGATGTAATCGCCGACTCCGGTGTCATATTGCGCTTGGGTGTAGTCCAGCGATTTCCTTTCGTCCGCGACGGTCTGATTCAGAATCTGCTGCAACATATCCTGGCCGCGAATCTCGAAGAAGTACTCGGCCAGATCGGCCTGCTCGGTCAGCTTCTCTGTCTGCAGATCGGCGGCGCTCACCTGCGACGCATACTCTGCTTCGTGCACTTCGTTGCGGATCTTGCCCCAGAAATCAGGCGTCCACGAAACGTCAATCGGCGCATTCCAAAGCGTTGACTGCTTGCCAACGTTGGCTAGGGTGGAGTTGTTCAGAGTTCCGGAACTCTTCGACCGGTTCCACGACGGATTCGCGGTGATTGTCGGCCAGTACAGCGAGCGAGCTTCGGCAATCACGGCGCGGGCCGCCATGTAGTTCTGGAAATACTCCTTGAGATTCTGGTTGTTGATGTTGAGCTGTTCTTCCAGCGCATTCAGTTCGGGATCCTGGAAGATCTCCCACCAGTTGCCGCGTATCATCGCGTCCTGCGGACTGGCCACCTTCCATCCATCGGTGTCCTGGAAGTTGACAGTGGACTCCTTGTAATTCGGCGCCGTGATCGCCGGCGGCGCAGGCGCATGATAGGGCGGGCCGACGCGGCAGCCGGCAAGCAGCGCCAACAACCCCAGCGCGCTCGCGGCGAATGAAGTCGGAATTCGCTTTCTTGGCTCAAACATGGTCAACATCCTTCGTCGATTACAAGGCCGTTCCTTCTGCCGTTGTGGGAAGCACATCGTGAGTCCGGCCCAGCGCGCGCAGGCGAAGACGGTCCATCATCAGGTAAACCACCGGAGTGGTGTAAAGCGTAAGTACCTGGCTCAAAAGCAATCCGCCCACGATGGTGATGCCCAGCGGCCGGCGCAGCTCCGAGCCGGTGCCGGTTCCAAAGGCCAGCGGCAAAGCTCCGCAAATGGCGCACATGGTGGTCATCATAATGGGACGGAAGCGTAGCATGCAGGCTTCAAAGATCGCATCGCGCGTGGCCTTGCCATCGACGCGCTCGGCCTGCAGCGCGAAATCGATCATCATGATCGCATTCTTCTTCACAATCCCGATCAGCAGAATGATCCCGATGATCGAAATCATGTTGAGATCGATGTGGAAGATCATGAGAGCCAGCATGGCGCCGACGCTGGCCGATGGCAGCGTGGAAATGATGGTCAGCGGGTGAACCAGGCTCTCATAGAGAATGCCCAGGACGATGAAGACGGAAAGCAGCGCGGTGACTACCAGAATCGGTAGCGTCGATATCGATTGCTGATAAGCCTGGGCAGTTCCGGCAAAGAATCCGCGCACCGTTGCGGGCATTCCCAGATTTTCTTCCATCTGCGAAACCTCGCGCGTCGCATCGCTGAGTGACGCGCCGGTCTTCAGATTGAAGGAGACGGTAACGGACGGGAACAATCCCGTGTGGGCAACTTGCAGCGGCGTGGTGTTGGTGCCCGGCTTTGCCACGGCGAGTAGCGGCGACATGACATTGACTCCCGCGGATGCGGATCTGCCTGAAGCGAAGTAGATGTTGTTCAAAGCCGACGGATCCTGCCAGTACGGCGGCGCCGCCTCCATCACAACGTAATACTGGTTCAGTTGCGTGTAAATTACAGAGACTTGAGACTGGCAGAATGCGCTGCAGAGAGAACTGTCGAGCGATTGCGGCGTCTGGCCCAGACGTGCCGCGGTCACCCGGTCGTAGGTGAGCATTTCCTGTAGGCCGCCATTCTGCTGGTCGGTGTTCACGTCCTGCAGGTCGGGAAGCTTCTGCATGTTTTGGTAAAGAATTGGGCCCCAGTGCGCCAGATTGTCGATGTCGTCGGACTGGATGGTGTATTGATATTGCGCGCCGCCGCCGCGCCCGCCGATGCGCAGATCCTGCGCCGGCTGCAAGGTAGCCGTGGCCACCGGCAGCTTGTTCATCTTCGGCCGCAAGCGGTTGATCACGTCCATCGCTGCGGCCTGGCGCACGCTGCACGATGGACTGCCTTCCTTGCAGTTGGTGCCCAGGGGCTTGAGCGCAATGAACATGAAACCGCCATTGCCGCTTCCGGTATAGGCGTTCACATGGGCCACGGCGGGATCGGCTTTGACGACGTTGACCAGTGACACAACCGAGAAGTTCATGAACGGGAAAGATGCGTCCTGCGGACCTTGCACCTGGCCCATCACCACTCCCGTGTCCTGCGTGGGAAAAAAGCCCCAGGGGATCCTGAAGATCACCAGAACATTGAGCGCGACCGTAAGAACCAGCACGATCATCGTCAGACCCGGATTATCCAGCACCCAGAGCAGCGATTGCCGGTACAGCCAAATCATGCCATTGAATGTTTTCTCACTGGTCCGGTATAGAACATTGTGCTTCTCGCCGGCTTGGTGCGTCTTTAGCACGTGTGCGCACATGCAGGGCGTCGCAGTCAGAGAAATCACCATCGAGATGAGGATGGCCGTGGAAAGCGTAACCGCAAATTCGCGGAACAAGCGCCCGATGATGCCTCCCATCATCAGAATGGGAATGAAGACGGCGATCAGCGACATGCTGATGGAAAAGACGGTGAAACCGATCTCCCTTGCGCCATTGAGCGCCGCGGCAACTGGCTCCATGCCGCTTTCAAGATGTCGCGTGATGTTCTCCATCACCACGATCGCGTCGTCCACCACAAACCCTGTGGCGATGGTGAGCGACATCAGCGACAGGTTGTCGAGCGCGTAGCCGAACAGATACATGACGGCGAAGGTCCCGATCAGCGAGACCGGAACGGCGACGCTGGGAATCAGCGTGGCGCGCGGACTGCGCAGAAAAATGAAGACCACCAGGACCACCAGGCAGATGGACCCGATCAGCGTCTTTTCCACAGTGCTGACCGAAGCGCGAATGGTGGTCGTGCGGTCGAGCACGATGGTGGTAGTAATTCCCTGCGGAAGCACCGCCTCGAGAAACGGCAATTGCGCCTTGACGCGCTCCACGGTCTGAATGATGTTGGCGCTGGGCTGGCGGAAGATGGTGACAAAAACGGCTCTTGTTCCGTCCGCGTAGCCCGCGGATCGAAGGTTCTGCGTCGAGTCTTCCACGTCGGCAACATCCGACAGGCGAACCGCCTCACCATTGTGATAGCCGATTATCAACGGCCGGTAGTCCACTGCCTCCGAAATCTGATCGTTGGTCAGGATGTCTTCGCTGATTCCATTGTTGGAGAGCTGGCCCCGCGGCTCGTGAGAGTTTTGCAGGCTCAGTACTGATCGCACGCTGGCAAGCGTGAGGCCGAAGCTCTCCAGTTTTGTGGGATTCACTTCGACGCGTACGGAAGGCGTGGCTCCGCCTTGCACACCCACCTGCCCGACACCCTGAATCTGCGAGAGCTTCTGCTCCAGGATCGTGGAAGCAAGGTCATAGAGCTTGGTTACGTCGTACTTGTTTGAAGTGAGGCTGAGCAGCATGATCGGCGAGTCAGCGGGGTTCACTTTGCGGTAGGAGGGATTGGAGGGCAAATTCGCCGGCAAATACGTGCGCGCCGCGTTGATGGCGGCCTGTACGTCGCGCGCCGCGCCGTCGATGTTCCGGCTTAGGTCGAACTGCATGGTTACGTTCGTCGACCCCAGCGAACTCGACGAGGTCATCTCCGTGATGCCTGCGATGTGGCTGAACTGGCGCTCCAGCGGGGTCGCCACCGAGGCCGCCATAATCTGCGCGCTGGCTCCGGGCAGGCCTGCCGAGACGCTGATCGTAGGGAAGTCCACCTGCGGCAATGGCGCCACTGGCAACACTGCGAATGAAACCGCTCCGGCAATGGCCACGGCGATCGTGAGCAGCGTGGTGCCTACGGGCCGCCGGATGAATGGGGCCGAAAGGTTCATGCGCTCTCCGCGCCCGTCTGTGATCCGCCGCCAGCGGTGCGGGAGATGTGGCGGCCGGTGATGCGCTGACCGAGGCGGTCAAAAAAGATATAAATCACCGGCGTGGTGTAAAGAGTGAGCAACTGGCTCAATATCAGGCCGCCGACCATGGCAATACCCAGCGGCCGGCGCAACTCCGAACCCAGTCCGGTACCGGCCGCCAACGGAACGCCCGCCAGCAACGCGGCCAGGGTGGTCATCATGATAGGCCGGAAACGCAGCAGGCTGGCTTCGTAGATCGCTTCCGTCGAGTCCTTGCCGCGCTGCCGCTCGGCCTCCAGGGCAAAATCCACGATCAAAATGCCGTTCTTGTTCACAATGCCGATCAGCAGAATGATGCCGATGATGCCCACCGCGTCCAGATCCTGACGGAAAATGATAAGCGCAAGAAGTGCGCCTACGCCCGCAGAAGGCAGCGTGGAAAGAATGGTTATCGGATGGATGAAGCTCTCATAGAGAACACCAAGAACGATGTAGACCGCGACCAGTGCGGCAAGGATCAGTAGCGCTTCGTTGGAGAGAGAGTTGTGGAACGATGCTGCCGTGCCCTGGAAATCGGACTGTAAGCTGGCAGGGAAGTGAAGGTTCTTGACCGTTTTTTCGATGTCGCTGATCGCGGTTCCCAGGGAAGCGTGTTGCGCCAGGTTGAACGAAACAGTGACCGAAGGGAACTGTCCCTGATGGTTGATCGAAAGGGCCTCGGTGGTCTGGTGCTCTTGCGTGAAAGCGCTGAGCGGAATGGCGTTGGCGCCCGCAGAGGAACTCGCTGTGTTGGGCGAGCCGACCCCTGTCGCGCTGCCCGCTAGAACCGAGGCCGGGGAACTAAGAACTTGCGACGACGGCGTATAGCGCACTGAAGTCGTCAGCGCGTTCGACCCCGCCGACGCCGAGGCCGAGGAGGAATACGATGTCGCTGCGCCGGCGCCGGTTGCGCCCGACGAAGCGTTCGACTGAATGTAGAGATCGCCCAGGTTCTTGGGATTCTGCTGCCACTCCGGCGCGGTCTCAAGCACTACGTGATATTGATTCAGTTGCGTGTACAGCGTGCTGATCTCCCGCTGTCCGTAGGCGTCGTAAAGCGTGTTGTCGATCGTGGTTGGCGCAATGCCGAGCCTCGACGCGGTCACGCGGTCGATCGAAAGTTGAATTGCCTTTGCGCCCGTCTGCTGGTCCGTCGCCACGTCTTCCAGCTCCGGCAGCCTGTCCAACTGCGTCACAAATTTACCGGTCCACTCGTTCAGCTCGTTCGTGTCAGGGTCTTCCAGCGTGTATTGGTACTGGGTTCGGCTCACGCGGTCGTCCACCGTGATGTCCTGCACTGGCTGCATATAAAGATGCATCCCGTGCACCTGGCTCAGGCTAGTTTGCAGCCGGCGGATCACGTCCGAGGCGCCGATGCGTTGATTGATCGGTTTCAGGTTGATCGAGATGCGGCCGCTGTTCAGGGTGGTATTGATGCCATCGGCGCCGATAAAGGAAGACAGACTCTCCACTGCGGGATCTTTGAGGATGATCTTCGCCAACTCCTGCTGTTTTTCGCTCATGGCGGCGAAGGAGATGGATTGTGAGGCCTGCGAAATTCCCTGAATCACTCCTGTATCCTGCACCGGGAAAAACCCCTTAGGAATCTCAATATAGAGAACGATCGTCAGCGCCAGCGTGGCTAGGGCCACAAGCAAGGTGATGGGCTGGTAACGGAGCACCACACTGAGCGTGCGCCCGTAGAATGCGATCAGACCGTTCACCGCTCGTTCCGACGCGCGGTAGAAGCGGGTTTCTTTCTTCTGTGGATCGTGGCGCAGGATGCGCGAACACATCATGGGCGTCAGGGTGAGCGAAACCACCGCCGAAATGACAATGGTGACGGCCAGTGTGACGGCGAACTCGCGGAACAGGCGGCCCACAACATCGCCCATGAAAAGCAGAGGAATGAGCACAGCGATGAGTGAAACCGTCAGCGACATGATGGTGAAGCCGATCTGTCCCGCCCCGGTGAGAGCGGCCTCAAGAGGTGGCATGCCGGCTTCAAGAAAGCGGCTGATGTTCTCGATCATCACGATCGCGTCGTCCACCACGAATCCGGTCGAGATCGTCAGCGCCATCAGCGACAGGTTATCCAGCGAGTAGCCAAGCAGATACATCACCGCAAAGGTGCCGACAAGCGAAAGCGGAACGGCGACACTGGGGATAATCGTGGCCCGCAGGCTGCGCAGAAAGAGAAAGATGACCATCACCACTAGCCCGATCGTCAGCATCAGTTCAAACTCCACGTCGTGAACTGAAGCTTGAATGCTGGTGGTCATGTCGGTCAGCGTTGTCACTTTCATCCCCGCGGGAAGGTTCACCTCCAGTTGCGGCAGCACCTTCTGAATTTCGTTGACAACGCTGATGGTGTTCGCTCCGGGTTGCCTCTGGATATTGAGAATCACCGCCGGCGCCAGATTCATCCACGCGGCCTGCTTGGTGTTCTCCACTCCGTTGACCACGTTGGCGACGTTCTTGACGAACACCGGCGCGCCATTGCTGTAAGCCACTACCACGTTCTTGTAGTCGTCGGCGCTGGTTATCTGATCGTTAGCGTCGATCTGGTAATCCTGGCGCGGGCCATCAAAGTTGCCCTTGGCGGAGTTGACGCTGGCCTGCGTCAGAGCCGTGCGTACATCCTCCATGTTCAAACCGTGCGCGGATAATTCAACCGGGTTCACCTGAATCCGCACCGCCGGCTTCTGGCCTCCGCTGATGCTGACCAGCCCCACTCCGTTCAACTGCGAGAGCTTTGGCGCCAGGCGTGTATCGACCATGTCCTCCACCTGCGACAGCGGCATGGTGTCGGAGGTGATTCCCAGCGTCAGGATGGGTGCGTCGGCGGGATTGGACTTGGTGTATATCGGTGGAACCGGGAGGTCAGACGGGAGAAATGTTTGCCCACCGTTGATGGATGACTGCACTTCCTCCTCGGCCACATCGAGGCTGAGAGACAGGCTGAACTGAAGGACGATGACCGACACGCCGCCGGCGCTGGTCGAAGTCATCTGGCTCAAACCCTGCATTTCGCCAAACTGGCGTTCCAGCGGCGCCGTAATGGTCATCGCCACCACGTCCGGGCTGGCTCCGGGATAGAAGGTGACTACCTGAATCGTCGGGTAGTCGACCTGCGGCAGCGCCGACACAGGCAGCCGTGTATATGAAACCAGGCCTGCCAGTAGAATTGCGGCCATCAGCAGCGAGGTAGCGACCGGCCGCAGGATGAATGGCCGAGATGGGCTCATGGAGCGGCCTCGGTGGTATCGGAAGTTGTGGACGGGATCGTAACCTTTGAGAGGACAATCGGCGATCCGTTTGTTAACTTTTGAAAGCTGCTGTTGGCCACCACGTCGCCCGGTTTAATGCCTGTTACCGCGGTGTTTCCCTGGTCCGAGATTCCCGACTTCACGGTCCTCATCACGGCCTTATTGTTTTGGATGAGAAATACAAAGTCGGTCGCGCCGTTGTGCTGGATCGCCGAGGAGGGAATGAGCGTCTGGTTGTCGAGCGTCTTCACCAGCAGGCGGGTGTTCACAAACTCATTGGGAAACAGCAACTCACCGGGATTATTGAATTGCGCGCGCAGCTTCACCGTCCCGGTCACGGAGTCGATCTGGTTGTCGATTGTGATCAGTTTTCCTTTTTCCAGCAGCTTTTGTTGCGTCCGGTCGTAGGCTTCCACTGTGAGCGCTTTGCCGCTGCGCATTTGCTCCTGCACCTCGGGCAAGCTATCCTCAGCCAGGGTGAAGATCACGGTAATGGGCTGAATCTGCGTAACCAGCACAAGCGGAGTCGTGGAGTTGGCCGTGACCAGGTTACCTGGATCGACAAGGCGCAGCCCCAGCCGCCCGTCAATGGGCGACGTGATATGGCAGTAGCCAACTTCCACCTGGTCATATTGGACGGTGCCTTGGTCGTTCTGCACCGTTCCCTGATCCTGGAGGACCAACTTTTCCTGGTCCTCCAGCGTCTGGCGAGGAATGGCGTTTTTGGCCCACGCATCCTGATAGCGCTTCAGATCCATCTGCGCCTCGGCCAGCAGGTTCTGGTCTCGGTCAAGGGTGCCCTGCGCCTGGGCAAGTTGCGCCGCGTAAGGCCGCGGATCGATATCGATCAGCGGATCGCCTTTGCGAACACTCTGCCCTTCGCGGTAATGGACTGCCGTGATCACTCCCGTCACCTGCGCAGTGATGTAATCGGCGTATTCCGGTGTAACCGTGCCGATAGCGTCGAGATAGACGCCGATGCTGCCCTTCGTTGCCGTGGCTGCGGTAATCGCCACGGGCCCGCCCATCGCGCCGCCGCGTCCACCTCCCGCAGGCGCCGTGGAGCTTACGCTGTGCTGCCTCCACACCCAAACGAATAAGAGCGCAAAGAGCAGGAGAATGACCATCCAAATCCAGCGGTGACGGCGTTTTTTTGTTGAACCGCTGGGCGGTTGCCCAGGAGCAGAGTGCGAAACAGACAAAGGCTGATCCATCGTCTTCTTCTTTTCGTAGGTCTCGTTACGAACACTTGATTTGATAGGGACATTTTCTCATATTCGAAATCGTGCCCGGGATGTGCAAACGATTATGTCAGTACCAGGTGCGCTGAACTGCCCAAAAGTGCATGCGCCTGCACGGCTTTCGCTCACGTGCGGTGCAGGCGGGAATGACAGAAGAACCCCGGCCCACAACTCACCCAGCCGCGCGCAGGCACGTTATTGGGTGGACGAGGAAAAACGGCAAATAGTTGCAGGATTGTGCCGGCGCATAGCTTTCGCCCCCAGCCGATCGCAGCGCAAAGAAAAGCGTGTGACGAATGCGGAAGTCAGGCCTTGACTTCGGTCTGCGCGCTTTGCCCTGTCCTTGGCTGGCCAGCCGGATGCCAGGCGCCTGACCACCTCAGAAGCGTGTCCACCATCTTTGGCAGATTCGACTCGTGGAACACATTCACGTGATCGAACGCCGTGTACTGTTCTTCGATGCCGCCGGCAGCCATCGCTCTCCATCCGAAGCGGGAATCGCGGCCGATCACATTGGGCTCATGTGCGCAAAGGAAGTGAAGGATTGGAGCCTCGATGGGACGGGCCTTATAAAGAGGGAGATTTCCTTCTTGCGCCCGGCGAAGAAACCACTGGACGATGGCAGCGCGCTGCACGGGAGTAAGGAGCCGGCGAAGAGGGACCATCGCCAGCCAAGCCAGGCGCTTGATAACGAAACGAGGATCCAGGGCATAGTTTTCGTTGTCGGCTTTGCCGCGCGCGCGCCACTGGCAGCGGGCGCTTTCCAGCCACGTACGCCAGCCGCGCAACGGAGAAGGGAAGCCCGGCACGTATGCATCAAACAGAACCAGCCGGACCTTCTGACCTTCGCGGATGAGTTGCCGCGCCGCTTCGACGGCGACAACGCCGCCGGAGCAATAGCCGCTCACAAAATACGGCCCTTCCGGTTGCGACTGGCGGATCAGCTTGGCGGTTGTTGCGCCGGCCTGCTCGAAGGTGAAAAGCGACTGGCTGAACCACGTATTGGTCGGGCGAATCATGCATAGATCCGCCCGCCCGCGCAGATGCGTTGCCAGCCGCCGGAAGTAAAGGCCCTCGTCTCCGTCGGCAGGAATGCAGAACAGCCGCAGCTCGGACCCTTCTTCGCTGATGGGAAACACGCGGATATCGCTCGTAGATATCTCGCTGGGCCGCGGGATCGGGGCCCTGCCAACCAGTTCCACCAGGTGCGCGAGCGTGGGCTCGTCAAGAAAGCTCGCCGCCAGGGCGCTGGTCTGGCTGCCGAAACGCTGGTCCACTTCGGCGAGCATGGTGATCGCGGCCAGCGAGTCTCCTCCCGCGTCGAAGAAGTTCTCCTCGAAACCGAGGTCGTCGCGATCCAGAACCCGTGTCCAGATCTCGTAGGCCCTGTAAAAAACCTCGTCGCTTTTGCAGTTCGACATCTCGGCCGGCGAAGGCGGAGCGCCGCGCTTGCCGCCCAGCCGCTCCGCCAGCTGCCATCGCTGCGGCTTGCCGAGTTCTCCGCGCGGAATCTCGTCCACAAAGTAGATGCGGCTGGGAACCTTGAACCTGGCTAACTGCGTTGCCGCAAAACGGCGAAGCTCTCCCACGCGGAGGGGCGATTCTGTTGCAGGGCGCAGAACCACAGCGCAGGCCACGTCTTCGCCCAGCGTGGGATGCGGCACGGCAAACGCCGCGGCCTCAAGCACCGCCGGATGAGACGCCATCACCGCGTCCACTTCGCTGGGCACGACCTTCTCCCCGCCGCGGTTGATCATCTCCTTGAGCCGGCCGGTGACAAACAGGTTGCCGTCTGCATCCAGGCGGCCCACGTCGCCCGTTCGGAACCAGCCATCCTGAAAGGCGACGCCGTTTGCTTCGGGATCGTCGAGGTACCCGGAGAAGACCGCGGAACCACGGACCACGATCTCACCTTCAAACCCAGGCGCGGTCGGTTGGCCTCCAGGCCCCATAATGCGAATTTCCAGTCCGCAGGATTTCCCGGCAGAATCCGGAACACTGCCTCCGGGGATGAATGTGTCGACCGCGATCGGGCAGGCCTCGGTCATGCCGTAGTCGTTGAATACAGGGATTCGCAGAATCTCTTCCAACCCTTGCCGCACCTTGCCTGGGAGCGGGGCCCCGGCGGATTGGATAAATCGCAGCGACACCGGTGTCTCCGGAGGGTCGCGCATCAGCTGCACAAGCGCGGCCTGATGCACCGTCGGCGCGCAAGCGTACCATGTGGGTTTCAATTTATGCAGCCAACCCAGGTATGCGGCCGGTTCAAACCCGCCTGTTGCAATCACCGTACCGCCACATTGGAATTGAGCAAGAGCATTCTCCGCTCCGGTAATGTGACTGAGCGAAGTCATCAGAAGCAGACGGTCCGAAGCAGTCAAACGCAGTGAGCTTCTCCTCGACGCAGTTCCGGCCTCCACATTGCGTTCCGACAGGGGCGCCAGCTTGGGCGTGCTCGTGGTTGCAGAAGTGGCAAAGATCAGCTTTGCATCGGAAAGCGCGTGTCTGCGCTGCACCGGCGAGGCTGTGCGGCGAACCTGCCATTCCCTCGGAGACACTTCAGCACGAGCCAGCAGAACCGTCATGCCCAACGCCTCGGCGGCTCTGGATTCCGCCTCAAACTCTGGAGACGCGATAAGGGCGGATGCAGAGAGCCTGCGCAGAAGAGAGGTTACCTCGGCAACAGCCGTTCTTGTCGGCAAAGGAGCGCAGGCGCAGCGACTCATCACGCCGGTAACCGCTATCAGCTGCAGCGCGCCTTGCGGCAAGAGCACAGCAACGATTTCTTCGGGCGAGATCCCGGCTTCCTCAAGCCGTTCGCGGCACGCCTCAATCTGCCGCCAAAGCTCCTGATAATCCAGGGCCACGCCATTCGTAGCCACGAGCGCAGGGGCGTGCGGGCTTAGCTCAGCGTAATGTGCAATGGGCGTGAGCACTTCAGGTACAGAACGATGCATTCATTGTGCTCCAGGATCACAAAGTTGAGCAGGGTGGTTCAGTTCCGTCGCCCGCACCAACTGATCTCTCCGTGTCGAATGCATTCAAGCATATTCGATTCCGCCTGCGGGGAACTCTCCAGCCCGGCATTGTGGCCCTTGCCGCGCCATGGCCGGAAACCACGGCCGCCATTACCGGCCTCCGGGCTTTTCGTCGCTTTGCGCGGATTGCTTGCCTCCGGCATCCAGGTTGATATCACTGAGTTTGACTTTAGCGCCGGTCTCCGCCGGGCTCCATTCCCTTCATTTCCAGGAACTCGTCCATGGCCTTTCTGAAAGCGCGAATATGCTCCGGCGTGCTGCCGCAACAGGCGCCCACGATGTTTGCGCCCGACTCGAGCAGCGGCATTACGCCATTCCCCATTTGTTCGGGTGTTTCGTCGTACACAATGTTGTCGTTCACCAGTCGTGGTTTTCCGGCGTTCGGCTGCACCATCACCGGCAGGCTGCTCGCGCTCTTGTATCGCTTCACGGCCATGAGCGCGCGCGGCATGTCCATTCCGGCGCCGCAGTTGAGGGCCACGATGTGCGCTCCGTGCTCCTCCATGAACCTCGCGGCGCGTTCCGGTCCCACGCCCATCATAGTCCGGAAGTTGGAACCGTCGAGAGCCACGTTGTAGGCCATCGACCCGATGATGCACTTCGCGCCCGCTCTCTGGGCGGCTTCCATGCCAAGCAATAGCTCTTCCAGCGCGGTTTGCGTCTCCACGATGACGGCGTCCGCCCCGCCCTCGACCAGAGCAGCGGCCTGCTCTTCAAACGCGCTGCGAACCTGAGCTTCGGTGAATTCGCCGAAAGGCTCAAGCAAGCCTCCAAAAGGCCCGATGTCTCCCAGTACATACCCTTCTCTGCCGTCGAAGGCTTGGCGCGCGATCTCCACTCCCGCCTTGTTGATGGCGGCTGTGTTCTCCGCCTCGCCGTGGCGGTTGAGCGCGATGCGCGATCCACCAAAGGTGTTGGTGATGATGCACTCCGAGCCGGCTTCGGCATAACGGCGCTGAATGGCGAGCACTCGCTCCGGATGCGTCAGATTCCATGCTTCGCCGCAGTTGTCCTGCCCCAACCCGGCGAGCATCAACTGCGTTCCCATCGCCCCGTCGCCGAGCAGGGGCCGCTCCAGAATTGCCTCGTGCAAGAGCTTCTTCATGATGACTTAACCTTCCGCCCCACTTCCTTTGTACCAGAGCATCGAGTGTGGTTGCGAAAGGCCGGCCCCGCTTGTGGTTGCGGTTTGCATCGCTGCGAGAGCCGCCCGCGGCGTTGCCTTCGCCCCGCCACGACAAGACGGTATTCCGGTGTTGTTTGTGCAGAGGTTTGCCCTCGTCATAGCGTTTCAAGGCTGCTTCTTTTTGCCGAAGAGGTTCGAGATGCCGCTAATAGCGCCCGATTTTGATGCCGGGCTTAGCCCTGAAGCCGCTCTCACGATGCAACCGGCTTGCGATTTGACCATCCCTGCGGCAAGCCCGCCCACATCGGGCACAAAGCTGGGTTCCGACATGGTTCCCTGAATCATAAAAGGTACGGTGGTTCCGCTGTTGCATCCGCTCTTGGAGCCGGTAGCTTTTCCCAAAACCCCGGCTATGCCCGATACGGGCGCGGCCAGAGTGCCCAAAACATTGGTAAGTGTGGCTGCCATTTTGAAATCGAGTTGGTTCTTCGCATCAACAGTTCCGGTGCCTGCGAGGTTTCCAAGGGAGGGAATAACCGCGAGAAAATTGTCGACTCGCAAGCCGTCCGGGGCCACGCGCAGATTGGTGGTGATCTTGTCTATGTCAAGGTCTTTTCCAGTCTTGACGCCGCTGAGCGCCGAAATCGCGGACATCTTCGATCCCAAATCGAAGCCCGCCAGCTTCGCCGAAAAGAGGCCGACATTCCCGGTGGTGACCAGATCGTTCGTCGGACCTGAAATATTCAGGTCCGCATCGAGCGTACCTGCCTGAAGCGAGGCGCCTTTCGGCAGGTTAATGCCCAGCGCGGGCAGGAACGCTTCCAAATCCGTTGCTGGCATACCCTTAGCGTCCAGCTTTACGGTTAACATCGTTCGATCGGCGGCCGTTTGATAAGTGCCATCAAGGTTAGCTACTGCATTCCCAATCTTCACGGTTGAAGGATCCAAAACGCCGGAGCTCTTGGCCAGATCGTATTTTGTATGGAAATCCAGCGTTACCGGCACAGATGCTGCTGAACCTCCGGCAACAAGCAATGCCTTAGCGAGTTTCGCTGTTCCATTCGTTTCCGCTATCCCGTTCTGCGAAGAAACATCGGCCGAGAGGTCAACAACCCCGCCGAGCCCGGCAGAGGGGTCAAGAAAACCTGTGGAAGCTAGATTCAAACCGTTCACTTCAAGTTTGGCATCGAGCGGAGTTAAGGTAGCATCTCCTAAATCCACAGGGCCCACACTGCCCGTTAACCGGAGTGTTCCTCCACCGGGTAGAGACACCGTGACTGTAAGCGGAAACTTCGAAGTCATGGATACATTCGATGTCTCCACGTTCACATGATCGTAAGTGCTGCGCTTCTGCAAATTGGTGGAACCTATGTTGACGCGGCCCTCTCGAAGTGTGAATTGATGAATAAGAAACGATCCGGGGGAGGTGTTATTCGTCTTCTGCGCTTCATTGCCGGGCGGCGCAACAGCAGGCGCCCCGCCGGCTTGCTGCGATCCGCCCAGGGAAGAGTAGTTCCACTCCCCCTGGGAATTCCGTAGCAGAGTCACCTCCGGATTCTCGATCGTTACGCCGGTGACCTCAAGCGATTTTGAGAAAATCAGCGGCAAGATCCTGACTCCAATCTTCACCGTCTTTGCCTGTAGAAACGCCGACTCGCTGAACTTTGGATCGTCGGCGATCGAGAGATCCTTTGCAGATACCGATCCGCTCAGCAACGACAGGCTGAGGTCGCTAACCTGCACCTCGCGGCCGAGAGCCTGTGAAGCTCGTTCCTCAATGATCGGACGAAATCGGCTGACGGGGATAAAGAATGGAGCCACCAGCAGCACTGCGATCAGTGCAGCCACACAAATTGCAGAAATTTTCAGAATTCGCTTCATGGGGCCTCCCTCGCACGCAGTTGCCAATTTTACATCGAATTAGCCTTCGCATTCTTGTGCTTTAGTTGTGAAATTTCAACAGGTTGTCCATTTGATCTGACCGAGAGAAGCTGGTTGTGACAAGCGATCAGATTTTCATGAGGAGATCGAATGGACTATCACCAGAAGGCCCGACTCGTCGTCTACAGTCGAGAGCAAATGGCCAAAATAGTTGTGCAACAGGGTAGCACGTTGAAGGCAACAGCCACGGCCTGCATCGGCAACTCTTTGAAGAGCGGCGCCAATGAGGCTGCTGCTTAGGCAAGCCTTATCACGGCTGATCGTGAAACTGGTGAAGGAGGCGAATGTCGACGAGGTTACCCGATACGCTGGTCTTGAAACTCCGGGCCCATCAACGCAAACCGGTATGGCACAGGGGCTTTCATACAGACGGGGATCGAGTTGTGAGGTAGACTGTGAGTTTTGCCGATGTTGAGGAGTGCGCTTCCACACTCTGCACGGCGGGAAGGACGAATATGAAGACTTTGCCAGCCACGATGTCGAAACAGCAGTTCGACCAGCTTTTCCGGAAAGTAAGCAACTGGGGAGTGTGGGGCGCCGAGGATGAGCGGGGGACACTGAACTACATTACGCCGCAGACGATTCACCGGGCTGCCTCGCTGGTGAAGACCGGGCGGTCAGTATCGATGGCGGTACCGATCAACAAGGTCGCGGGGCCGGACAATCCGCGGCCGGCGGCGCACTACATGTCGATGCTTTTTGAGGTCGACAAGAGCTTCGGGGAACCGGGATTTTCCCTCGACTATTTCGGCAGCGAGATCCACGGTGACTGCCACACGCACATCGACGCACTTTGTCACATTGCCTACGAGGGGAAGCTGTATAACGGCAGGCCGGCTTCGATGGTGACTTCGCGAGGGCCGAAGGGCCTGGATATTACGGCTTACGCCAACGGGATCATTGGGCGAGGAGTGCTACTCGATATTCCGCGCTTCCGAGGCGTCAAGTGGCTTGAGCCAGGCGAGGCCGTTACGCGAAAAGAACTGGAGGAGTGCGAGCGGGCGCAGGGCGTCTCGCTGGGAGAGGGAGACATCTTCGTTTTCAGGACCGGACACCACCGGCGCCGGCTTGAACTCGGGCCCTGGAACAACGGATACGACGGCGAAGGGAAAGCCGGCCTGCACGCCGATACGATACCGCTGTTGCACGAGCGGAAAGCAGCGGCCTTCTTTCCCGACGGAGACGGCGAGACAGTGCCCAGTAACGTCGAAGGCGTCGCCTATCCGATTCATGCTCTACAGATCGGCGCTATGGGCATGATATGCGCCGACAGCCTGAATCTCGAGGACGTCTCCGCGATCTGCAGCGAGGAGCATCGATGGGAGTTTTTAACTGTTGCGGCGCCGCTGCGTCTTCCCGGTGGGACAGGCTCGTTGTTCAATCCGCTAGCGATTTTCTAAGTGCGGATCGGGAGATTACGGCGGTTCTCCTGCAGCTATGAGCTATTTCGGACAGTATTCAAGGCGGCCTTTTCTCGATGAAAAAGCCAGTTAGCGATTGTGCCTTGGTCCATACACGCAGGAGACCCGCTATAGGATTCGGGTTGCTCCGAGTCTCTGAAGATCAAGCAGGTTTTTTGTTGGACCCTTACGGTGCACGATGAGCTCGCCCCTGGGAACCGGGTTTTTGCAAGATTCATTCGTAGGTATCTTATAGCCTTCTGCAATATGCTTGTAAGAGTATGGGTCCGTTCCCGCCCGTTGCGCCGCGATTCCCCTACGACATCGGAGGTACTTATGAAGCTTCAAAACCGTATTGCGCTGGTGACCGGGGCGGCCTCGGGAATTGGACAGGCCGTAGCGGTACGGTTTGCGGCAGAAGGTGCGGCCGTGATGGCTGCCGATACAGATGACAAGAATGGCCGGGAGACGGTGGAGCGGATTCGCGCCGCCGGCGGGCGAGCCGAGTTTTTTCACCTCGATGTGTCGAGTGCGGATCAGGCGAGGCGGGCCGTCCAACAGACGATTGACAGTCTGGGCGGCCTGCATATCCTCTTTAATGGAGCGGGGATTCTCGCCTATGGGACGGCTGTCGAGACCTCAGAAGAGATCTGGAACAGGATCATGGCCGTGAACCTGACCGGAACATTCCTCTGTTCGCAGGCGTGTTTGCCCCATATGATTGCGCAGGGCAAGGGATCGGTGATCAATGTTGCGTCGACGACGGGAGCGCACGATGCCTGCGCCCACGCTGTGGCTTATGTGAGTTCGAAGGGTGGCGTGACGCTGCTGACTCGAGCCATGGCGGTAGATCACGCCAGGCAGGGGGTTCGCGTGAATGCGATTTGCCCGGGACCGACGGACACGCCGATGCTGCGCAATGCGCTGACGCCGGATCAACTGGAGGCGTTTGCGAAGACGTTTCCAATGGGTAGGCTGGGGCGGCCGGAAGAGCTTGCAGGGGCGGCGGTGTTTTTGGCGTCGGACGATGCTTCGTTCGTGACCGGAGCCTTGTTGTATGTGGACGGCGGGCAGACGGCGGAGGTTTGAGCCGCACCCAGCGGATCGCGAGAACCTGCAGTGAGGTTGGCGTGGAGTGGAAAGGACTTCGGTTTACGGCGGGGCGCAACGGAGCAGGCCGGGGAGGCAGTGGGAGTCGGGCGCTATGCGAATGAAGAAGTTTCTCAATGACCCAAAGAACGTGGTGCGGGAGCTGCTCGAAGGCTACGTGCTCGCGCATCCAGACAAGGTTAAGCTTAGCGGCGCGGGGACGGTTGTGCGCGTCGCGCCGAAGGCCCCAGGCAAGGTGCGGCTGGTGACCATCGGCGGCAGCGGGCACGAGCCGGGGCTGAGCGGATTCGTCGGCAAGGGAATGCTGGACGTGAGCGTGGCGGGCGAGATTTTTGCCGCACCGGGCGCGCCAAAGTGCGTAGACGCACTGCGCGATGCGTGCAAGGAAGGCTCGAGCGCGCTGCTGATTGTGCTCAATCACGCAGGCGACGTGCTTTCGGCGAACATTTCGATGGAAATGGCGCAGCGGGAGAAGCTGCCGGTGAAGATGGTGCTGACCGAGGAGGATATCTCGGGGCCGGTTGGCGACCGCCGTGGGCTGGTAGGCTGCGTGGCGGTATACAAGGTGGCAGGGGCGGCGGCGGAGCTGGGCGCCTCCCTGGACGAGTGCGCGGGGATTGCGCAGCGCATGGCGGACAACATGCGTACCCTGGCCGTGGCGGTGCGGACAGCGACACATCCGGCGACGGGCCACCCGATCTTCGAGCTCGGCGACGACGAAATGGAAATCGGCATGGGCCAGCACGGCGAGGCCGGTACGGGAAGAATGACACTGAAGAGCGCCGACGAGACCGCGAAGATCATGCTGGAGAAGCTGCTCGATGATCTGGGCGCGAAGGAAGGCGACGAGCTGCTCGTTCTGCTGAATGGAGCGGGCGCGACTACACTGATGGAGCTCTTTCTGATATTCCGGCGGGTGGCGCAACTGCTGGAGGTAAAGAAGATCAAACTGGTACGGAGCGCGATCGGCGAATTCATTACAACGCAGGAGCAGGCAGGATTCCAGATGATGATTGCGCGCATGGATCCGGAACTGATCCGGTTGTGGGATGAGCCTGCGGACGCGCCGTTCTTTGCTCGGCCATGAAGGAATGCGTTTCCAGGACGGAACTGCGGAGAATGTTCGCTGAGGCGGCGCAGTTGATCCGCAGCCAGAACGAGATTTTGTCTCAACTTGACTCACAGTGCGGCGATGGGGACCATGGAACGACCATGATGCGAGCCATGGAAATCCTGGAGAGCGCCATCGGGTCGTCGCCAAATGAGCGGAGCCTGAGCGAAACGCTCCACCAGGCCGGGTGGAGCGTAATGGGCGTGGATGGAGGGGCGTCAAGCGCGCTTCTGGGGAGCTTCATCGGTGGCATGGGCGGCACGGAATTGGGCGGCGCGGCCGATTGTGCAGCACTGGCGAAAAGCCTGGAGGCGGGACTGCAGTCAGTGCAAAAACGGACCAAGGCCAAGCCGGGAGACAAGACGATGATGGATGCGCTCGTTCCCGCGGTCGAGGCATTTGGTACGGCGGCGGCGAGCGGCAAAAACATGAGCGAGGCAATGAACGATGCGGCTGCGGCTGCCGAGGCAGGTGCGGCGTCGACGAGGAATCTGGTTGCCCGGTATGGCCGGGCCAGGTACCTGGGCGACAAGACACTGGGATGTCCCGACGCGGGAGCAACGTCGATGGCGCTGTTGTTTCGAGGCTTCAGCGTGGCGCTGGCGACAGCAAAGGAGAGTTGAAGATGCCTGATGCGGATGACATTTTAGAACGGAAAAACTTCTATCTCGAAGTGCCCCAGACCAGCCACGCGTTTGCGCTGAAGGGCAGCAACGCTCTGGACTGGGGCATGAAAAACCGGCTGGCGCGGATTTTTTCGCCTGACGACTGCCGGACCGTGATGCTTGCGGTCGATCACGGGTATTTTCAGGGGCCGACGACGGGGCTGGAGCGCATCGATGTGACGATCTGCCCGCTGATTCCTTATGCCGACGCGCTGATGATCACGCGGGGCGCACTGCGCAGCACGATTCCTCCGGAGATCGCCAAGCCGGTGGTGCTGCGGTCGACCGGAGGGCAGAGTATTCTCAAGGAGCTTTCGAACGAGCGCATCGCTGTCGATATCGAGGATGCGGTGCGGGTCAACGCATCGGCGCTCGCGGTGCAGGTGTATATCGGCGGCGTTCACGAGCACGAATCGATCGGCAACCTGGTCGAGATCGTGAATGCAGGAAACCGGCACGGGATTCCAACCATGGCCGTGACGGGAGTGGGCAAAGAGTTGGCGCGGGACGCGAAGTACCTGGGTCTGGCAACGCGCATCTGCGCGGAACTGGGCGCGAACTTCGTGAAGACGTACTACTGCGAGAAAGGGTTCGCGGCGGTAGCCGCGGGATGCCCGGTACCGCTGGTGATCGCCGGCGGCAAGAAGCTGCCGGAGATTGACGCATTGCGGATGGCATACCGGGCGGTGAGTGAGGGCGCGGCCGGCGTCGACATGGGACGCAACATCTTCCAGTGCGACGCGCCCAAGGCCATGATCCAGGCGGTTCGTGCGGTGGTCCATGACAACGAGACGCCGGAGAGGGCGTACGACCTTTATCTTTCACTGAAATCGGCAGTCGAGGGAAGTGAGTTATGCACAGCAAAAACACAACTCAGGTAGTGTGTGTGGCGGAGTTCTGGGCCTTCGAGGGCAAGACCGAGGAGCTGATCGAGGCGCTGCACGTTCTGATCAAGCCTACGCTCGCGGAAGAGGGATGCATCCGCTACGAGTTGAATCAGCGCGTGGACGACGAGCGCGGCATCACGTTCATCGAAAAGTGGAAAGACAAGGAAGTGTTTGACCGGCACTGCGCGACCAGCTACGTCAAGCATTATTTCGACGTAGCACGGCCGCAATTGGTGGAACGGTTCGAAGTGAAGCTGTACCAGGAAATACTGCCTTAGCTCGACCTCTCATCGCTCGCTTTTCCTGCGGCGCCGGTACGGGCGTCCTGGGCGATGAGCCGGCCCGTTGGACTACAGAGAACTTCGCTGAGATTGTTGCAAGAGATTGCTTGTCCACGGGGAGAGTCGGGAGAGGCCTATTCGCAGTATACGGAGTTCAACTTGAAGAAAGCAGAGATCAAAACGCCGGCGCTGGTCGTGGACCTCGACGCGATGGAGTCGAATCTTGAGAGCATGGCTGCGTTCTTTCGCGACAAGCCGTGTAAGCTGCGTCCGCATTTCAAGAATCACAAAACGCCGCTGCTGGCCCGGAAGCAGATCCGCGCCGGCGCGATTGGCCTGACCTGCGCGACACTGCGCGAAGCCGAGATCCTGGTCAGCCATGGCGTGGACAACATCCTGATTGCGAACGAAATCTGCGGGGATGAAAAAGCCGCGGGTTTGGCGGACATTTCCCGGCACGCGACAGTGATTGCGGCGGTGGACAGCCGCGCAGCGGTAAATGATTTTGCGCGGGCGCAGCGGAACAAAAAGGTGCAGATTCAGGTTGTGCCCGATATCGATATCGGCCTGAACCGCTGCGGTGTGCGGGATGCCGAAGCTGCGCTCGATCTGGCGAAGTATGCGCTGAGCCAGGGGTTGAGGGTGTGTGGCGTCATGGGCTACGACGGGCACCTGCAGGCGATAGCGAAGAGCCCGGGACGCGACGAGGTGGTGCGGCAGGGTAGCAAGACGCTGGTGGATGCGTCGGCGATGCTGAAGGGCGAAGGCGTTCCGGTGCTGGTGGTGTCGACGGGCGGAACGGGAACGTATTCGGTTTCGGGCGAATAT
>JBEKXX010000015.1:0-33646 GCA_049511595.1 Occallatibacter sp. | reverse complement strand
CTTTGGCCAGGAGAGCGGCTTCAATGGCGCGCGCCGCGGCGTGCTCGTCCATTCCGGAGATTTTCACGTCGCCGATCAATGGCAGAGTCACGGTTCCTTCGGCAGAAACGCGCACCGTGGAGTGGAACTCGGGCGTGTGGTACTCGCCGATGTCGAGAAAATCGCCGGGACCGAGGGGGGCCGGCATGGGCGCGGAAGATTGCGTCGCGCCTGGGGGCGTCGCGCCGGCCACGCCCGCCGCCCCCGCGTTGTCCCAGATCGTGGGAGCTTCCTTGGGATTGGGCAGGCTTTTGGTCTCTTGTGTCTGCGGAAAGCTGGCGACACCCGTGGGCAGGCCGGAAGTGCTCGGAGTGGGCGCTTGCGCGCGTATGCCCGCGCCCGCCGCGAGCAATACGAGGATCGTAACGGCTGCCCTCGCCCCTTTGGCGCCCAACGCATCTCGCAACAGCGCGGCTCCGCCGGCCAGCCAGAGTCCTACGAAGAATGTAATGGCGAGATACAGCGGCGGATCGGGCGCCACGGGTTTGACCGGCTGGCGGGCAGAATCCACTACCGAAATGTTGGAGGCGCGCACGCCCGCGGCCAGGCCCGCTTCCTCGGCCTTTTCCTGGACGCGCAGGTACAGATCGTGACTGGCGTTCGCCTCCTGCCGCATGACGGCATACTGGGTTGCGGCCTCGTTCAGTTTCATGCCTTCTCCGGTCACCTGATCCAGGCTTTTGCGCACTAACTGCTCGCGGTCGAGGGCGGTCTGCCAGTTGCTTCGGAATCGTCCGATCAGTTTGGCGTCCTCGGCCTGTTTCTGCCGGTCGAGATCCTGTAACTGGCGGCCAATCTCGACGACACGGGGAAAGCCGGGGCCGTGCTCGGCGCTGAGCTGGGCCTGCTCCTGTTCCAGATCGCTGCGGCGGGCGCGAATCTGCTCGAGGAGCGTGGTGGCAAAGTTGGCGCTGTCGGCCTGCAGGCGCGGGTCGGAGGCGATGACCAACTCCGGGTCGCCCTGCGAAGCGGCACGGTACTCCG
Source organism: Occallatibacter sp. (assembly GCA_049511595.1). GTDB lineage: Bacteria > Acidobacteriota > Terriglobia > Terriglobales > Acidobacteriaceae > Telmatobacter. The sequence continues at coordinate 32,623 of JBEKXX010000015.1, read as the reverse complement.
CCTCGGCCAGAATGCGGTCCGTGGTGGCGGCCACAAGCTGCCGGCTAAGCTCGTCCATCTCGAGCAGCGCCGAACTGTGTTCGGTTTCGCCCGGCTGGCCGTTGGCCAGCACCTCCGGCGTGCTCACAATCCCGTGCCGATTCTCGAAATCAGCCAGACGCTGCTGGTCGCTATCCACGCGAGCCTTCAAACCGGCAAGCTGTGCGTTGAGCCATGCGGACGCCTGGGCCGTGGCCTGAATCTGCGATTCCGTCTCCTGCTCGCCATAGACGCGGATCAAGCCGTTCACCACGGCGGCCGACAACGCCGCGTCGTGAGAGCGAAACCGGATCTCGAGCAGCAACGAGCGTGCCATCGCCTGCACATGCAAGCGCCGCGAGAATCTCTCCAGGAGCCACGCCTGGGCGTCGGGCGAGGGATTTTCGGCATGAAAGCCGGGAAAGCGGCGGGGAAAGCTGCCGCAGAAGCCCGGCGCCTGGTAGAGCTTTAGCCCGGTGATCACGCGCCACGCAAGCTGATCGCTGCGCAGAACGCTGGCCAATGTCTCCAGGGCAATGGGCGCCGAAAGGATGGAGGACGGGACTGCCGGCTCCTCGCCATCGAGGCTGAGCGCTGAAACCGGAGCGGTGCGCAGCTCAACCCGCGCGGCCGCTTCGTACTGGTTGGGAGCGATGAGGCAATAGAGGAGGCACAGCAGCAAAAGCGCGCCTTCGATGGCCGCAACCATGCGGCGGCGTCGCCAAACCTGCCGGCAAAGATCGCGCAGAGAGGTGGAAGCGCACGGGATCGTCTCAGCGGCAGCCCGCGATCCCGAGTCGCCCGACGATGCGTTCTGAAGAGGCAGAGTACCCGGCAATGGATGGAAACCTCGATCGCAAAGATCCCCGCGCGCAGTTGCAGCCGCTCTTGCATCCAGCCGGATTTCCGGGATGGAATGCGGAGCTCTGCCGTGGCAGACCGCAGCGAATCCTCGCCATGAGCCCCTCTTTCGCCCTACACCTCGGAAGCAAAAGCGGTAGCCCTGGCGTTCAGAACCAAAAGCACTGCTGGGGAAAATCCTAGTCAGTTTCGTTCATCGTTCACCGTTCGTCAATGGTTTGCATCACAAATTCAGCAGATTACCCCAAAAGGCTTACCCTGTCGATTCGGTCCGCGGCAAAACAGCGGACGGCCTGGAACAGCCGAAGCGGGGCAAAAAACCAGATGGCGCCGGGAAAATTGCGATGGGTCCCAGCCCGTTAACTCTTTGTCACGAAGCCTTATACCACTCGACCGTGCGGCGGAGTCCCTCGCGAAAATCGACTTGAGGCGTGTAGCCGAGCAGCGCCTGCGCCCGGTGAATGCCGGCCAGCGAGTGGCGAATATCGCCCGGGCGCGGTTCCGCGTAGGCCGGCTTGCCGCGGTAGCCGGTGAGTTCGCAGAAAGCGTCAAAGGCCCGATTCAGCGTGACGGCCGCGCCGGTGGCCACATTCATCATTTGGCCGGAGACCTTCTCCGCCGGCGCAGCAGCAGCCAGCAGGTTGGCCTCAACGACGTTCTGGATGAAGGTAAAGTCCCGGCTCTGCTCGCCGTCGCCGTAGATCGTGGGTTGCTCGCCGGCGAGCATTTTGCGGCAGAAGATGGCCAGGACGCCGGAGTAGTGCGAAGCAGGATCCTGAAAGGGACCGAAGACGTTGAAGTAGCGCAGAGTAACCGTCTCAAGACCATAGACGCGGGTAAAGACGCGCAAATAGTGCTCGCCGGCCAGCTTGGCCACGGCGTAGGGGCTCATGGGGCTGGGCAGCATCTCCTCGTGCTTAGGCAGCGTGGGCGTGTCGCCGTAGACCGACGAAGAGCCGGCGTAAATGACGCGGCGCACGCCGGCTGCGCGAGCTGCCACGAGCAGGTTGACCGTTGCGTCCACGCAGTTGCGGTTTGTAGCCGCGGGGTCGGCTACGGAGCGCGGAACCGAGGCCAGCGCAGCCTCGTGGAAAACCATCTCCACGCCCGCGCAGGCCCGCTCGCAGACAGCCGGATCGGCCAGATCGCCCACGATAAACTCCATGGCTTCAAGGCCGGCCAGATTCGCGCGTTTGCCGGTAATAAAGCTGTCAACGCCACGTACTGCTTCGCCGCGCGCGAGCAGCGCCGCGGCGATGGAGCGGCCGATGAATCCGGCGGCCCCGGTAACGAGATACTTGGCCAAGTCCGCACCCCAAAAAGACAAATAATGCGCGGCCGGATCGACGGCCAGCACAGGGTAGGATACTCTGCCGAGCCGATCTGACCGCGGTCTGGCCGTACAATCGACAGCATGAAAGCCGGGGCCGTGAATCGCGTCGCAGAACTCAAACACAGGATGGAAACCCGCGAGGCCCGCATCGGGATCGTGGGGATGGGCTACGTTGGATTGCCGCTGGCGCTGCTGTTCAGCCGCGAGCGGTTCCGCGTGACGGGATTCGATATCGCACCGGACAAGGTGGCGACACTCAATGCCGGGGGGTCGTACATCGTGCGCATTCTTCCCGATGCGATTCTGGAGGCGCGAAAGGCGGGCTTCCACGCCACCACGGACTACTCCGAAGCGGCCCGGATGGATGCGGTCATCCTCTGCGTGCCCACGCCGCTCGACGAGCACCGCGAGCCCGACATGAGCTACGTGATCGGGACGGTGGAAGCGATTGCGCCGCACATTCATGAGGGCCAGTTGATCGCGCTGGAAAGCACAACTTACCCCGGCACCACGGAAGAGATCGTCGTTCCGCTGCTGGAGGCCGGCAATCCGCGCGGCCTGAAGGTTGCGCGCGGCGAGCAGGACGCCGGCGTGCACGTGGTGTTTTCCCCGGAGCGCGAGGATCCCGGAAACGAGAGCATCGACCGGCGCGATGTTCCCAAAGTGCTGGGCGGATGCGGCGCGGCTGCCGTAGAGCTTGCCGCGGCCATGTATAGCGCCATCTTCCGCCACGTGGCGCCCGTCAGCAGTCCCGCGGTCGCGGAGATGACAAAGCTCCTCGAGAACATCTATCGATGCGTGAACATCGCGCTCGTGAACGAGCTCAAGCAGTTGTGCATGAGGATGGGCATCGACATTCACGAGGTGATCGCGGCGGCCAATACCAAACCCTTTGGTTTCCAGGCCTTTTATCCAGGTCCCGGCCTGGGCGGGCATTGTATCCCCATCGATCCCTTCTATCTTTCGTGGAAGGCGCGCGAGTTCGACTTTCGCACCCGTTTTATCGAGCTGGCCGGCGAGGTGAACACGGCCATGCCGTATTTCGTGCTCGATCAGGTATCGGCCGCCCTGAACAAGTACTCGAAATCCCTTCAGGGTGCGAAGGTGCTCGTGCTGGGGCTGGCCTACAAGCGCGATATCGATGACCTGCGCGAGTCGCCGGCGCTCACGATCATCGAACTGCTGCGCAAGCGGGGCGCCGACGTGGCTTACAACGATCCTTACTTCCCTGCCGTGGGCCGTGGACGCCGCTACGATCTGAACATGACCTGTACGCCGCTGGAGAATCTCGGGCAGTACGATGCCGTGGTGATCGTCACCGACCACTCCAGCTACGACTATCGCCGCATCGTCGAGCAGGCGCAGCTTGTTGTGGATACGCGCAACGCCACGCACGGAATCGAGTCGCCGAAGATCGTGCGCTGCTGAGCTTTCCCAGCCTCTGATCCTCGCGGATTCGACCGTCCCACTCCTATACAATCAGCAGCGTGAACGGATCGGACATAGCGGCTTAGTTCGATGACTGCTTTTCTTCCAACCCTTGCCGAACCCCAGCAATTTTCGTTGGGGGAGAAATTCGTCTTCGCTGCTCTTGCTGCCGCGTCTCTCTACGGTTTCTGGCGGCGGTTCGGACCAATCCTGGCAAAAATCCTGCAATCGAAAAAAGACCCCGGCTTCCACCTCTTTCCGATCGGCAGGCGTGTGCGCGATTTCGTCCGGGAGGTGCTGTGCCAGGCCAAGGTCATCCGCGAACGGCCGCTCGCAGGCATGGCTCACGCCCTGGTCTTCTGGGCCTTTTGCGCCTTCGCGCTGGTGACGGTGAACCACTGCGCTTCGATCTTCGGGCTCGCGTTTCTCGATCCAGCCGGCCGCGCTGGACGGCTGTATTTCTACTTCGCGGCCGCCTTCGCCGCCGCCTGCGCCGTGGGCATTTCGGGGCTCTTTGTGCGCCGGTTCCTGGCGCGGCCCAAGTGGCTGGGCGAGCTTTCGTGGGGATCGGGCCTGGTCGCGCTGCTGATTTTCGTGCTGATGGTCACGTATCTGGCGGCGTTCTTTGTGAACGGCGCGGGCGATGCAGCGCGGGTTTTGTGGTGGGCGCACACACTTACTCTCCTGGCGTTTCTTCCCGTGATTCCGCATACCAAGCACCTGCACCTGGTCCTCAGCCCGTTTACCGTCTTCTTCTCGCGGGGCGGCTTCGCCCACATTCCTCCGCTGGTTGGCGATGAGGATTTCGGACTTGTCAGCGGCAAAGATCTGACGCGGCTCGTCAGCCTGCAAGCGTACTCCTGCGTGGAGTGCGGGCGCTGCATGGAGCATTGCCCCGCCAACAACACCGGCAAGCTGCTAAACCCGAAGGAAATCGTGCTCGGACTGCGCGACTACTTGAATGAGTACGGACCAGCTTCCGAGGAGCCGCTGCTGGGCAAGTACAACGCGCAGGAGGCGGCGTTCCAGTGCACGACGTGCGGAGCCTGCGAGTTCCAGTGCCCAGTCGGAATCGAGCACGTGCCGATTCTGGTGGGGCTGCGGCGCGGCGCCGTAAACACGGGCGCGTGGCAAGACGATCACGGAGCCAAGCTCTTCCTCATCCTGGAGCGCGGCAGCAACGCGCTGGACATGAGCACGGCGGAGCGCGATAAATTCATCGAGAAGAATGCCCTGCCCTTCTTCGACGGCACGCAGGAATACTGTTTGTGGCTGGGCTGCATGGGTGCGTACGATCCGCGCGGGCGCGAGATCGTTTTGTCGCTCGTCAAGGTGATGCGATACCTGGGCACGAGCTTCGGCGTGCTGCGTAAGGAAAAGTGCACCGGCGATCCCGTGCGGCGGTTGGGCAACGACCTGCTTTTCGAGCAACTGGCCGGCGCGAATCTGGAAGCTATGGCGCAGAACAAGGTGAAGAGGATCGTCTCGATCTGTCCGCATTGCGTCCGCACCATCCAGGAAGATTGGAAGGCGTACGGAACACCGCCCCAGGTCGAGCATCACAGCGAGTTCCTGGCGCGATTTGCGGAGCGGCTACGGGTGCCCCCGGTCTCGACTTTGAGACCGGGGAACGAAAAAATCGTCTTTCACGATCCGTGCTATTTGGGCCGCTATCGCGGGGTTTACGAGGAGCCGCGCCGGATTGCCGCGCTGGCCGGAGATTTGATGGAGGCTCCGCGCTCGCGCGAACGCAGCTTCTGCTGCGGCGCCGGCGGAGGACTGGCGTTCTTGGGCGAGGAGAAGGGCGAGCGTGTGAGCGAGGTGCGCGCGGCGGAACTGGCGGCGACTGGTGCAAAAGTCGTCGCCGCAGCCTGCCCGTTCTGCAATACGATGTTCCGGGATGCGTTCGCGGCCAAAGGCGAAGGTGCGCCGGAGTTGATGGACATTGCCGAGATCGCTGCGCGCAGGCTGCCGGAGTGAAATTGATTGCATAATGCAGATACAAAGCGAAAATGTCATCCTGAGCGGAGTCCCGCGGCAGCGGGACGGGGCCGAAGGATCTGCGGTTGTCTTTCCATCCAAAAGGATGTTCTTTACTTTGCCGTTCTCGATAATGGTTCAGGAGCGTTTTAGGCATGAAGGTCGTTGTTGCCATCAAGCAAGTCCCCGACCGCGATGCGCCGGTGCGCATTGCCGCTGGCGGCAAATGGATCGATGAATCCGATCTGCAGTGGGCGATGAACGAGCCCGATGCCTACGCACTCGAAGAAGCTCTGCTGCTCAAAGAGAAGAACGGCGGCGAGGTCATTGTGTTGAGCGTGGGGCCGGAGCGCGTGGCTTCGGTGCTTCGCGAGGCGCTGGCCAAAGGCGCGGACCGCGCGATCCATGTGGTTTGCGACGACCCGGTTGACCGCGATGCGCTGGGCGTTGCACGTCTGCTGGCCGCCGCGATCCAACACGAGAATCCCGACCTGGTGCTCACCGGCCTGCAATCGGAAGACCTGGGATTGGGCCAAACCGGCGTGATGGTTGCCGAGTTGCTCGGGCTTCCACACGCGACGCTGATCCTTCACGTGGAGAGGACCGGCGACGGCATTAACGTAAAGCGCGAGCTGGAAGAAGGATGGTTTCAGCAGATCGAATTGCCGCTGCCTGCCGTGCTGACCGTGCAGTCGGGCGGCAACAAGCTGCGCTACGCCACATTGATGGGCATCAAGCGCGCCAAGACCAAGGAACTCCGGGCCGTGAGCGCGGCGGATCTCGGCGTGGATGCCGTGCCGGCGGTTCTACTCGAGCAAATTTCTCTGCCCAAGAAGCAAAAATCAACGCAAATTCTTCCCGGCTCGGCCCAGGAAGCTGCGGCGGCTCTGGTTGAGAAATTGAAGACGGAGGCGCGGGTGCTATGAGCGGCATTCTGGTTGTGCAGGAAGCGAGGAACGACGGCAAGGCCCGATTCTTCAAGGAAACTTTAGCCGCTGGCCGCATCCTTGCCGGTTTGACAGGCCTGCCGATAGAAGTTGCCGGGGTTGGCGATCCGAACACGAACCTCTTTGTTGTAATTTCTGGGCCTCCGCCCGCGCTTGCGCATGCAATCCAGCACCCGCTGCTTGAAACCTACACCGCTGACGGCTATGTGCTGGCCTTCGAACAGTTGATCCGAAAACTTGAGCCGGCTTATGTCGTTTTCCCTCATAGCTACCAGGCGCGCGATTTCGTTCCGCGCCTGGCTGTGCGATTCGGGCAGGTCTTGATCGGCGATGTGACGGCGATTGAGGCAGGGCCATTATTCGTGCGGCAATTATTCCAAGGAAGGTTGAACGCAAGCTACCGCCATCAAGGCACCGGACCGTGTTTTGTCTCGATCCAGAGCGGGGCATTTTCTGACGATTTGCCCAGCGGCGGCACGATGAACATTTCCCACTTCACTCCCGAAATCCCGGCGGGCGCAATCCATACCAAACCAGGCGATCCCTTCCGCGGCTCCGAGCAGACCGTGGACCTGGGTTCGGCGCAGCGAATCGTGAGCGTGGGCCGTGGCATCAGGGGTGCGGAACACATTCCGCTCGTGCAGGAGCTGGCCACAGCGCTGGGCGCGGAACTGGCCGCCTCGAGGCCCATCTGCGACAACGGCTGGCTGCCCATGGAGCGGCAGGTGGGCAGCTCCGGCCAGACGGTCGCGCCTCGCCTCTACCTGGCAGTCGGCATCTCCGGCTCCATCCAGCACCTGGTGGGGATGAAAGGCTCGCAGTGCATTGTGGCCGTCAACAAAGACCCCGACGCGCCCATCTTCGAAGTGGCCGATTACGGCATCGTCGGCGACCTGTTCGAAGTGGTTCCCGCGCTCACTGCGGCGGTAAAAGCGGCGAAGCAGTAAGCAGCCGCATCTTTGCCTTCGCGCTCAGAAGTGGACGAGTCTCTGAAGGCGAGCGAGTGACTTGAAAAGCCCCTTGCTGCGACCTTCTCAAGCCACCAATGCCATCTCGCGGATGGTCTCCTTGCGCACGGTAAGCTGCTCCACCAGATCGGCGCGCACTTCGTAGCCACGGCCGGGCGTATCGGGAATTGCAATCTCACCCTCTGAAGAAACGGTAACCTCAGGCTCGACGATGTCCTCGGCAAAGTAACGTGCGGAAGCCGAGACATCGCCGGGCAGGGTGAACCCTTCGAGGGTCGAGAGCGCGATATTGTGCGAGCGGCCCACGCCGGACTCCAACATGCCGCCGCACCAGACGGGGATACCCCGCTCCAGCGCCGCGTTGTGTACGGCGATGGCCTCGGAGAATCCTCCCACACGGCCCAGCTTGATGTTGATGATCCTGCACGATTCCATCTCGATCGCCGCCAGCGCATCGCGTCGGTTGCGGATCGATTCATCGAGGCAAATCGGCGTGTTCAGGCGCTTCTGCAGCACGGAGTGGAAGTAAAAGTCATCGTGCCACAAAGGCTGCTCGATCATGAGCAGATCGAAAGCGTCAAACGAAACCAGATGGTCTTCATCGCGCAGGCGATAGGACGAGTTGGCGTCGCAACTGAGCAGGATGCCCGGCCAGCGGCTGCGCACGCGCTCGAAGACATCGACATCCCAGCCCGGTTTGCACTTGAGCTTGATGCGCTGATAGCCGGCGTCCAACTCGCGTTCCACGATCGCAAGCAATTCGGGAATCGAGGACTGGATGCCGAGAGAGACGCCGCAGGGGATGGTATCGCGAACGCCGCCCAATAAGCGGGAAAGAGAGATGCCTTCGCGCTGGGCCTCAAGATCCCATATGGCGTTCTCGAGAGCGGCTTTAGCCATGGGATTGCCGCGCACCGCGCGGAAGATCCGCGGGCACTCGCCCCCGTGCTCTGGAAACTCGGCAGCCAGCATCGGCGCCAGTTCGTTCACCAGAACCTGCCACGCCGTATCGGTCGATTCGCTGGAGAAGTGCGGCCGCTCGCCGGCGGTACATTCGCCCCAGCCGGTCAGTCCTTCTGACTGGACCTCCGCAAGCACGATTCTCCGGTTACGGGTGACGCCAAAGCTGGTTTCAAACGGACGCACCAGCGGCATATGCAGTTCACGCAGAACGATCGCATCGATTCTCATAAAGTCGTGTTTTCCTTAGTGACACCAGAACCGGGGCTCGAATCCTCGTGGGCGAGGGATCCCAGTTCGTAGACTCCATTTCCATCTGCATCGCGAGAGAAACCTAGTACAACCAGCCCCCGCGAAAATGCTTCCTGGAACTTCCTTCGATTCTCAAGCTGGACAGCGAGAGCTCTTGCGCGGCTCGCTTCGCTGGCCTTCCACTGGTCAATGGGGGATGGAACCAGTACGCGTTCTTCGATTCTGCGTACGGCCGCCGGGCGCCGGGCAAGGATTGCCCCCACTCGCGGGGAATCCAGCTCCCATTCGGCCAAGAGACGATCCGTCGGGAGCCCACCCTGCAGCCGAGAAGAGGATACACCATAGAAATCCACAAGGTAGGTACGTGAAATGGCGCCGAGCCTGTGGATATTCAAAAAAGCGTTTTTTATCGCCAGCGGATCGAAGGTCCACTCGATGCGCCGAATGCCCCGCGACAGAGCTTCACGCCGTTGCTCCCATTTAAGTTGCGCGCCGATGCCGCGGTTGCGGTGGGACGTCCGGACAGCCAGCATGTGGGAATGGAGATACAGCTGCGGTCTTTTTGCAGTCTTCTTAATTCCCGGCAAAGACATGGCGAAACCAACCAGCGCTTTGGCCCTGGTCTCTTCCGCACTGCCCACGAGTTCGCTGTCGAAGGCGCCCATCACCTGGCCGCCAATCTTTTGCGCCAGCAGAAATGTTTTGCGCGGCACTACGTCGCTTTCGTCGTAGCCCCAGATCTCGATTTGGAGCTTAACGCACTGCTCCATCTCGTCCAATCCCGCGCAAGAACGAATATCGATCATGACCGAGCCTGCGAAATGGTTTGCGCCGGGAGATCGTGGCCGGATACCGCCCGGCTTGCCAGCTTTTTCTTCGCCTGCGTCCACAGCGCCTCCAACTCGTCTGGCGAAAGTTCTTCCAGCGGCCGTGGCGCGGCGCGCTCCATCTCGCGGAAGCGCTGGCGGAAGCGCAGATTGCAATTGCGCAAAGCCATCTCGGCATCTACTCCCAAATGGCGGCCCAGGTTGACCGCGGTAAATAGCAGGTCGCCCAGTTCGGCAGCGATCGCCGGCTCGCGCGCCGGATCGCCGGAAGCTGCTTCCGCCTCCAGCTCCGCTGTCTCCTCGGCCAGCTTCGGCAACAGATCGCGCCAGCTTGGCCAATCAAAGCCGGATTTTTGCGCCTTGGCGCCGAGTTTGGCGGCTTCAGCCAATGCGGGCAGCGCGCGAACGACGCTATCGAGCCGCGAAGCCGGCTGATTCCCTGCCTTGGGCGCGGCACGGTCTTCACAGGAGGCGGGCGCGCGCTTTTCGGCGGCCTTGATCTCCTCCCAGTTGCGCAGGACGGCGGACGAACTCTCGACCGCGGCATCCACCTCCGCGCGGTTTCCTGCCGCACGCGACGCCTCATCGCCAAAGACGTGAGGATGCCGGCGCACCAGCTTGCGATTCAGCGATTCCAGCACATCGGCGATGGTGAAGCGACCCTCGTTGGCCGCCATTTCCGCATAAAACAGCACCTGTAGCAGCAGGTCGCCGAGCTCCTCGGCGAAGTGGGCAAAGTCCCGGCGCTCGATGGCGTCAAAGACCTCGTAGACCTCTTCCAGCGTGTACTTGCGGATGGAATCGAAGGATTGTTCGCGGTCCCACGGGCAGCCGCCGGGAGCGCGCAGCCGGGCCATGATGGCCACTGACTGCTCGAACAACGCCGCCGCCCGCGCCGGATCGGTGGTTTGCGGCGCGGGATCCTTCGCGCTCGGTCTCTCTGGCGGCAGATCCATGTGCTCCCAGTTTACCTTGCGCGGAACCGCGCCATTCTTGTGTACAGTACAGAGCAGCCCTTCGAAAACCACATCTTGAGACTGCGTGCCGAGGGGATATACTCTCTCTGCAATGATCCCCATACTTGTTACAGTTTTTGCCGGGGTTTTGGGGCTGGCGTTCGGCAGTTTTCTGAATGTCTGCGCAGCCCGCTGGCCCCAAGAAGAAAGCATCGTCAAGCGCCGCTCGCATTGCCGCCACTGCGGCCGTACCCTGGCATGGTGGGAAAACGTTCCCCTCGTGAGCTGGCTGGCGCTCGGCGGCCGCTGCCGAACCTGTAAAGCCTGGATTGGATGGCGGTACCCGCTGGTGGAACTTGCTGTCGGCCTGCTGTGGGCCTATTCCGCATGGCAAATCTTCAGTGCCGCTCCCGAACTGAAGTTGGGCATTTTCTCTTACGACGCCTCGCTGGCCCTGGCAAAGGGAATTGCGCGGACGATCTTCCTGTGGCTCCTTGCGGCCCTTGCAGTTCTCGATGCCGAGAACTTCTGGCTGCCTGACCGGCTCACCTTGCCCGGCATTGCCCTGGGGCTTGCTCTGGCCGTGACGCACGCAACGCTCGATACGTTTCTGCAGAGCAGCGGCAGCTTCGAAGCCTGGAAGCACTTCGTTGCCATTGACATGATTCGGTTCTGGTTTATCGGCGCCGTATTTTCCGCAGGCGCAATCCTGGTCATCCGCTGGATCTATCAAATGATTCGCGACCAGGAGGGTATCGGGATGGGCGATGTAAAGCTGATGGCCATGCTGGGCGGATGGATCGGTTTCAAGCTCGCGATCGCATCGTTTGCCATCGCGGTTCTGCTGGGCGCCGCAGTGGCGCTAATCTTGCTTACGGTTCCCTCGGAGCGCGCCAAAAAGGGAAAGTTGAGCTTGAAGAAGCTGCCCTTCGGAACGTTTCTCTCCGTGGGCGGAATCGTCAGCGGCCTGTGGGGCAAATTCGTCATCGCCGCTTATTTGCGCTGGTCGGGGTTTTAAGACAACGCCTTATCCGGCAAATGAACCGGGAGATGCAGCCTATTGCGCTGCCGGCTTAGCCGACGCTGGCGGTTTTGCGTTCGCGATCTCGGGGTCCTTCAATGCCTTCCGCGCCTCCTTGCCATGGCGGCTCTCCGGATCGTAGTCGACTACCTTTTGGTAGTTCGCGCGCGCTTCGGCAAAGTTTCCCAGTTGCCGCTCGCATTCGGCCAAGCCCCAATACACATCGGGATTGTAGGGATCGAGGACCAGCGCGGATTGAAACCGCGACAGAGCCCCTTTCCAGTCTTTGTTACCGAGATAATAGTTGCCTACATTCTCGTCTTCGGCCGCCGTCTCACGGTGCTCCGGCACAATCTCCTGCCCTTTTCTGCCGTGCTTTCCCGTTTGCGTCTCGTCATCCGGCGGCTGAAGCAGGTTGCCCATGCCGGCCAAGCTCGAACTGGAGCTCGATTCGCTCGACTCGGCCGCAGCCGCTGCACCCTCCGGACTAAGTACGGGATCGGCATCTTCCAAAGGTACCGGGATGCGCCCGCTGCCCGCTCCCTCACCTGCTTCCGGCGGCAGATTGGGTGAGTTTTTCGAAGGCATCACCGGGACCGAGTTGGTGTCCTCGGGGAAAGGATTCCGATTGGTCTGCGTTTTTACGCGGGAAGGCTCCTGCGCTGGAGCGGAGTTCTGCGAATTCGTGGCCGGTTGGCTTTGGCTGGAGCCGGAGGCATTGCCGCTGTGCGGCGCCTGCGCACAGAGCCGCGGCGCTACTGCCAGCAGGCAAGCCAGAACAAGCGACATGCCAAAGACCGGTTTCATTGCCAAACCCACAACTGCCCAACTCCCCCGCTGCTTCGATGCGATTCAGCCCGGAACAGGATGCGCGGCGGCTGACGCGGGCTGAAAGCCTGCATCCAGTTGAAGCATCGCACATTTATGCGGGTGATTTCATCTCGCGGCCCGATCCCTGCGCTGCGAGCGGCAACTGTTTTGTTGGACTCGGCAAGGACCCGATGGTCATGAGCAATAGCTATCCGGCAGCGGCGCGGCAATCGGGTTTCGAGATGCGATTTTCCACGCCGCGGCCTCCTGCCCCGGAACGATAGAATCCCTTTAGGCTGTTTTTCCTTCGTGCTGCCCCAAGGAGCGTCGTTCGCATGGGCTATCAGGTTCTGGCCAGAAAATACCGTCCGCAGCGCTTTGCCGACGTGGCCGGCCAGGATCATGTGACGCGCACGCTTCTGAACGCGCTCGCGCAGAACCGCATCGCGCACGGGTACATCTTCTCCGGCCATCGCGGCATCGGCAAGACGACCATTGCGCGCATTCTCGCCATGGCGCTCAATTGCCGGACGGTAGTTGGCACAGCACAGCGGCCCACGCATGAGCCTTGCGGCGTTTGCGATGCCTGCATCGAGATTCGCCAGGGCAATGCGGTAGACGTGATCGAGATCGACGCGGCCACCAACCGCGGCATCGACGAGATCCGCGAACTGCGCGACGCGGCGCGCTACTCGCCGGCGCGCGACCGCTACAAGGTCTACATCCTCGACGAGGCGCACCAGATCACCGAGGCCGCCTTCAACGCGCTGCTCAAGACGCTGGAAGAGCCGCCGGCCCACGTCATCTTTATGCTGGCGACCACCGAGCCCGAAAACGTTCCCCAGACCATCCGCTCACGCTGCCAGCACTTCAGCTTTCATGCGGTCAAGTTCGATGACATCTTGGCGCAGTTAAGGATGATCGCGACCGAAGAAAAAGTCGCCGCCGAAGACGACGCGCTGGCGCTGCTGGCCGAGGCCGGCGACGGATCGATGCGCGATGCGCTTTCCATCATGGACCAGGCCATCGCGTCCGCTCCGCTCAAAGACGGCCGCCCCGCGCTCTCGGCCGAGCAGATTCGCGAACTGATGGGCTCGGTGCCCAATACGGTCTTCGAAAAACTGATGGAATCCGTCGCGCAGGGCCAAAGCGCCGGGCTGATGGAGCAGTTGAATGGCCTGGTCAACGCCGGGCATAGCCCGCTTTCGCTGGCGCGGCAGCTTGTTCGCTATCTGCGCAACGCGCTCATGGCCAAGCTGGACGGAGAAAAGACCGAGTTGCTGCAGATCTCAGCGGACGAGCGTGCCCGCGCTGCGCGGACCGCGATGCTCTTCAGCGAAGAAGAGCTGACGCGCAACCTGCAGATCGCGCTGCGCACCTTCGACGACCTGAACTACCGCCAGGAGCAGCGCCTGCACCTCGAACTTGGCCTGCTCAAGCTGATTCACGCGCAACGACTGCTGCCCATCGAGGAGCTGTTGAGCGGCGTGGCCAGCGGTTCGGGCGCTGGAACAGCGGCCGGCTCTTTGCGCATCGGCGCAGGCGCGGCAAAGCCATCGGGGATGGTCTCGCACGCGGCGGTTCCGGCGAGGGAAAAGAGCGTGTGGGCCAGCGATTCGAGGGCTTCGTCCGCCACCGAAACCAGAATGGAAGCAAAAGTTGATGAATTGGCTGTAACACGCTCAATTTCAATGACGAATGAGATCGCAGCTCGCGAGTCTGTGCCCTTCCCCGCGGTGGGCAGCCATGCCACTGGCTTCGCCGCGGCGGCTACGCTCACCGAGGGCGCTCTGGCCAAGGCTCCCGAAGCGGAATCCGCCACATCCGATGGAATGACGGCGGAGCATGTGCGCGAAGCGGTCGTCGCAGCCCTGGCCACAGCCGGGCACAACTCGGCCGCGCAACTGCTGGGCGCCGGCTTATGGTCCCTCGAAGGCGGCAGCGTGCGCGTTGCCGTGCACGCGCTCGGCAAGAAAATGCTCAGCCTCACAGTCAACGCCGCGGCGGAGAAAGTTGTCCGCAATGAACTGCACCGGCTGGGCGCGCCGCCGCGATTCCAGGTGTCGGCCGGCGCGGGATCGGCTCCAGCAGTAGTCGCTCCGCCTGTTGTCTCCGCCGGGAGCGTGCAGGAAGCGGCGCTCGAGCATCCAATGGTCAAGCGGGCGCAGGAGATCTTCAACGCCGAGGTCCGCAGCGTGGTCGACCTCCGGCACAAGTGATCGGCTCGCGAGGAGGAGAATCATGATCAACCCGCTCAAGATCTCGGAGATGCTCTCGCAAGCCAGCCAGATGCAGGAAGAGGTGCAGCGCAAGCTCGGCGAGACCGTGGTTGAGGCCTCGAGCGGCGGCGGCGCCGTCACCGCCACCATGAACGGCAAGAAGGAGCTGCTGAAGATCCGCATCGATCCCTCGGCAGTGACAAGCTTGTCCGGCGGCCATGAAGATGTGGAGATGTTGCAGGACTTGATCGTGGGCGCGGTCAACGAAGCCGGCCGCAAGGCGGATGAAGCCATCAAATCGAGCGTGCAGGGAATGTTGGGCGGGCTGAAGATTCCAGGACTTGGCGGTTAACGGTGCGGAGCGTAAGCCGGGAAACGCCGAACGAACAAGCGCTCAGGGAGGCCTGAATTGTCACGCTATGCCGAGCCGATGGCCCGGCTCATTGAGGAATTGAAGAAGCTGCCCGGAGTGGGCGCCAAAAGCGCGCAGCGGTACGCCTTTCACATTCTGCGCTCCAGCGACGAGGATGCCACTGCCCTGGCCGACGCCGTACGCGGCCTCAAAGCCCGCCTGCGCCTCTGCTCCATCTGCAATAACGTCACCGATGTCGATCCCTGCGTCTACTGCACCAGCCCCACGCGCAACCAGCGCCTTGTATGTGTCGTCGAGGAACCAACCAACATCGCCGCGGTCGAGCGCACGCAGACCTACCAGGGGGTTTACCACGTGCTGCACGGCACGCTTTCGCCGCTGCACGGCGTGGGGCCGGATCAGTTGCGCGCCGGAACCCTGATTGCCCGCGTAGGACGTGGCGAGGTGGATGAGGTCATTCTGGCCACCAGTCCGACGCTTGAGGGTGAGGCCACGGCCGATTGGCTGGCCGGAGCCCTGCGTGGATCCACGGCGCGCATCACGCGCATCGCCACCGGCGTTCCGGCCGGCAGCGACATCGAATACGCCGACGAAGTGACGATGGCGCGAGCGATCGAAGGGCGCAGGATTATTTAGGCATGGGTCAGGGCTCCGCCTGGTCTGAAGAATCTGCTCAGAGCGCATCGCTTTAATCCCGTACACACAAAAAGCGGGAGGGGCCGGTTAGCCCTTCCCGCATGTGCTCATGGTTTTGGGGAGCCGCTGCTAAAAACCTATTTCGATATCTGGTCGAGGGCCAGATTCAGATCCAGGACGTTGACACGTTGCTCGCCGAGAAGGCCGAGGGTGCGCCCCTGAATGTGCTCCTCAATCAGCTTGTTGACCTCTGCTTCCGTCAGCCCGCGAGCCTTCGCTACGCGAGGCGCCTGAAAATATGCATTGTCCGGAGTGATGTCGGGGTCGAGGCCCGAAGAGGAATACGTGACCGCATCGATGGGAACGGGCTTGCCGGGATTTTCCGCTGCCAGCTTGTCGATGTCGGCCTGCATGCGCTGGGCCAGCTTGGCATTCGATTGCGCGAGGTTCGAGCCGCCTGAAGAAGTGGCGTCGTAGCCGTTGCCTGCGTCCGAAGGACGGGGATGGAAATACTTGTCGGAGGTGAAGCTCTGCGCGATAATCTCCGACCCGATAATTTGGCCGTTAGGCAGCTCGATCAGGCTGCCGTTGGCCTGGTGCGGAAAGAGCAGTTGGGCAAGGCCGGTCATCAGCAGCGGATAGCCCAGCCCCAATAGCACCGCGGTCACCACCGTGAACCGAATGGAGGTTCCCCAGACCGAATGCTTCACCGGGGTCTCCTGCGCATGCGGCTTCTGCAGCCTGGTGTGAGTTTCGATCTCTTCGGGAATCGTCGCAACTGAATGCACGTTCAATCTCCTTTATGCAGCCCGCAGGCGCTTACGCCAGGCGCAATGCCACCAGACACAGGTCGATGGCCTTGATGCCGATGAACGGAATGATGATGCCTCCGACCCCGTAGATCAGGAGGTTATTGCGCAACAGAATGTCGGCCGCCTTGGGTTCGTACTCCACGCCCTTCAGCGCCAGCGGGATCAGCGCCACGATAATGACAGCGTTGAAGATGACCGCCGATAAAATCGCCGACTGCGGCGAATGCAGAAACATGATGTTGAGCGCGCCGAGCACAGGGAACACGCCGGCAAACATCGCCGGAATGATGGCGAAGTACTTGGCCACGTCGTTGGCGATGGAAAAAGTAGTCAGTGCGCCGCGCGTCATCAGCAGTTGCTTGCCGATCTCGACGATTTCGATGAGCTTGGTTGGGTTCGAGTCGAGATCGACCATGTTGCCGGCTTCTTTTGCAGCCTGCGTGCCGGAGTTCATGGCCACGCCCACGTCGGCCTGGGCCAGCGCCGGAGCATCGTTCGTCCCGTCGCCGGTCATGGCCACCAGCTTGCCCTTGCCCTGTTCGCTCTTGATCAGGTCCATCTTGTCTTTCGGCTTGGCCTCGGCCAGGAAGTCGTCCACGCCGGCCTCGCGCGCGATCACCGCGGCGGTCAGCGGATTGTCGCCGGTAATCATGATGGTGCGGATGCCCATGGCGCGCAGCCGCGCCAGCCGGTCCTTGAGGCCTCCCTTCACGATGTCCTTGAGATAAATGACGCCCAGCGCCGAAGCGTTCTCGGCCACCACCAGCGGCGTGCCGCCGGCGCGGGCGATCTCCTCAACATAGTCGCGAATCTTCTGTGGCATCGCCGCGCCCTGCTCCTCGAGGAAGCGTGCGATGGCGTCTGCCGACCCCTTGCGGATGCGCGTGCCGGGCAGATTTACGCCGCTCATGCGCGTCTGCGCCGTAAAGGGAACAAACTCGGCGTGCATGCCGCCCAGGTCGCGTCCGCGCAGTTTGTACTTCTCCTTGGCCAGCACCACGATTGAGCGGCCCTCGGGAGTCTCATCGGAAAGCGACGCCAACTGCGCGGCATTCGCAAGCCGCTCGTGGCTCACGTCGGGCGCGGGCAGGAATTCGGTGGCCTGGCGGTTGCCGAGCGTGATGGTGCCGGTTTTGTCGAGCAGCAGCGTGTTCACGTCGCCGGCGGCTTCCACGGCGCGTCCGCTCATGGCCAGCACGTTGTACTGCACCAGCCGGTCCATGCCGGCGATGCCGATCGCCGAGAGCAGCCCGCCGATGGTGGTGGGAATGAGACAGACCAGCAGCGAGACCAGCACGAAGATCGTCTGCGGCGCGCTGGAGTAAATGGAGAAGGGCTGCAGCGTGACCACCGCGATGAGAAAGATGATGGTCAGGCCGGAAAGCAGAATGCTGAGGGCGATCTCGTTGGGCGTCTTCTGGCGCGTGGCGCCCTCAACCAGAGCGATCATGCGATCGAGGAAGGTCTCGCCGGGGTTCGACGTGATCTTGACCTTGATCCAGTCCGACAGAACTTTCGTGCCGCCTGTCACCGCCGATCGGTCGCCGCCGGCCTCGCGGATCACCGGAGCCGATTCGCCGGTGATGGCCGACTCGTCCACCGAAGCCACGCCTTCGATCACTTCTCCGTCGCCCGCAATGTAGTGCCCGGATTCCACGTAAATCACGTCTCCGGCGCGCAGCAACCCGCTGATGACCTCTTCAAAGCCGCCGTCGGCGGTGTAGCGCTTGGCGATGGTCTCGCCTTTGGCCTTGCGCAGCGTGTCGGCCTGCGCTTTGCCGCGGCCCTCCGCCATGGCCTCGGCAAAGTTCGCGAACAGCACCGTGAACCACAGCCAGAGCGTGATCTGCAGGTTGAAGAAGAACGACCCGGGGTGATGGCGGTAGTTCTCGATGAGCAGGAGAGACGTGAGCACGCTGCCCACCTCCACCACAAACATCACGGGGTTTTTGACCATCCAGCGCGGATCGAGCTTGCGAAGGCTGTCCAGCGTTGCCTGGGCGATAATTTTCGTGTTCCAGAGACTCGTTTTTTCAGCCATAACAGTCCGTTACCCTTGTCCTGACGTGGTGTGGATTCGGTTAGAACAGCTTTCCTGTTTGCAACAGCAGGTGTTCCAGAATCGGTCCCAGGCTCAACGCCGGGAAGAAGGTGAGCGCGCCGACGATCACCACGGTGCCGACGAGCAACACCGCGAACAGCGGCGTATTCACGGGGAAGGTTCCTGGTGACGGCGGAACGCTCTTTTTCTGGGCCAGATTGCCGGCCAGGGCCAGCGCCGGAATCATCATGAGGAGGCGCCCGATGAGCATGTCCCAGCCCATCGCGATGTTGTACCACCAGTTGGTTCCCAGGCCGGCGAAAGCAGAGCCGTTGTTGCCCGCGCCTGAAACGAAGGAGTAGAGGATTTCGGTGAACCCGTGCGGGCCGGGATTCGCGGTCACCGACGTTCCGGCGGGTATGAGAACGAAAATTGCCGCGAAGGCGAGAATGACCAGCGGGAAGATGAGCGCGTACAGCATGGCCATCTTCACGTCGTAGGCTTCTATCTTTTTGCCCAGGTACTCGGGCGTGCGGCCCACCATGAGCCCGGCGATGAAGACCGCGAGCACGACAAAGACCAACATGCCGTACATGCCGGAGCCCACGCCGCCGAAGACCACCTCGCCAAGCATGATGTTGGAGAGCGGAACCATGCCCCCCAGCGGAGTAAAGCTGTCGTGCATGCCATTCACGGCTCCGCAACTGGCGTCGGTGGTAATGGTGGCGAACAGCGCGCTTTCGGCAATGCCGTTGCGGACTTCCTTGCCCTCCATGTTGCCGCCGGGCGCAGCCGCGGTGCGCGTCTGCTGTGCTCCGTGAATCGCGTTGTAGGGATGCGCCTCGGCCCAGTAGCACACCGCAAAGCCGGCGGCGAAGAGAACATACATGGCGGCAAACACCGCCCAGCCATGTCCGCGCGAGCCGGTCATGCGGCCCAGGGTATAGGTGAGACCCGCGCCAATCAGGAAGATCGACACGATCTGCATGAAGTTCGAAAGCGGAGTCGGGTTCTCATAGGGATGCGAGCTGTTGGCGTTGAAAAATCCGCCGCCGTTGGTGCCCAGCATCTTGATGGCTTCCTGCGAAGCCACGGGGCCTTGCCCGATGGTTTGCGTTTGGGCGGGCTGCTCGAGCGGGTGGGCGACGGTGTAGGCGTTCAGATTCTGCGGAACTCCCTGCCACACCAGCAGCAGCGCGTAGACGATGCAGATCGGCGCGAGGATGTAAAGCAGCGTCCGCGTCATATCGACCCAAAAGTTGCCGATAGTGGCGGAACTGGTGCGCTTGATGCCGCGGATGAGCGCGATCGCCACCACGATGCCCGCCGCGGCCGACCAGAAGTTGTGCGTCGCCAAGCCCGCCATCTCGGTGAGATAGCTCATGGTGGACTCGGGCGTGTAGAACTGCCAGTTGGTGTTTGTCGTAAAACTCGCTGCCGTGTTCCAGGCCAGGTCCGGACCCACCGCGGTCAAATGCTGCGGGTTCCATGGCAGGTAGTACTGCAAGCGCTCAATGGCGTAGGTGAGCACCATGGTCACGGCCGAGAAGCCCAGCACGGCGAAGGTGTACTCGCGCCAGTTCATCTCCTTGTCTGCCTTGACGCCGCAGAGCTTGTAGATGAGCCGCTCGAAAGGACGCAGCACCGGGTCGAGCCAGGTGCGCTCGCCCTCGACTACGCGCGTAAAGTAAATGCCGGCCGGGCGAACCGTGGCAAGCAGAATGACGGAGTAGATGGCGAATTGCAGCCAGCCGTTTGCGGACATGTCAGAATTTCTCCGGGAAAAGCATCGTCAGGGTGAGATAGCCCAACAACAGGATGGAGATGATGAGACCGACCGCGCTGATGATTTCAAAGTGCATGGGCTACCTCAACTTTTGGCAAGCCTTGACGTAGAGAAACGCCAGGGCGAAGAAGATTGCGGTGTACAGCAGCATCAGTGCATCTTGCATGCAGGATCTCCGCTTTTCGGGCCGGACCGGCTCCGGCAGGATTCGATGGAAAAATCGGATCCGGGTTCGCACCAGCATGCGCCGCGTTCATCGAGGCGCCTGCGGTGCTTTCTCCCGCATCGGGCCATACAACCGGCCTGACTGAATCCGATTCTGCCCTTCGTCTGCTTTGAGATTTAAAAAGAATTGCTAAAGATTCCGTAAGGATGCGTGCTCGGCGACGGGAAGCCCTGGAAAATCGATCACCGGCGGCTGCGGAGGGTTCGCAATGCGATATAAGCCGCGCTTCTCACTCTTCGTTGCCGGCCCAACCCTCGGGGATGAACCGGTAACCCACCCAGGGCTCGGTCTGAATGTACTGGCGGCCGGTTTCGCCTTCGAGTTTCTTGCGCAACTGGCCGATGAAGACTCGCAGGTACTCAGGCTGATGCGCCGATTGCGCGCCCCACACCGCCGTCAGCAGGGCGCGGTGAGTCATCACCTTTCCCGAGTTGCGGGCAAGGTGCAGCAGCAGATCGAACTCTTTGGGCGTGAGGTGAATGGGTTTGCCCTGGACCAGAATGCTGTGGGCCCGCGCGTCGATCACAAAGTCGCCGGCTTCAAGGGCGGCCGTGGTGCGCTCCGGCGCGCGGCGCAGATGCGCTCTTACGCGAGCCAGCAGCTCCTGAATGCTGAACGGCTTGGTCACGTAGTCGTCGGCGCCCGCGTCAAGCGCTTCCACCTTCGACCGCTCATGCTCGCGAACCGAGAGGACCAGCACCGGTGTCGCGCCCTGCGAGCGGATCGTCCGGCAAACCTCGACGCCGCTCAAGCCGGGCATCATCAAGTCGGTAATTACCAGGTCCGGCGGCCAGTCGTGGAACAGCCGCAGGCCCTCCTCGGGATCGTTGGCGGTGCGAACATCGTATCCCTGCGCGGCAAGTGCGGCGCGCAGCACACGCGTAATCTGGAACTCGTCGTCGATTACCAGAATTCTTCCGTGCATGTCGTTCTTCTTTCATCGGAAGCTTACAACACCCGGCACGGCATTTCACAAAATGCGGCAGCCGGGTATCATTCCGATGGGGAAGACAATGGGCGTACCCGCCTTTGCAAGACCGGCCCTTCGCTGGTTCGCCGCCACCGCGGCGGCGGCCCTCACCACGTTTCTGCTCGCCTGGCTTGGCGCCAACTCAACCACTGCCGGGATGGTATTCCTGGTGCTGGTCGTCTGGTGGGCCACGCAATCCGGAACCGTGCTCTCGGTTTACACCGCGGTTCTCTGCGCCATCTGCTTCGACTTTTATTTTCTGCCTCCCGTGCACACTCTTCGGCTTGAAGGCGCTCAGGCATGGGTGGCGATGGTTTCGTTCGCCCTGAGTTGCATTGTGGTAAGCCGGTTGTCGGAGCGCGCGCGCCAACAGACGATTCGGGCGGAACAACGCCAGGCGGACGTGGGAAAGCTCTACGCCCTCAGCCAGGAGATGATGCTCTTTGAGGACGCCGATCGCCTCCTCCACAACCTGCCCGGCGCCATCGACCGTATTTTCGCGCTCGATGGGGTGGTTCTCTACGTCGGCGACTATGACCGTTTTTACTCCTCCACCGGAGAGGCTCCGGCCAGCGTGCAGGCGCACATGCAGGCGGTGGCGCAGGGCCTTAGCCCTACCGCAACGTCGTTCGCCGGCTACCTAACCACTGCGCTGATGCTGGGGTTGAAACCCGTGGGCGCTTTGGCGTGGCGGCCCGATGCGCTTTCCCCCGAGGTGGCCGCTGCCGTGAGCGCGCAGGTATCGATTGCGGCGGCGCGCTCCATCGCCATCGCGGCTTCCATGCGCATCGAGGCTGCGCGCGAAGGGGAACGCCTGCGCACTGCCCTGATCGATTCCCTGACCCATGAATTGCGCACGCCGCTTACTTCCATCCGCGCCGCAGCGACCACGCTGCTCGAGGGCGATGGGCTGGACGAAGCCGGACGCCTCGACATGGTGCGAATCATCGACGAGGAGGCGGCGCGCCTCGATCTGCTCATCGGCGAGGCGGTGGAGATGGCCGAGATCGACGCTAACGTGGTTGAGGTGAAGATGTCTCCCCAGCATCCGCGCGCATTGCTCGACCAGGCCGTAGAGGAATCGCGTAAGATTCTGGCCTCCCATAAGGTGACGATTTTGCCGGAGGCCGCAGACCGGCCCGGCCCAGGCGTCGGGCCGGCCTGGTTCGATCCGCATCTGCTGGGCAGGGCTCTCCGCCACTTGCTCGAGAATGTAGCCAGCCACACGCCTCCCGGCACGCGCGTCACGCTCAGCAGCAAACGCGCTGACGGCAGCCTGGAGTTTTGCGTGGAGGATAACGGCCCCGGCATCGATGCCCGCGATCTGCCGTTGATCTTTGAGAAGTTCTATCGCGGCAAGCGCGCAGCGAACGCGCGCCAAGGGTCCGGGATGGGTCTGGCCATTACCCGTGCCATTCTGAATGCTCATGGCGGAGGGATCGAAGCCTCCAGCGTTCCCGGTAGCGGCGCGCGCTTCCGGTTTTGGGTGCCGCTGATCGAAAACGAACCCGGCTCCAGGCGCTAAGCGGCCTTCATTCCGCGCGGCTGTCCATCAGTGCGGCTCATGGCTCCAGTCGCAGACGATCTCCCGCCGCTTTTCCGAGCTCTCCGCCGCCCACTCCAGCAGGCGCACCACGCGCCAGCCGTCCACGCCCGTGACCGGCGCCGGGGCCTTGCCCAGCAGCGCATCGCGAATGCCCGCATAGTAGAGGCGGTAGTCTCCAGCAAGCGCGGGGACGGGACGGCTGACCATGCCGCCTTCGATTCCCACGTGCAGCACTCCCCAGTTGGCAGCAGGTTCCTGGCCCCATGCCGGGTCCCCGGTTCGTGTATCGACGCGCGTGACCTTTTCGAGCGCGGCCTCCTGCGGATCGACGCCGTACTTCCAGTAGTTGCCCTCCGTTCCTCGCAGATGGAAACGCGGCGCGGCTGGCAGCGTCAGGCTGTTGGCGCCGAGCGTCACAACAAGGCCGGGATAGCGCAGCCGTATGGTAAAGGAGTCGTTCGCCCCAGGGCCGTCCTTCTCGCGCATGACCTCGGCGCTCACCCCCTCCGGTTTACCAAAAAGCGCAAGCGCCTGATCGGCAAGGTGCGGCCCCAGATTCATCAGCTTTCCGCCTCCGGTTTCAGGGATTTCCTGCCATAAACGCTCGGTCGGCGGAGCCGGCCGCCAGCGGTCAAAGCGCGACTCGAAGGCTACCAACCGCCCCAGCAGACCCTCATGCAATAGTTTCTTGACTGTCAGGAAGTCGCTGTCCCAGCGACGGTTATGGAATGGAACAAGGAGAGCTTGGTGCTTCCTGGCAAGGCCGATCAACTCGGCAGCCTGGGCCGAGGTCATCGTCATCGGTTTGTCGACAACCACGTTCCTGCCGGCCTCAAGGATCTCTTTCGCGAGCGCATAGTGAGTCCCGTTCGGCGTCGCCACCACAAAGAGTCCGAGCGAAGAGTCAGCCAGCATTGCATCGAGCGTCCGGCAGACGGCAATGCCCGGGTAACGCTCCGCTGCATGGTTCGAGGTGCGCTCCAGGACCGCTGCCAGTTCCAGTCCTTCGACCGAGGAGATAAGCGGCGAGTGAAAGACGCGCCCTCCCAAGCCGAAGCCCACCAAACCCACTCGAATCATGGAAACCTTCCTTTGATTAATTCTTAATCCGATTCCTGCTTATCCCTTAGCTTAAACCGCGTCTCGGCCAGCCGGTAAAGCTTGCGCCACACCAGCCGGTTCATCGTCACCACCATGAGCGGGATAAAGATGGCGGCCAGAAGCAGCATGGCAAAGCGGCCGCTGTCCGTGGCAGCATCAATCTGCGTGCCCAGCCGATGGTCCGGAGCGTGTGGCCCTGCACGTGCGAATACTCCGCCATCACTGAGGCGTTCCATGCGCTGCCCGGCGCTGAAACCGGGAAATCCGCCCCGTGCTTTACACTGGTAAAGCGTAGCACTCTTGTTGTGGTAAAAACGCGAGTCTGGCCCGGAGCAGGAAACTGCAACCGGTCGAAACCAGTTGAACGTTTCACGATGTTCGCTTCCCTGGCCCGCAGGAGAGTATGTCCAACGCGACAAAACCGAAGGTGCTGGTAGCAGACGACGAGCGGGTCATCGCCGACACGTTGGCCATGATCCTGAATCAGAGCGGCTTTGAAGCCCTCGCCGTCTACTCGGGCGAGAAAGCGCTCGAGCTTGCCGCGACCTTTCGGCCCGACATGCTCATCTCCGACGTGATCATGGCCGACCTGAACGGCATCGACGCGGCCATCCGCATTCGCGCTTTGCTGCCGGCGATCAAGATTCTGCTTTTCTCCGGCCAGGCCGCCACTGCCAATCTGCTGGAACAGGCGCGCGCCGATGGCTACGAGTTCGATATTCTTGCCAAGCCGGTCCATCCGCAGGATTTGCTCAACAAACTTCGCGGATAGCACGGCCGGGCTGTCAATACGATCCTGAATTTGCAACCGGCACGGCAACTCGTAAGACAGCCATCGCGCGTCTGAGACGTACGCATCCGTCTCTCCATGCTCAATCCGCATCATCTGCCTGCCTGAGTCTCTTTGCGAGGACAACCCCAATCGCGTCTTTGTGCCCATCGAAGAGTTGCATGGTACCATCGAGGCCACCATCGAACGTGAAGCAAATCCATCCCTTGCGAGAGACAGGCGCGTGACCGGCACGGGGATCACCAAAGAGAAAGTGGGTGCTCGCGGCGGCGCAGCCGAAAGCCACGGCCTGCGCGCTGGTGTGCTTGGCCCTGTGGAAACTCTTGCCCAGTCGGTCTCCGCCATGGCGCCTTCGACCTCCGCGTCGCTCACCATTCCGCTGGTCTTCGCGCTGGCCGGTAACGCCACCTGGTTCGTCTATTTGCTCGCCACCGGCTCCATGTTCCTCATCGGCTTCTGCGTGAGCCGTTTCGCGCGTCTCTCCGCTTCGCCGGGATCGCTCTACACCTACACCGCGAATACGTTACCTCCAGCCTTCGGCGTCGCGGCTGCATTGGGACTATTGCTTGCCTATCTGGCCACAGGCGCCTCGGTGGCCGGCGGAGCGCTTTACTACGCAACGGTGCTCTGCCAGCAGTTTTTCCGCTGGGCCCCTCCGGCCATCCCCACGCTCGCGGCGGTCTGCGCCGTCGCCGGCTACATCGCCTATCGCGACGTGAAGCTCTCCGCCGAAGTCATGCTATGGATTGAAGCAGTTTCTGTCAGCCTGATTGCGATTCTGCTCATCCTGCTCCCGGCCCACATAGGCTTTCATTTCGATACCACCCAATTCCGCCTCCGCGGAGCTTCGTTTTCCTCGCTAGGTCCCGCTCTGGTGCTCTCCATCTTCAGCTTTGTGGGTTTTGAGAGCGCCACGACCCTGGGCGGCGAGGTGCGCGAGCCGCTGCGCACAATTCCCCGCGCGGTGCTGCAGAGTGCGCTGCTCGCCGGCGTCTTCTTCATGCTCTGCGCGTATTCTGAGGTGCTCGGATTCCGCGGCCAGTCCGGCGCGCTCTCCAGTTCCACCAGCCCCCTGCACCTGCTGGCCGCAAAAGCCGGAGTCTCGCCGCTCGGCGTGGCTATCGACTGCGGCGCATTCATCAGCATGTTTGCCTGCGTGCTGGCTTGCGCAACCGCGGCTGCGCGCGTTCTGTTGCGCATGGCGCATGACGCGCTGTTGCCTGCCCTGCTCCAAGGCACCAATCGCCGTCACGGAACTCCGGGAGCCGCCGTCGCGCTGTCCATCGCGCTCATGTTCGCCGCCACCGCCGCCATGGCGCTCAACGGCGACACCGGCTTCACAATGTACGATCTGATGGGATCGCTTTCGGTTTTCGGCTTTCTCACCGCCTATGCGCTCGTGGCGCTCGCATTGCCCTTCGCGCGGCGCGCCCTTGGCCGGCACTCGCATCTGCTCGCGGCCATCAGTGTCTCCGCTGTCGTCGTCGTCGTCCTGATTGCCGCCTTCGACCTCGGCTCTACAGCCGACGCCGTTCACGGCCGAATCCCCTATCTTTATCTCGTCTACATCGTCGTTGGGCTCGCCTGGTACGGATTGCGGCGGCCGAGGACAGGAAATCTCCGCTAAGCTGTGGAAAACCCGTCCCTATAGCGGTCTGTGCGCCCAAAATCCTTACGTGGAAATTATGCTGCTGCCATTAATATGTGCTTAACCAGCAGCGCGAGCAGGATCAGTCCAATCAACGATCGCAGATCGCGTTGGGACTTTCTTCCTGCCTGACAGTTCAACACTCAAAAAACTCGAGAGAACAAAATCACTGCAGTGGTCATTGAATCCCCCAGGTTTCAGGGGGAAATCTCCATTTCGAGGTCAGATCCGTGAAGCGTACCATGCGCGTTTATCCGTTTTCCATTCCCGGGCTGCTGGCAATTGCGGCAGCCGCTGCGCTGTGGACCGGCATCCTGCCGGCGCAGCAAACGCTTGGCGGAATTACGGGCGAGGTGACTGACGCTTCGGGCGGCGTGCTTCCCAACGTCACGGTCACGTCGACTGACGAACAGACCTCGTTGACCCGCGCCACCAAAACCAACGGCGCGGGCGCGTACACGTTTGTGAACCTCGCCATCGGCACCTACACGCTCACCTACACGGCCGAGGGATTTCAGGCGCAGAAGACTCCGCACATCACGGTGGAGGCCGACCGTACGGTCACGTTGAATGTTTCGCTTAAGGTGGGCCAGGCCACCACCACTGTGGAGGTCGAAGCCGCTCCGCTGATGAACGCCGTTGACACGACCAACGGCTACGTGATGGAGACGCAGCAGATCGACACAGTGCCCTTGCCCACCGGCAGCTTCACCGGGCTGGCTATTCTTTCGCCCGGCGTGAACGCGGAGCTGGGCGGCGGCACCGGCGCGGATTCCGGCCTCGGCAACGCTCCCATCTGGGCCAACGGCCAACGCGACACCTCCAACGCCTTCCTGCTGAACGGCGTAGACGCCAGCAATCTCTTCAACGGCAAGAGCACCAGCCAGGTGGACTCGTTCCGCATTTCCAACAACACAGGCCAGGCCAACAACGCGGCCGGAGGCGTGGTTCCCAGTGCCGCCTCGGTCTATCTGTCCAT
The DNA here is from genome assembly GCA_049511595.1 of Occallatibacter sp. Lineage (GTDB taxonomy): Bacteria > Acidobacteriota > Terriglobia > Terriglobales > Acidobacteriaceae > Telmatobacter. The sequence continues at coordinate 5,135 of JBEKXX010000015.1, read as the reverse complement.
TGGCAACGCCATCCCCACGCCGGCGACGGAGGCCCTTGCGGAGGTCCGTGTGAACGCCTCGATGTACGACGCGGAGCAAGGCTCCGACAGCGGCGCGCACATCGACATGAGCACGAAGTCGGGCACCAACCAGCTTCATGGCGAAGTCTACGCGCACCGCGGAACGAACTGGATCAATGCCGCGCCCTTCTTCTTCAAGAGAGACGACAACATCCCGGCCGCGGACAAGAATCCGCAGCTGCACCGTTACACCCTCGGGGGCGACCTGGGCGGGCCGATCGTCAAGAACAAGCTCTTCGGATTCGTCAGCTATGAGCACCTGCACATCTCCGACCAGGAGACAGGCGACGAGCTTCTCGTCGTGCCGCCGGGGTTGAGCGATACCAACCGCACTCCGGCGGGTCTCGCCGCCATCGCCAATAGCAACTGGACCACCAGCGAAGGCGCCTCCGGTGTGTCGGTCAGCTCCGCCAACTGGTCCTCGAACCCAGTGGCGCTTGCTCTTTTCACTTATCCGTCCATTGCTGGCGAGCCGGGAAAATGGCTCATTCCCAACCAGAACGCTCCGGGCTCGCCGAACATCTTCTCGCCCTACAATGCATTCCTGCCGGGTACGTCGCGCTTCACTTCCGACCAGGCCGTCATTGATCTCGACTGGAACGTCACCGGCAAGGACGTTCTGGCGGCGAAGTACTACTATCAGCACGACCCCTCGAGCTCGCCTTACGCCTACTCCAACGTGCCCGGCTTCACGGCGCGCATGGACACCGGCTCGCAGGTTGGTTCCCTCAACAATGTCCAGACCATCGGCACAAGCCTCAGCATCTCCGAGACGGTCGGCATTCTCCGCGAGAAAGTGTACGCGACCAACGATCAGGCCTTCGGCCCCACGGACGTCGGGATGTCTTCGGCCTTCGGCAGTTATTTCCCCGGAATCACGATCAACGACGCCATTGGCGATGCGTTCGACTCCTCCACCGGGCCGCTCTATGGCGGCACGTCGCCTTCGCTGGCCATCGGTCCCGATGCCGAATATCAAGGGGCCAACACCGGTGTCTTCCAGAACCGCATCATGCCGTCCGGGACGGCCATCTGGGCCAAGGGGCGCCACTCGGTCGGCTTCGGCGGCAGTTGGTCCTATACCCAGTTGAATACGCGCGATCATCGCACCGGCACGGGGAATGTCGCCACGCCGGATTTTGTGGCCTTCGCCAACAACTGGGTCACGCCCTACTCCACGCAGAATTTTACGGCCACATCCTTCCTGCAGGGCAATGCCAATCGCTACTATCGCGCCAACGAAGCCGGCCTCTTTATTCAGGACAAGTTCCAAATGACTCCGACCCTGAGCATCACGGCCGGCGTGCGCTACGACTGGAACGGAGGACTCACCGAAAAGTACGGGAACATCTTCAACTTCGATCCTTCAATGTATAGCTTCGATAACGCGTCGGGCGCCATCGTATCTGGCCACTCCGGGTTTATCATCGCCGGCAACAACGCCAACGGAACTCCTGGGGTGAGCAAGACCACGCTGACAGGCCGCCAGTGGGGCATCGCCCCGCGGCTAGGCCTTGCCTGGCAGCCATCCGTGTTTCACTCCAAGTTTGTTGTCCGCGCGGGCGGCGGTTTCTATTACGACCGCGGCGAGCTGTTCACCTATCTCTCGCCCGGTTACGCGGCCGGTGAGGTCGATGGCGGTCCATTCGGATCTTCCCAAACCGAACCCTTTGTCAGCCAGCAGCACTGTTCTTATAGCTCATCGTTCAACGCCGCAAACCCGACCTATCTCTACCTCAATTACATTCCCATCTGCGGCGGCGGCTACGGCGAGTTTGGCACCGGTTTCAACGGGGCAGGAGGCTACGTCGACAACTCGGCCTACAACCTGTCCACGCCCTGGGGCCCCACACGTTCTGCGCCGCCGTCCAACCCCAAAGCCTCCGACATTGCGAACTACCTTCCCGATGCCGCGCAGATTATCGATGGCACCGTGTACAGCGACAACAGCGATCAACCGTACACGCTCGGCGTCTACAACCGGGCCAACAAGCTGCCCTATAGCATCAACTACACGCTCAACATCCAGTACCAGCCGCGCAACGACTTCATGTTCGAGATCGGTTACGTGGGCAATCTCGGCCGTCACCAGGTCATCCCCGTGCCCTTTAACCAGGCCCAGATCGCCACGCCATCAAGCCCCACGCATCCCGGAGGCCCGGCCGCGCAGTATTTCAGCTACGGCTACACCGTGCTCGATCCCAACACTTTTTTCCCGATCTGCGTGAACGATCCGACTGAGACAAATTGCAATTATGGCACCATGCTTAATAACTACGAGGGCGGAAACGTCGATCTCCGTGTGCCCTACATCGGTTACTCGTCCGAGTCCGAGGCCTACACCGCGGCAGGCATTGCCGCCTACAACGCCCTCGAGTCCCACCTGGAAAAGCGGTTCAGTCATGGCTTCCAGGCCGGGGTCTCCTACACCTTCTCCCACGCGACCGACGAGCAGAGCGGCTTGGGGCTCTTCTACAACGGCAATAACCCCACGAACCTGCGCAGCGGCTATGGCTCGGCCGACTTCGACCGCACCCATGTGCTGAACTTCACTTACGGCGCACAACTGCCCAAGTTCTTCTCGACTGGCACGTTGAAGGGCAAAGCGCTCGATAGTTGGGGCCTTCACGGAGTCGCAGTCATCCAAAGCGGCCAGCCTTACAGCGTGATCGACTACTCCGGAGCCGTCGGCAGTATCTTCTACAGCACCTTCAACGGCATCACCAATCCCATCGTGCCGCTGGCTCCCGGATGCACCCGGAAGAATGCGCTCACCGGCCAGAATGGCGCGTTCTATAACACCAATACCGGAGAAGGCGCGGCGCTTAAGGCCACCTGTTTCGACGTCCCGCTCATCCCGGCCGGCACCATGGGTGTTCCCGCCGGCGACTCCTATGAAACCAACTTCACCAGCGGCGAGCGCAACATCTTCCGCCAGTCATGGCAGCGGCGCGCCGACGCTTCTCTGGAAAAGGATCTGCCCATCCATGACCAGTACAACCTGCACTATACCTTCGACGTATACAACATCACCAACACCGCCAGCTTCGATATTCCCCAAAACAACGTGAACCAGAATCAGGCATTCAACAATGTTCCCGTCGGCGGCACCACGCCGTTGCCCACCAACGACTGCGTATCCAATCCACACGGCCAAAACATGGGCTTTTTCAACTGCCCTGTAGGTCTTGGCATCACCAAGCACACCATCGGCAGCCCACGCCAGATTCAAATGTCGCTGCACCTGGACTTCTGATCCACGCGGCTCCTCATCCGAAGGGCGGCCGGCACGGAGCCGCCCTTCGCCCTCTTATTCCTCTACGCGCTTCCGGGCAATTGCAATCCATCTGCTGGCCGGCTTCTAGAATTGCTCTATGACCGCTCCCTCGTGGACTATCCGCGATCTCCGCGCGGCGCTTGCCGCTGGATCATCCCGGCCTTCCGATCTCGCCGTGGTGGCGCTTGCGAACGCCAATCAAAACGCCGGCCGCAACACCTACCTTTGGCAGGATGCGGCTTGGACCCGCACAGAAGTAGCCCGCGCCGAGGCGATGCCGCGCTTGAGCGGCGGCCCGTTCGGCGACGGCCATTCCGCGCTGTGGGGTCTGCCTGTCTCGGTCAAGGATTGCTTCGATCTCGCCGGTTCCCCCACCACGTGCGGTGTGCGCTTCTATCGCGATCGAAACGGCACAGCGCAGAGCGACTCCTGGCTGGTGGAACAACTGCGCGCCGCTGGAGCGGTCATCGTGGGCAAAACTCACCTTCATCCGCTTGCTTACGGAATCACCGGCGAAAATCCGGAGTTCGGCGACTGCGTCCAGCCTCTCAACCCCGGCGCGCTCACCGGCGGCTCTTCCAGCGGCGGGGCAGCCAGCGTGCAGGAGGGATCGGCCGTCGCCGCCATCGGGACCGACACCGGCGGCTCCATACGCGTGCCCGCCGCGCTCTGCGGACTTGCCGGCTATCGCGCCACGGTCGGCCGCGGCGACTGGCGCGGCGGCGCGCACCTCGCGGAATCCTTCGACACTATGGGCTGGCTTTTCCGCGATCTTCGCGATGCTCCCCTGCTGGCCGCGCCCTTCGCGCCGGCTGAGACTGCCCCGGCCGCGCCCTTTACCCGCTTTGCCTTTCTCACCGGCAGCCTTCTCCAGGATTGCGAGCCGCAGGTAGTCGATGGCTTTCATGGCGTCATTCGCGCCTTGCAGGCGCTTGGACTGGAAGCGCGATCGATTGCCCCGGACTGGTGGGCGGATGCCGTCGAGATCTTTGCTCCCATTCAGGCATCGGAAGCCGCGCGGCTGCACGCCGGAAACTTCGACCGCTTCGAACCGGCCATCCGCGACCGCCTCAAGTGGGGCGCAAGCATCGCGCCCGGCAAAATCGCGGAGTTGCGCCGGCGTCATGCGGACTTCAGCGCGCGCATGGACGATCTGTTCGCGGAAAACCAACTCCTCCTGATGCCCTCTGCTCCGGTGGCGTGTCTTGCGGCCGGAGCCGATCACAGCCAGACCCGCGCCCGCCTGCTGCGCTACACCGTTCCCTTCAGCCTCGCCGGCGTTCCCGCCATCGCCATCCCCTGTGCGCATGGCGGCATGCAACTGGCCGCGGCGCGCGGCTGCGACGAGCAGCTCCTCGATCTTGCCGCGCGGATCGGCGCGCACATCGAGGCAGCAGCCTGATCGTCTTTGTTTCGAAGACAGGGATTTGCGGTTAGAAGGATTTTTCCGTCAGGAACGGCTCCGGCTTCACCGATCCGTCGCGCTGTTTCACCAGCATCTGCACCTTGCCCTCGGCGGCGTCCAGTTCCTGCTTGCAGGCGGCCGACAGTCCTACGCCCTCTTCGAAGAGCTTGAGCGAGTCCTCCAGCGCCAGATCGCCTTTTTCCAGTTGCTCGACGATGGTTTCGAGCTTCTTTAGCGATTCTTCAAAGGAAGCCATGGCCGATTTCCTCTCACTCCCGCGCCTTCAGGATAACTCATGCGGCGGCAAGACAAAACGCAGCTTCCCGGCGCAATTCGCGGCACAAAACTATTCCCGCTAACGCAGGGCTACAAACGCCATCAAAATCTCAACAA
>JBEKXX010000014.1:0-34189 GCA_049511595.1 Occallatibacter sp. | reverse complement strand
ATTTTGATGTGACTGGGCGTGGGCGTCTTTTCGGCAGTGGCGATCACGGTCAATATAAAGAACCGCCAGCGCTCGACATGGTTTCAGATTGCCAGCGCATTGGCTCTGACATCCAGCTCGCTCGCGACTTGTCTGTCGGCGAGAGGCGCCATCGCGCCCTGGTGCTGGCGGCTGTGGCCCCTGATGGCCATGCAAGCGGCTGCGGGAATCCTGGTGGTGCACGCACGGCTGGACGCGCGGATCGCGCTGCGCGGAGCCGGATCGGCCACGGTCCGCTTCCGGCGCGCGGCCCAGGCTGCGATCGTTGCGCTGGCCTGCGCCGCGGCGGCTGCCGCCGTGCTTGCGCGCGGCTGGATCGCCCTGGCGCTGCTGCTGGCTGCGACAGGTTACTGGTACGATCTTGATCGCCAACGCGACCCCGCAAGCCTCCAGATGCCGCTGAAGAAGGTTGGCCAACAGGCGCTGGCGCTTTCGTCTCTTTTCGCAGGCCTGCTCATTCTGGGGTTCTGGTAAGTAGTAGATGAGGTTTGCGCCTAGATGGTGGGCAAGCCGGACAGAACTCCGGGGCGGAATTAGGTTGTATCGACATATAGGGGCGGGCGGCGCTTGCCGAGTATGTGGCTGCGTTGAGGCAGTTGCTGGGCGGGGGGATCTGACAGTGGTCAGCGGTCAGGGGCCGGAGCCATGGGCTGCGATTCGGACTGGAGGGATGAGCGGACGCGGGCCATGATGGCGAAGTAGTAGGCGAGATTGTGAATGGTGTTCAGCGTGGCGGAGAGCGGTTCGCCGGCATTCATCAGGTGGCGCAAATAGGCGCGGGAGTAGCGGCGGCAGACGGGGCACGAGCAGGCGGGGTCGGGCGGGGTTTGGTCTTCGGCGTATTGCTTGTTTTTGATGTTGAGGCGGCCCTCGCTGGTGAAGAGCAGGGCGTGGCGGGCGGCGCGGGTGGGCAGGACACAATCCATCATGTCAACGCCCATACGCGCGTAGAGCTCGATTTCGTCGGGGTAGCCGACGCCCATGACATAGCGCGGCTTGTCTGCGGGCAGGAGCGGCAAAACTTCAGAGATCATTTCGAGGGTTAGTTCGCGGGGCTCGCCGACGCTGAGGCCGCCGATGGCGTAGCCGTCGAAGTCCATTTCGACAAGACGCTCGGCGCATTGGCGGCGGAGGTCGCGATACATGCCGCCCTGGACGATGCCGAAGAGGAGTTGTGTTTGGTGCTCGGTGGTATCCCACCCTAAGCGCAAAGTACCGCGCTTAGGATGGGGCACCCGCTTTTCATGCCAGGGAACTTCGTGCTTGTGGGCGCGGAAGTGCGAGAGCGAGCGGCGCGCCCAGGCCATGGTGAGGCGGAGGCTCTCTTCGGTGCGGGAGCGCGAGGCGGGATATTCGGTGCACTCGTCGAAGGCCATGCAGATGTCGGCGCCGAGGGCTATTTGAACCTCCACGGAATGTTCAGGAGTAAAAGAGTGCGAACTCCCGTCGAGGTGGGAGCGGAAGCGGACGCCGTCATCGGTGACTTTGCGGAGCGAATTGAGCGAAAAGACCTGGAAGCCGCCGGAGTCGGTGAGCAGGGCGCGAGGCCAGCTCATGAAGCGGTGCAGGCCGCCCATGCGGCGGATGGCCTCGTGGCCGGGGCGCAGATAAAGATGATAGGTATTGCCGAGGACGATTTCTGCGCCGAGGGATTCGAGCACGTCCTGCGCGACGGCTTTGACTGTTCCCTGGGTGCCGACGGGCATGAAGACGGGGGTCTCGACGGTTTGGTGCGGGAGGACGAGGCGGGCGCGTCGGCCGCCGGAGGGGGTTGCGGCGAGGATCTGGAAGGGCGGAGTCACGGAATGATTTTAGCGGCCCAGAGCGCGCTGTCGATCCTGGTGACGGCATTGGATGCGGGGCGGACGGGGAGAGCTTCGAGGAGTTGCGCGATCATTCGGCCGGAGCGGGGATCGCGAAGAGTGGGAGCGATTTCGTTCAGCGGGACGAGGACGAAGGCGCGCTGGACGAGACGCGGGTGAGGGATTTCCAGACCGGGCTCGGAGAGGATGAGATCGCCGTAGAGGAGAATGTCGAGGTCGAGGGTGCGGGGGCCGTTGGGGACGGAGGCGGCGCGGTCGCGGCCGAAATCGCGCTCGATGGCGAGGAGTGCGGCGAGAAGATCGCGAGGGGCAAGATTCGTTTCGAGGGCGAGGACGGCGTTGAGGAAGCGGGGCTGATCGGCGAATCCGACCGGGACGGTGGAGTAGAGCGAGGAGCGCGCGGCGATGCGGCCGAGGGAGGCGAGGCGCTGGGCGGCGGCGGCGAGCGCGGCTTCGGGAGAGCCGGCGGGGCTGGGTAGGTTGGCGCCGAGGGCGATGTAGGCAAGCGTCATCGAGACAAGGATAGCGGAGCGAGCCTGGTTGGCGGGGTTAGCGGGCGGTTGATCTGCTAGCATCGGTTTTCGGAGATTTGGCGTATGGATAGTTTGAGCAACGCGGGGCTGGGGGCGCGGAGCAAGGAAGACGTCGCGCTCGATTTGATGAAGTTTGTGGCGGGGACGGTGGGCGTGGGACGGCCTGCTGCGCCTTCGACGGGGTTCAGCGGGACGGGCGCGGCCAAGCCCGAGCAACACGTGAAAGAGTTGCTGGACCTTTACAGCCGCTGCCTGAAGGCCGTGGAGGGTGGAAAAGCGAGCTCCTAGCTTCTAGCTCCTAGCTACTAGCTTTTGGTGATTTGGCTCGCGAGGCGCCGCAGGTCTGAGAATCGAGACCTTGAGTGCCCCCTCCTGGTTTGAGAACGAGCGGTCAAGGACCCAGGAAAGAGGCAACGAAATAACGGGTGAACGACAGTTACGAGTGGCCGTGGCCGGCGCCGGGGCGTTCGGGCGCAACCACTTGCGCGTGGTGCGCGAGCTGGAGGCGGCGGGCGAGGGCGTGGCGCTGACGGCGGCGGTGGAACCGGATGCCGCGCGCGCCGAAGAGGCGGCAAAGCAGTACGGGATCAGGGTTTTCGCCAGCATCGACGAGCTGCTGAAGGCGGATTTGAAGCTGGATGCGGCGTGCGTGGCCGTGCCGACGGTGAAGCATCACGAGACAGCCGCGGCGCTGCTCGAAGCGGGGCTGGACCTGCTGGTGGAGAAGCCGCTGGCGGCAAATCTTGCCGAGGCCGACGACCTGATTGAGCGCGCGGAGCGGCGCGGGCGGATTGTGCAGCCGGGACACCTGGAACGGTTCAACCCGGCGGTGCTGGCCGTGGAACCGCGGCTGAAGCGCCCGATGTTCTTCGAGGCGCACCGGCTGAGCGTATTTACGCCGCGGGCGCTGGACGTGGACGTGGTGCTGGACCTGATGATCCACGACCTGGACATTGTGCTGACGTTCGCCAGGTCGGCGGTGCGCGAGGTGCGCGCGGTGGGGCTGCCGATCGTGTCGCCCAAGGTGGACATTGCCAATGTGCGCGTGGAGTTCGAGACGGGCTGCGTGGCGAACTTTACGGCGTCGCGGGTTTCGACGGAGCGGGTGAGGAAGCTGAGATTTTTCGAGCCGCGAGAGTACGTGTCGATCGACTACGCGCGGCGGGACGTGCTGGTGATCCAGATGGATGAGAGCGGAGTTAGCGGAGTTGGCGATCGGCATCGCTACCCACCCTTGCCGCAAGAACAGAAGCGCGGCAAGGATGGGGCACCCAATTCGTCGGTGCAGCTGGCTCAGGCGGCGGCCGAGTTCCTGGCTACGGGAAAGCTCGATCGGGCGGCGATTGAGAAGTTGATGGCGTCGGGACAGATTCCCGCGACAGTGGCGATGAAGATTGTGGCCGCAAAGAACGATCCCGAGAAACTGAAGGAGATTGCGAAGGGTTTGGCCGGACCGCAGGATGGGCCTGCTCCAGGTCTTCGCTTCGTGAGGCCGGAGGTGACGCCGGGCGAGCCGCTGCGGCTGGAGATTCTTTCGTTTCTGGAATCGGTGCGCACGCGGAGAACGCCGAAGGTGACGGCGCGGCAGGGACGCGCGGCGCTGGAGCTGGCGCTGGCAATTCAGGCGGCGATGGCGGCCCATGCGGAGCGGGCGGGGCTGGGGGATTTCTTTAAAAGCTAGTGGTCAGTGATCAGTGATCAGTGATTTGCTCGCGGCGATGCGTGCTGGACTGAAAGATCCCTGAACGCGCGCCGCGAGGAGCCGCGCACCTTCTTATGCGATGCCGAGGATGCGGTTGAGGAAGCCGACGATGTATTTCCAGACGAGGTAGTAGACGACGACGGCAGCCAGGAAGACGACCGCGATCAGAGCATACGGCACCACGCACAACTGGAAATAGGTGACGCCGTGGCCGCCAATCTGCAATATGCCGAGTTGATGGGCGATCAACGCTCCGATGGGCGCGCCGAGAAAGGGCAAAATCGCGCCGTGCACGCCAATCGAGAGATGGCTGCGCCGGTGGAACCAGAGGTAGAGCATGTTCCACAGCCCAAAGAGCGATGGCACCACTGCCATGGGAAAGATAATGAAGCGCTCGAAGGGAACCGGCACGGCCAGCACCAGCCGCACGACGATGAAGTTCGCCAGAATGAGCGGCAGCACGAGCGTGGGAACGAAGATTCCTGCCAGATAGGCGCGCAGGTAAGGGTGGGTGTTCATAGGAGATCTCCTTTCAGACGGGGTGAGCGATCCGTTCGTAGTTCGCTGTTGCGATCGCCATCGGAAGCCGTGAACTGCGAGTTGCCTTTCATAAGTAGTAGAGAAAGACCGGGATTGTGTACGGGAACGACGCGATGAAGACGATCAGGCCGGCGAGAAGCGCCCAGTCGAACCAATTCTGGCGGAGCGGGCCGGGCGCCGCGGCGGCGGACTGAGCGTCGAGGCGGCAGAGGACAGCGGGCCACAGGTCGCGAGCGGGTTCGGCCGCGGGATCGGCCGGCGGCAGAGCCTGTCGGAGCAGTTGCTTGATGCGATCTTCGTCGTGTGCATTCATGGCGTGATTCCCTGACTTACCAGATCCTTTCGTAACAATCGAAGAGCGCGAAAGACGCGCAGTTTGACGGCCGAGACCGAGATGCCGAGGGCCGCGGCAATGTCTTTGCGCGGCTGCTCTTCGACGACCGCGAGGACAGCCGCGATGCGCAGGCGGGGCGGCAGCCGGGCGAAGGCCTGCGCGGTTTTCAAGCGAATCTCGGCGGCAACGCCGGGATCGGCTGCGGACGGAGCGGGAGGATCGGCGACGACTTGCCCGGACAACTCGACTTCGGGCCGGCGCGCGCGGAGCCAGTCGAGAGCGGCGCGCGTAGCGATGCGGCGCGCCCAGGGCTCGAAGGGGCGCGAGGGCTCGAATCGCATGTGCGCGCGATGAATGCGCCAGAAGGTTTCGACCGTGAGGTCTTCAGCGGCTGAGGGATCGCGGACGATACGCAGAGTCCAGCGGTAAACAGCACGCTGATGCTCACGGAAGATCGCTTCGAAGGCATCGAGATCGCCCTGCCGGAACCGATCTAACACGTTGTCCAATCGCTCCGGCATCGGTCTTCCCTTTCTGATTACGCTTACGAGGGTGACGGCAGAAAGGTTACACGAAAAGGGCGAGGAGCGAGGCGGAGCCAGAAGGTGTCAAGGACATGCCCCCGAACCGTCCCAATCCGAAGGTTCGCGAGCCTTTCTAGATAAGTGATTGAACTGATTATAGATAGAGTTGAACCCAGCGCTCCCGCAAGCCACCGGCAAGGAGAAAAGGAGCGGAATCTTCCACACCTTGTGTGAATGTTCCGTGAATGCCGGGTGTAGACTTTACTGTAGCCCGGTTACGACTCCCTCACGGCCGGGTAAACAATCGTGGGCATTGCGGTTGTTGAGGTTTTATGCAAGCCATTTTCTCCGGTTCGTCTTTCTCCCGCCAAAATCCATCTTCATTTCCGTTGAAAAGTTACCCCGTTCCAGAGCTTTCCAGCAGGAGGCCCAGGCAGTGCCGGAATTTGTCCGGCCGCGCTGGTGATTTCTGATGGCCGATCTCGCGACGGTAGTTCCAGTTGTTCCAGCAAGTCCCTCTCTGCTTGAACGCGGACTCAAGAAAAAGTCGAGCCGCGCCGGCGCGTGGATCTTTGTATTGGCGGTCGTCGCCGGCCTCGGCTATATCGGCGTGCATGTCGCCAAAGACTTAGATCATGTGACCGTTACCAGCATCTGGCCCTATTTCCTGCTTGGCCTGGCGCTGGCGATTGCGCTCGGATTCGAGTTTGTGAATGGATTCCACGACACGGCGAATGCCGTGGCGACCGTGATTTATACAAACTCGCTGGCGCCGAACACGGCAGTGGTCTGGTCGGGGCTGTGCAACCTTACCGGTGTCCTGCTTTCGTCGGGAACGGTGGCTTTTGCTGTTATTACGCTGCTGCCGGTGGAGCTGATCCTGAAAGTGAGTTCGGGGGCCGGGTTCGCCATGGTCTTCGCGCTGCTGATCGCGGCAATTCTGTGGAACCTTAGCACCTGGTGGTTTGGTTTGCCTGCTTCGAGCTCGCACACCATGGTGGGATCGATCATCGGCGTTGGGTTGGCCAGCCAACTGATGAATATGCGTGGCGGCGTTTCAGGGCTGGATTGGAGCCAAGTGGTGAAGGTCCTCGAAGCCTTGCTGATTTCGCCGCTGATCGGGTTTGCGCTGGCCGGCCTTTTGATCCTGTTTTCAAGGCGGCTGTTGAAGTATCCCTCGCTCTATGAAGCGCCAAAGGGCAACCAGCCGCCGCCCTGGCCGATCCGCGCGCTGATGGTGCTGACCTGCACGGGCGTCAGCTTCTTCCACGGATCCAACGACGGACAGAAGGGCATGGGGCTCATCATGCTGATTCTGATCGGCACGGTGCCCACGGCCTACGCGCTGAACCACACGGTGAGTCCCGCGGAAGTGCAGAGCTTCATCGCCGCCTCAGAGCAGGCAGGGCAGATCCTCGACCGGCATGTGAACCCGGCCGCGGTTCTCGATCCGGATGCGCGCGCCGAGGTGACAAAGTACGTTCAGACGAGAGAATTGCAGCCGGACACTCTGCAGGCGTTGAGCCAACTGGTGGACGAACTGAACCGCGAAGTGGCGGGGCACATGACGTTCCAATCGGTTCCGGCCCAGCAACAGGCTAACGTCCGCAACGATATGTATTTGACGGACGCGGCGATCCGGCTGATGCAGCAGTCGCACAACCCGGCGTTTACCGCCGGGGAAAGCGCGGCGCTAAAGGTTTACCAAGGCAAGCTGGATAAGAGCACCAAGTTCATTCCCAACTGGGTAAAGGTGGCAGTCGCACTGGCGCTGGGGCTGGGAACCATGGTCGGCTGGAAGCGGATCGTGGTGACGGTGGGCGAAAAGATCGGCAAAGAGCACATGACGTATGCGCAGGGCGCAAGCGCCGGGCTGGTGACGATGGCGACGATCTTCGCGGCGGATACGTGGGGACTGCCGGTTTCGACCACGCACATCCTGAGCTCGGGCGTGGCGGGCACCATGGCCGCGAATGGCAGCGGATTGCGTTGGTCGACGGTACGCAATATCGCGGCGGGATGGGTGTTCACGCTGCCGGCGGCGGCGCTGCTGTCGGGGATACTTTACTGCCTGTTCCATACATTTTTCTAAGTCTCGATTGATTGCAAAAGGGCGTCCGGCACGGCGGGGCGCCCCTTTTGCATGTTCAAAGAGAGGCGGCGGCGGGGAACAGGCGAAGGCAGAGGCGCATCCGGTACCATACAGAATGGTGCTTCGAGAAGAATGAGCCTGAAAGCAAAGCTGGAAGCTGTGATCTATGCCGCCGAGGAGCCGGTGACGCTGGCGCAATTGGCCGCGCTGTTCACCGAGGAAGCGCTGGAGTGGAAGGCGGAGCAGGAAGCCGCGGCCGCCGCGAAGGCCGAAGAGCCTGCGGCTACGGAGGATGCGGGTTTGCCGGAGCTGAACGCGGCGTTTCCTTATCTGGAACTGGAGCCGGTTGCTGTGGGTGAAGCGGCGGCCGAGGCAGTGGAGACGGGCGCAGAAGCCGACGGGGGCAGCGCGGGCGTGGACGCCCGCACGACAGCAGGCCAGGAGGCCGGCGGTACAGAACCAGCAGCGGCAGAAGAGGCCGTGGCAGGCGATGAGGCCGAGGCGAAGCGCGCGATGCGGCTGCGCGAACGCGAGGCGCGCAACGCGATCGGGCAACTGCTGGATGAGCTGACCGCGGAGTACGCCAACGATGAGCGCGGGATCGAGATCCGCGAGATTGCGGGCGGATACCGCATGGCGACCAAGCCGCAGTGCCACGACGCGGTGCGCGCGTTTGTGAAGAGATTGAAACCGCCGCTCAAGCTGTCGCTGCCGGCGCTGGAGACCCTTGCGGTGATTGCGTACAAGCAGCCGGTGACCGCGCCGGAGGTGAACGAGATTCGCGGCGTGGATTCGTCGGGAGTGTTCGGGTCATTGCTGGCGCGCAAGCTGATTGTGACGGCGGGACGCAAGCCTGTGGTCGGGCGGCCCATCCTCTACAAGACCACGCGGGAGTTCCTGCTGCGTTTCGGACTGAAGGATGTGACGGAGCTGCCATCGATGGAAGAGTTCGAGAAGATGGCGGCGAGCGAGCTGGACGAGGCTGCGCTCGAGGCCGGAGATGACACGGCTCAAGAAGCGGCGGCGGAGTTCAACGCGGATATGAGCGCGGAACTGGAAGAAGCGGCGGACGAAGAGCCGGCGGAAACGAAAGAAAACGCTCCAGAGGCCGCGCCAAGCGGCAACGAGTAAGCGGAAACAGAGGCTTTCCCCCATGAAAAAAGAGTTGAAATCGAAGGCGAAATCGCCGCCGGCCAAGCGCGCGCAAAAAAGCGCGCCAGGAAACGCGGCGGGGAGCACAAAAGCGACGGAGAAGAGCAAAGCAGCGGGCGCGAGCAAAGGTGCGGTCGCGAAGGCCAAGGCGGCAAGGGTGAAGGCGACGGCTCCGGCGGCAAAGGCCAAAGCGGCGAAGGTTAAGCCGGCGGAGAAACGCGGAGCGAAAGCGGAGAAGACGAGCGCCGCGGCCACGAAGGCTCGGAAGACAAAGACCAAGGGTGCGGCGGGCTACAAGATTGGCGAGCCGGTGCCGGACCCGATTGGGGACGTGAGCAGCGGAGAGGCGCGAACGTATCTGGGCGAGGTGGAGTCGCCGGGCCAGGCAGAGATGGAGGCCTACCGGACGGAGACTGAGACGGCTGCGCTGGTTGGAACTCTTGAGGCCGGGGAGGAGATGAAGGCTGCGGCTGAGGCGGCGAGCGAGGCTGGCGCGGCGGTTGGCGTGGAGGAAGAAGAGGCGGGCGCAGCGCAGCCTCCGGCGAAGCTCGATCGGCTGCAGAAGATTCTGTCGCAGGCGGGGATTGCGAGCCGACGGCACGCGGAGGAGATGATCGTCGCCGGCCGCGTGATGGTGAACGGGCAGGTGGTGACGCAACTGGGCAGCAAGGCCGATCCCAAGCGCGACCATATCCGCGTGGACGGCAAGCTGCTGCAGGGCGCCGAGCGGCACCGGTACTTTGTGCTGAACAAGCCGCGCGGGTTCGTGACGACGGTGAGCGATCCGGAGGGGCGGCCGACGGTGATGCAGTTCTTCGCCAAGATGCACGAGCGGCTGTATCCGGTGGGGCGGCTCGACTACCAGAGCGAAGGCCTGCTGCTGATGACAAACGACGGCGAGTTGGCGAACCTGCTGACGAAAGCCGGATCGGGCGTGGAGAAGATTTATCTGGTGAAAGTGGCCGGACAGCCGAGCGAAGAGGAGCTGGAGCGGCTGCGCGGCGGCGTGGCCATCGAAAAGGGCGAGGCGGGATCGGAGCGCGTGCGGTCGGCGCCGGCGCGGATCAGGCAGGTGCGGGTAGGAGAGAATCCGTGGTACGAGGTCGTGCTGACGGAGGGACGAAATCGCGAACTGAGGAAGATGTTCGCGGGCGTAGGGCACTTTGCCGAGAAGATTCGGCGCGTGGGGTACGGGCCGCTGGTGCTCGACGTGGAACCGGGAAAGCTTCGCGAGCTGACGGCGGACGAGGTGAACGCGTTGCGGCTGACAGCCGAGGGCAAGATGAAGCCGCGGCGCGTGAAGGTGGATCGCGTGCTGCCGAAGGAAGCGGGAAGAGGTTCGGAGAAGCGCGGCGAAAGGCCTGCGCAACCGTGGCGAAACAGGCCTACCGGAAAACGATTCGATGCAGCGCGAGAGAGAGCGCCGGGCCGCGGCGGAAGGCCGTTCCGGCAGCAGGAAGAGCGCGGGCAGAGGAGAGATTTTCGGCCGAGTGGTGGGGAGTTTCGCGGCCGGCACGAGGGCGGGGCGTTCAGGGGCGGCGGACCGCGCGGCGGCGAGAAGCCGGGGTTTGGCAGAAGGCAGGATCAACCATTCGGCGCAGCGCGGCCGAGATTCGACAAGCCCGGATTTGAGAAGCGGAGTTTCGACGGGCCGCGATCTGAGAAGCCGGGATTTAGCGACAGGCCGGGCGGACAAACAGAGGGCCGGCGGGAGGACGCGCCGCGCACGCCGTTTCGCGCGCAAGGCGAGCGGCAGTTTTCCAAGCAGGGCGATCGTCCCAAGAAGCGGTTCGAGGGCACGCGGCCACCTTTCCATCGGGACGGCGAGGGGAAGAGGCGAGACGAAATCACGAAACGAGCCGGGGGCGAAAGCGGCAAGAATTTTGGCAAGGGCGCGAAGTTTGGCGCGAAGCCGGGAGGGTTTGGTAAGTCCCGCGGCGACGGTGAACGCGGCAGTAAGAGCGGTTTTTCGAGGCCGGGCGCGCAGCGCGGCGGATGGAAGCGCCGCGGATAATCAGTCAAGCACTGCTGCACCAATCATCCAAAGACAGAAATCCCGCTAAGAACGGTGTTTTATTGCGCCATAACTCCTGAACACCGATCGGATGTCTTAAAGGTTCCTTGGCTCTGTTGACCTTCTCTGGGCAGCGGGTCAACAGGCGGACAATCGGAAGCGATAGAGATTGCAGGCCAAGCCGTGCAACAGAGCCTGACGGGCGCATGGGGCCACATCGGCCGCATCGAGTGGTACTGGTTGAAAACCTTCCCGGAAT
This sequence comes from Occallatibacter sp., assembly GCA_049511595.1. Classification (GTDB taxonomy): domain Bacteria; phylum Acidobacteriota; class Terriglobia; order Terriglobales; family Acidobacteriaceae; genus Telmatobacter. The sequence continues at coordinate 23,177 of JBEKXX010000014.1, read as the reverse complement.
CTCCTTCGCCAATTACGCTCCGAAGGGAATTGGGCAACCGCCCGCCTCTTGGCTCCGCCAACTCCGCCGCGCACGCAATCCTGACCCCTGACCCCTGAAGCCAGTTCTTGTATAGTCAAAAAGGAATGCCAACCACCCCAAACAAGCCCGCAGCGGGCAAGCAATCGCAGCAGGGATTCGTTTACCTTCCCCTCATCGCCGGATGGCTGGTTCCCGGCGCCGGCCATTTCCTGCTCGGCAAGTGGATTCGCGGCGCGTTGCTCGCAGTCTCCATCGTCGCCATGTTCGTGCTCGGCCTGGCCATGCAAGGTAAGCTCTACACCAGCGCGCAGGACATTCTCGATCTGCTCGGCGTGGCCGGCGATCTTGGCGGCGGCCTGCTCTACTTCGTCTGCCGCACGCTCGGCCTCGGCTCTCAGCCCGTGCAGACCACCGTCGCCGATTACGGCACCAAGTTCATTGTCGTTGCCGGCCTGCTCAACATCATCGCCGCGGTTGACGCGCACAACCTGCGCACGGGGAGGAAATCCTAGTGTTCCAGCCCTCCCACTTTACCGCGGTTCTTCTCTTCGCGCTTTTTGCCTCCACCGTTTTCGGCATCACCATGCGCGACACTCCGCGGCGCATGTTCCGCTACGGCGCCTACTGCTTCGTGTTGTTCGTAGGCTCGGTGATCGTGCTCAGTTGGGTGATGTTCCTCATCGCCCGCTAAGCCTTCTCTGCGAAGGCCGGGCCTGTTGGGAGAAACATCGATGACAAAACGGAATACTCGCAATCCCGCCTGCAAGAGCAAAAAGAATGGAGTTGAATCCGCGGGCAGACGCATCGCCGCGCTCAGTTGCCTGCCGTGTTTGGCGCTCCTGCTCGCCGCGCTGCCGGCACGGGCGCAGAGCGTCGATCTTTTTCCCGCAAACCACGCAAGTGCGTGGACTCGCGTCGCCATTCCGGCCAGCCATCCCGTCAGCCAGATCGCGCAGTGGCACATCGGCTTCGCCAAACGCCAGATTGTCTGCGATGGCAACGGCGGCCACGAGTGGCTGCGCTTCAATCGCGAAGTCCGCAACTTCACCTTCCACGTCAAGTGGCGATTCACTCCCGTCACGACCCCGAACCCCGAGTACAACAGCGGCGTATTCTTCCGCAACAATGAAGACGGCTCCATCTGGAATCAGGCGCAGACCTCGCTCGCCGGCGGCTACATCTTTGGCGTCACCCCTATCGACGGCAAGCCCACAAGCTACAACCTGCAAAAGGACATGAAGGAAGACCGCGTCAAACCGGCAGGGCAATGGAACGTCTACGACATCCGGTGCGTGGGCTCGACCTGCACCCTTGCGGTCAACGGCGAAGTGGTGAACACGGTCAGGATCGGAGTGGACAAAGGCTACATCGGATTGGAATCCGAAGGCTATCGGATCACGTTTAAGGATTTAAAGCTTCAGGAACTGCCGTAGCACGCGGCGCAGGCGAAAGTAGCGGCCTAAAAAACGATTTCTTTTCAAGCGGAACCACCCCCGGGTTCCCGGAGAAGTACCTTCTTTCCGTCAGCCGCAGCGCGCAGAACCCCTTGCATTGCCGGTGGACCGATTCTGGAACTCGCCGGTTTTCCCCTTGACATCTAATAACTATTAGATATATATCTAATAGCACTATGGCGCGCCGCTCCAGCTCCGGAATGGAAGTGCTTCTTGGCCTCTTGACCATCGAACCTATGTCCGGCTACGACCTGGGACTGGCTATCCGCGCCTCCATCGGCCACTTCTGGAACGAAAGCTATGGGCAGATCTACCCCAACCTGAAGAAGCTGGCGGCTGCCGGGCTCGTCGCCGCGAAAACCGAAAGACAAAAGGGCAAGCCCGACCGGCAAGTGTATTCCATCACTGCAAAGGGCCGGACGCGGCTGGCGAGGTGGCTCGCCGCCGAGCCTCAGCCGGAGATTCCGCGCAACGAACTCCTTCTGAAGCTGTTCTTTGGAACGCAGGCTTCGCCGCAGACGCTCATCGGGTATGTGGATCGAATGGCGAAACGGGAGGCTGCAATTCTGCAGAACTTGCAGTGCGTGGAGCACGAGGAGATTGCGAATCTCGAGCGGTATCCCGACGCCCCTTATTGGAAAATGGCGGCGCGATTCGGCCAGCTTGAGCTGGAAGCGCATCTGCGCTGGGCGAAGGAAACACTCAAGGCTCTGCGCGAGTTTACCGGCAAGAGCCGGCCCCGTACGGGAAGGCGAAAGGAAGAACATGACGCAAGCAAATGACACTCGGAGCGCTGTTGACGCAAAGAGCAACAGGCCCGCACAGATCGCCTCATGGAGTCATTTTGCCGGCTTTCTGGCCATCATGGCCGGCCTGACGATCTTCGGGTTCTACGCTCAGCACGCCGGCAGCGCGAGCGGCGCAGGAACCGGCCAGCTCGCCAGCCACGGTTACGCCATTCAAATCTATCTCACGGCGCTTTCGATGGATTGGGCGCTTTTCTATTTTTGCTGGGCCGGTGTGCGCCGCCACGGCGGCAACCTTCGGACGCTTTCTGGCGGGCGCTGGCAGAGCGCTCGCGACGTCCTCGCGGATGTGGCCATAGCGCTTCCGTTTTGGGCCGTGTGGGAGGGGGTGGCCTATGGCGTTCATTGGCTGCTGCGGTCCGGCGCCGCAAAATCGGTTGACAGTCTTTTGCCGAAAAGCCTTGCCGAAGTTCTTCTCTGGATCGCCACATCCGTTACCGCCGGCATTTGCGAGGAGATTGCGTTTCGCGGGTATCTTCTGCGCCAGTTTCAAGCGCTCACCGGCGGCGTGGCCTGGGCCGTCGTTGCGCAGGCAATGGTTTTTGGCCTGGCGCACAGTTACCAGGGCTGGAGAAACGTGACGGTCATCAGCGTGCTCGGAGTTCTCTATGGCGCTCTGGCGGTCTGGCGCAGGAACCTGCGCGTCAACATCGTTGCCCACGCCTGGTCGGACATCTGGGAGGGCTGGCTGAAGTTCGTGGTCTGGAGATAGAAGGCAGATCGACGGCTGCCTCTTCTCCAACTGCCTGTTCCCCGTTCCTTCTATAATCGCCCCATGCGTTTCCTGGCCGATTCGCGGCGCCGGAGGATCATTCTGCTCGCGGGCGGAGTGCTGCTGGTTTTCGTCTTGCTGGGAACGCTGCAGTGGTTCAACACTTCCAGGGTTGACTTCCTCAATCCCGAAACCTACGGGCAGACCATGGCCCTCACGGCCCTGGAGGTCTTGCTCTTCCTTCTGCTGCTTCTGCTGCTGGTGCTTCTCTTTCGCACCGTCCTGAGGGTATACGTGGGGCAGGGCAGCGGCGGCGTCGCCGCGCGCCTGCGTTCACGCATGGTGTTGGGCGCAATGTTGATTACGGTCACGCCTGCGGCCCTCATGTTCCTGTTCAGTTATCTGCTTATGAACCGGTCCCTGGAGAGGTGGTTTTCTCCGGACGCGTCGCAGTTGCGCGACGACTCGAGTCGCGTGGTGCAGCAACTGGTGGAATACGTGTCGGGCAATGCGCGCAGCGAGGCGGAGTCAGTGGCGGAAAACGGCGCGCTGGACAGCGGTTCGCAGACGCTGCAGCAGGTTCTCAATTCGCACAGCCTGACGCTGGAAGGCGGTTTTCTGCTGGTCTACGGTAAGGACAGGCGGTTGATGGCGAGCTTTCAGGCCCCTCCCGAATCGACTCCGGCCGCTCTTCGCACTGTGGTGGACGAAACGGAACACAAAGATGTTTCGCTCCGCGGGCCGCTCTCTGCGGCTCTGCTCGCCGCCGCGCAGAGAAGCGGCCATTCGGTAGTAAACGTGGCGGGTCAGGAATACGCGCTGGCTATGGCAGTCGCCGGGTCGGGCAAGATCGTAGTAGCGGCGCTGCCCATGCCGCAGGGGCTCAACGAAACTACAGCGCGGATCCGCTCCGGCGTGGACGAGTATTGGCAGCTTTTCCGCTCCCGCAGAATCGTTCGCTCCACTTTGTCCCTCACACTTTTGCTTGTTACCGTCCTTGTCTTTTTTGCCAGCGTTTGGCTGGCGGTGTTCCTTTCCAAGCAGGTCACTCGTCCCGTTGAAGCGCTGGCCGACGCCATGGATGAGATCGCCGCGGGCAAGTACGAGCAACGCGTGCTGTCCGCCGCCACCGGAGAAATGGGCGACCTGGTGCGCTCGTTCAACCACATGGCTGCGGACCTGGAAACGAGCCGGCAAATGGCCGAGAGCGCGCAGGCGCAGCTTAGTGCGGCCAATCTCGCCGTCGAGGAGCGCAGGCGCGAGCTGGAGACCATCGTCGATACCATTCCCTCGGGCGTTGTGACGCTCGGCGCGGACCGTGCCGTGTTGCAGTCCAACCGTGCTTTTGCCGCGCTGATGGGACTGAATGAAAACGATTCGTTAGCCGGGAAAAGCATCGCGGCGCTGCTGCCGGACGAATGCGCCGAGGAATTGGCCGAAGTGATTCGGCGCGGGAATCGTATGGGCGCCGCGTCAACGGAAATGGAGTTTCACGCTCGCGGGCGCACTCTCCACCTGGCCATCACCAGCGCGCGCCTCGAGCTCGGTCACGGACAGGCTGGATCGGTGCTGGTGGTGGAAGACACCACCGAACTGCTGCGCGCGCAGCGGCAACTAGCGTGGAAGGAAGTGGCGCAGCAGGTGGCCCACGAGATCAAGAACCCGCTCACGCCCATCGCCCTGAGCGCCGAACGGATCGGTAAACATCTCGATCGCGGGCAGCCCGATTCGCCCAACATCATCCGCAAGTGCAGCGAGGTGATTCTGGGCTGCGTGGGCACGCTGCGCACCCTCGTGGACCAGTTCTCGGCCCTGGCGCAATTTCCCGCGCCCCAGCCCCGCCCTTGCGACACGAATCAGATCGTTGAAGAAGCTCTGGCATTGTTTGGAGGCAGGCTCGAAGGCATCACCGTGCAGCGCGACCTCGAGCCCGGCTTGCCGCCGGTTCTGGCCGACCCCGAGGCCATCCGCCGGGCGTTAGCCAACCTGATCGACAACGCCGCCGAAGCCATGCAGGGCAGCTTGTTGCGCGTGCTGGGCCTGCAAACAGCGCTCAGTGAAGACGGCGCCGCGGTCGAAGTCACGGTCTCCGACACCGGAAGCGGATTGAGCGACGAAATACGCGAGCGGCTGTTCCTGCCGTTCTACTCGACAAAGCATCGCGGCACAGGGCTCGGCCTGTCCATCGCCGCCAAGATCGTGCAGGAGCATGGCGGCTCCATCAGCGCCGAGGCCAACAGCCCCAAAGGCGCGCGCTTCCTGCTGCGCTTGCCGTTGGTAGAGCCCGGGGCCCCCGCGCAGCCCGCTTCCGCCATGGCCGGCGCGGAGCCGGTGAAAGGCCTCGCCTCATGAATCACATCCTGGTGGTCGACGACGAAGCGGAGATTCGCGGCTCGCTGGAAGAGATTTTGCGCGAAGAGGGCTACGGCGTCGGCGCCGCGGCCGACGCCGGCGAAGCCATGGTGCTGTTGCGCGACGCGCCCTACGACGTGGTTCTGCTCGACATCTGGCTCCCCGGCCGCGACGGCCTCGACCTGCTGGCGGAGATCCGCGAATGGACGCCGGAAACGCGCCCCGAGGTCATCATGATCAGCGGCCACGGCACCATCGAGACGGCCGTGAGGGCCACCAAGCTCGGCGCGTTCGACTTTCTTGAGAAACCGCTCTCTCTCGATCGCACCCTGATCGTGATCAAAAACGCGGTGGAGGCGCGCCGCCTCCGTACCGAAAACGAGGAATTCAAACGCCAGTTCAGCGCCGCCGCTGTGCTCACCGGAGAAAGCGTTCCTGTGAAGGCCCTGCGCCAGCAGATCAAGCTCATGGCGCCCACCAATGGCCGTGTGCTCATCTATGGCGAGTCGGGCACCGGCAAGGAACTCATCGCGCGCTCCATTCATGCCGAGAGCCTGCGCCGCGACGGCGTCTTTATCGAGCTCAACTGCGCCGCCATTCCCGAAGCTCATATCGAGGCCGAACTCTTCGGCTATCGCCACGGTGCGCAGCCCGGCGGGCCGCCCGAGCAGCGGGGCACCCTGGAGCGCGCCGACGGCGGCACCCTCTACCTCGACGAGGTGGGCGACATGAGTCTCAAGACGCAGGCCAAGGTCCTCAGCGCCCTCGACGATCAGATGTTTACTCCCGTCGGCGGAACGCAGCCCCTTCGCGTCGACGTGCGCCTCATCGCCTCCACCAACAAGGACCTCGAAGAGGAGATCGCCAAAGGCAACTTCCGCGAGGATCTCTTCTACCGCCTCAACGTCGTGCCGTTCTTCGTGCCGCCGCTGCGCGAGCGCAAGCAGGACCTCCCGCTTCTGGTGCGCGAGTTTCTCCTCGAGTTCGGCCGCCAGTACGGCCGCCCGCGCATGGAGATCGGCGAAGATGCGCTCGAAACGCTCGCCCGCTACCACTGGCCAGGCAACGTGCGCGAACTCAAGAATGTCATCGAGCGCGTGCTCATCCTCAATCCCCGTGTCCTGCGCATCGAGCGCAAGCACTTGCCGCCCCTCACGCACAAGTCCGGCGCGCGCTCCACCGGAGAGTTCGCAAGCCTGCAGCAGGCCCGTGACGCCTACGAGCGCGAGTACATTCTGAAGAAGATCGAGGAAGCCCACAACAACATCAGCCACGCCGCCGAGCTGTTGGGCCTTGAGCGCAGCCATCTTTATCGCAAGATGAAGGCGCTGGGCATCGCTGCCCGAGAGTAACGGTTAATTGATTACATGCCGGCTTGGCGGATTCGTGCGCTGCTCGCGCGTGCCCGCGCGCCGTTCCATTTTAATTACGCGCCGATCCGGCATTCCGACGCGCCGATCCTGCTTACCCGCGCGTGGTCCCTCTGTGCAGACCGCCGGCTGAGTCAGAATGGTCGGTGTGTAATCGGGAGCCAATCTTCCGGTTTCTGTTGCCGCGTTCGTCCCTGGAACAGCGGCTTCCGCCGTCTGCATCTGCATCGTTTCTTCCACCGACGATCCCGAGCCGCTGGTGAGTAGTTTATTTAGTGTCGGGATGCTGGTGCGTTGCGTCTCCACAAAATCCACGCCGTCGGCGGTCAGCGCATACCGGGCATTGTCCTCCTTGTTGACGTATCCCTTCTTCTGCAGGTACCACAGCGTAAAGTCAAGGTAATCGCGCGGAAATCCCATGCGCTCTTCGACCTCGGCCAGAGCGACTTCAGGGTAGTTCGGGTTGGAGCGGCGCCGGTAGTAGAGAACCGCCAGCACCGCCAGCCGCCGATTCAATTCCCCATCCAGAGCATCCATGAAGTCGATGGAAGTAGCGAGTGGCTTCGCCGGCGCAGGGGCCCGCATCGAGTCGTACTCGGCACGGCGCTTAGGGTCCGACAGCACATCGTACGCGGCCTTCAGCAGGCGAAAGTTCTCTTCGTGGCCGGATATGGTGTTGTCCGGGTGCAGGCGCGCCGCCAGAAATCGATAGACACGGTGAATCGTGTCGGCGTCGGCATGGGGGCTGATTTGCAGAAACTCGTAATAGTCGACCGCTGCGGCTGCCATATTCCTTCCAGTACTTTCGTCGAGAGTCTAACCTACCCCGCAGCGCGCTTGGTATCCCGCATTGGTGGGAGCCCGCTGTACCCTTACAGGCTCTTCTGTCCGAACTGGCGGCAGCCGCTCGCACGCGGCTACCGGGCGCGAGCTCGCCACTGGGACTTGATCTCAATTAACGCATTTTGGATGAATAACTTGAACGGAAGGCGGGACAAAACAGTTCGCCGCCCGGCTGAATCCGTTTTGGGCAGAAAATCTGGAAATGCGCGCCGCGAATTGCCCGCGCCAGCCTCCGGAAGGAAGCCTCCCTATACTGGCTCATGCTACGCTAACCCTCATGCCATCAGCGAGGATCGCCCCTGTCCAAGGCCAACCCCGATCCATGCCGCATGAGCGCCCCTGGCTCTTCGCGTTTCTCATCGCGCCCGACGCGGTCATTTCTCTCGGCCTCGTAGGCGGCGCCATCACTTATCTGCTTCGCGATGAAGGAGTCGACCCCGCGCGCGCCGCCAGCATCGCCGCCCTGCTTTCCCTCCCTCACGCCATCTACTTCCTTTGGGGTCCGCTCACCGACTTCTGGATGCGCCGCCGCACCTGGCTCCTGCTTGCGGCCGCTGCCTCCGCCATCGCCATGGTCGTCGCCTTCCATCAACCCCGGCTTGCGTCCCCTTGGTCAGTCGGCCTCTTGTTTTTGAGCGCCTGCCTTGGCGTCTTCGTCGTCGCAGCTTGCGGCGGAATTCTCGGCACGCTGCGCAGTGAGTTGAGCCGCCGTCGCGCCGGCAGCTTCTACCAATCCGGCTCCCTCACCTTCGGCGCCGTCGCAGTCTTTGTCCTGGTCACCTGCTCCGGCCGGCTCTCGCTCGGTTCCCTCGGCTGGATCGTCGCCGCCATGATCGTCTTGCCGTCGCTTGCTGCTCTGTCCGCGCCCGCTCAGCCTTTAGTCAGCGAGCAGACCGCGCGGCACACCACCGCTCGCATATGGCATGAATTTCGGTCCACATTCCTGCGCTGGGAGGCGATTCCCTACACGCTCCTTGTCGCTTCCCCATGTTGCAGCGGCGCCATGATCGGTCTGCTCACGCAGTTGGCCCGCGATTACGGTGTCACCGGCTATCAGGTTGCGTGGTTCAACGGACTGGCCGGCGCTCTCCTTACCTCCGCCGGCGCGCTTGCTGCATCGCTCATACCCATTCGAGTTCGCGCCTCCATCGCTTTCCCGATCGCTGGCCTTGTTAACGCCGCCACGCTGGCCGTCTTTGCCCTCGGCCCTTTGCGCCCCGCGGTCTACTTCACAGGCGCCGTTCTTTTTCTCTTCACCATCGGCGCGGGCTACGCCCTCTTCACAGGGGTCGCACTCGAGTTCCTCGGCAGCTCAGGCAAGAGCGGCAGCTCGCGCTATGCCATCATCAACTCCATCGGAAATCTTCCGGTGGCCTACATGACTTATCTCGACGGCCGCGGCTACGCGCTTTGGGGCCCCCGCGCCATGCCCGCGGTGGACGCCATCATCACCGCTGTCGGATGCCTGCTCCTGCTCGCGCACTTCGTCAGCCGCCGCCATAAACAGCCGGGGATTGCTGCTGAATAGACCTTTGTCGTGAGGTGCGCGCCAGCCCACCCCTACTGGTTCCGCGGCTGCTTCAAAATCGGTCCGATCGACCCTGGATTGTCCCCCAGCCTCGGGTCCACGCGAAAATCCCAGACCGATTCGCCGATGTCAGACGGGGAAAGGATCTCCACCAGCGCATACTCGCCGATGGCCAGCTTCTCTTGCGGCTCGATGCGCAGCCAGTGTTTGCCGGGCAGCACTTCCACCTTCGCCGGCACCGTATTCTCGTCCTGCGCCACCGTCCCGTTCGAGCTCACGCGGACAGCTCCGACGATGCGCACCGCCTGGCGCTCGTCCACGCGCACAACCGCAAACTCCGACTGCGCCGAATACGCGCCACGGCTGCCGTTCACCGCCTTCGCGCCGTTGGTGTTCATCGTGAAGGGGTGCGACAGCACCGGCTCTGTTTGATCTTCCATGCCAAGCGAGAGATAGAAGGCCGGATCATTCACGTGCAGGTGCACCTTGGCATGAGCGCCCTCCAGTTCCAGGCTGGCTCTTTGCGTGGCCAAAGGATTCAGAACGGCGATCCCATGCCGCGTCCTGGCACTCATGGAAAGATCGCTCGGCGTCAGTTCCACAAGCTCAGGCGTTCCCTGAAACGTATCCAGCACAAACACGCCATCTTCATCGGGAAGTTCGAGCCCCGTGGCCACCTCGGGCATGCGCGCCTTTACGTCGTTGCGCGCGTCGGATTCTTCCTTGTCGATCTCCTCGGCATCTTTCATGGCCGGCGACGAATCCTCCTCCGCCAGGTCGTGGTGTTCTTTCGCCCACTTGTTTGTCGCGTCCCAGTCCACCAGGTCCACGGGCAGCTCCTCCCAATCGCCGCGCTCCTGTGAGAGAAAGCGCACCCGGTCGCCCACAACCCGGTAATCGCGCACCATCTGGTAGGAGCCGTCTTTCAGGATCAGCCGCAGATTCCTCCCCATCCCGGGAACCGCGGGCTTCAGCGGCAACGGCTTGGAATTCGGGTTCTCTGAGGTTTGATCTGCCACGCTCTGGATGGGCTGCGCGCTTTGGCTGTTCTGCCCCGCAGCGGCTGTCGCGGCCACCAGGAGAATGGCGAGCGAAAACGCCGCAAAGCGCCGTTCTTGCAAGAAATCAACCATGGCAACACAGTTTAGACGCTCCCGCCCACTCGGCGTTGGCTCCCGCACCCGATCGAAACCCAACTGAAAATGCAACCCCGCCAAACCAAATGCGTCCAATTCTATACGTCCTTTTGTAGAATAGAGGCAGAAGGGATCGTCGATTGGCAGGGCTGAAGTCAAATCCCCATGGGAAACGTGACGCCTGGACGGTTTATTTACCGGCTGTGGCGGGGCTATGCCTGGTCCTTTTGGCCATGCTGGCCGTGGCTCAGGTCACGCACCTGCACTCCAGCCAGACCGACGCCGACCAGTGCCAATTGTGCATCGTCATGCACACGGTGGCGCCCGCCGCTCCAGCGGCAGCCGCCATCCTCATCGTGCAATTGGGAGCTTCCACTCCCCAGGCCGATCCCATTGTAATTGCCCGCCCGAGCCAGATTCGCCTCTTCATTCGCCCGCCTCCGGTCTCCTGCTAGAGCATCTTTCCGCTTTCATCCAGGCCGCCGCATCGCCCCCTTGCTCCTTGAGATCGGGCGATGCATCGCCGCATCTGCAAATCTTGATTCTTGAAGCGGGCCGATGCTCCTCAAACGCACTGAGGCCGCCGCGCTAGCGCCACCCGCGGCTTGCATTCCCTATTTTTTCAGCCAGTGTTCAGGAGAATTCGCCATGACGTTCCACCGCGGCGCGATTACGCGCCTTCTTCCCCTGCTTGCAATTGTCTTCGCGGTGCTCTCCGCGCCGGCGCAAAGCGGAAACGCCGGGACCATTCGCGGCACTCTCACCGATCCAAGTGGCGCGGTAATTCCCGGCGCGACCGTCGACCTTACCAACGAGCTCAGCGGATTCGAGCGCACCACAACCACCGATGCGACCGGTCAGTTCACCTTCTCCAACGTCCCCTTCAATCCCTACAGAATTGCCGCCACTGCCAAAGGCTTTGCCCATTTGAGCCAGGACGTCGATATTCGCTCGTCGTTGGGAATCAGCGTGAAGCTCGTTCTTCAAATCGCCGGCGCCACTCAAACGGTCACGGTCGAGTCAGGTGGCGACCTCATTGAAGACGATCCCACTTTTCACGTCGATGTCGATCGCGACCTGTTCAACAAGGTGCCGCTGGAGAGCGCATCCTCCACGCTTAGTTCGCTGGTCACGCTCACCACCCCCGGCGTTGCTGCCGACTCCAATGGTCTCTTCCACGGCCTCGGCGACCACGCATCCAACTCCTTCTCCGTTGACGGCCAACCGATCACCGACCAGCAGAGCAAGATCTTCTCCAACCAGCTTCCTTCCAACGCCATTCAATCCATCGAGGTCATCAGCGGCGCGCCTCCGGCCGAATACGGCGATAAAACCAGCCTGGTCATCGTAGCCACCACGCGCTCCGGTCTGGGAGTCACAAAGCCCACCGGCGATATCTACGCCTCCTACGGGGCTTTCGGGTCAGCATCTGGCGGCTTCGATCTCTCCTACGGAGGGAAAAGCTGGGGCAACTTCATCGAGGGCGACGGCCTCAACTCCGGCCGGTTCCTCGATCCGCCTGAGTTCACGGTCTTCCATGACAAGGGCAACGAGGAGAACGTCTTCGACCGCATTGATTACAGCTTCACGCAGGCCGATTCTGTTCATCTTGACTTGAACTACAGCCGTTCCTGGTTCCAGACGCCCAACGCCTTCCAGAACCTGAACATCCAGAACGTTGAAAATGGCGGCGCCGGGACCGGCGGAGGCGCCAGCACGAACCCGACTTTTATCAACGTGGGCAACACCGATCAGCACTCCAAGATTGGAACCTTCAATATCTCGCCCACCTATACGCGCGTCATAAGCAACCACTCAGTTCTTAACTTTGGTGGGTACGTCCGTAGAGACGATTACAACTACTACCCCAGCGGTAATCCCCTGGCCGACCTGGGTCCCGTCACCCTCCAAACCTCTTCCATTGGCCAAAACCGTACGCTGACCAACGCCGGAGTTCGCGCCGACTACACCTATGTGCGCGGGCATCACAACATCAAAGCCGGCGCCGTGTACGAACAGACATTCCTGCGCGAGCACGACAGTCTGGGCATCGTCGATTCCACCTATCCCCTCAGCGCTCCCTGCGTGGACGTAAATGGCAACCCGCTCCCGGGGTACGCAAGTCAATCCGGCTGCGATGGCGTTACATCGTTCCCGAATGGCAACTATCTTTCGGTCCTTGCTCCCTACGACCTGACCCGCGGCGGCAGCGATTACATCTTCTTCGGCCACACCGACGTAAAGGAGCTGGCCCTCTACATCGAAGACGAGATCAAGGCAGGCAACTGGGACTTCAACCTCGGTATGCGCGGCGATATGTACAACGGCCTCGTCACGTCGAAACAACCCGAGCCTCGCGTGGGCATCGCCTACAACATCAAGCCCTCCGCTACCGTACTGCGAGTCTCGTATGCGCGCACTTTGGAGACGCCCTTCAATGAAAACCTGGTGCTCTCCAGCACCGGGTGCTCGGATACGATTCTCAATCCACTGCTCAGTTGCAATCCCGGCGTTTCCGGAACCATGCAGCCTGGATTCCGCAACGAGTTCCATGCCGGATTCCAGCAGGCAGTTGGCAAGAATGTGGTGGTCAGCGGCGAATACATCTGGAAGTACACCCACAACGGCTTTGACTTCAGCATCCTGGGCAATACACCCATCACCTTCCCCGTTGACTGGCACAACTCCAAGATTCCCGGCTATGCTCTCGATGCGGAAATCCCGAATTACCACCACTTCAGCGCCTATCTCGTCACTTCGTCGGTGGCGGCGCGCTTCTTCCCGCCGCAGGTGGCAGGCGCCGGAGCCACCAGCGGCGTCGCTCTGGGGACCGTCTATCCCTTCCGCATCGACCACGATGAGAAGTTCAACGAGACCACGCACCTTCAGTACACCGTCTCCCACGACGGCAGCTGGGTGAACGGTCTGTGGGGCGGCTTCAACTGGCGCTTCGATTCGGGCCTGGTCGCCGGATCCACGCCCTGCTACGGCGTCACAGATCCCAATACGCCTTGCGGAAACAGCTCAACCACTCTGAATGGCCAACCGGCCATCGCCATGCTCGACACCAACATCCCTCCCGGTCCGGCGACGAACAACTTGCCCGTCGCGCTCACCGCCGACGAAGAGTTCCAGGCCGGCTTCGCCTGCAACGGCGTAAGAGCCACGCCAACGCAGGCTCTGCCTGCCGTCTGCCCGGCTAACGAGTTCAGCTCGAACCTGATCAACGTCCCCGCACCCAACGCCGGCGATAACGACCACAACCCCCAGCGCATCGCGCCGCGCAGCCTCTTCGATGTCTCCCTCGGCAAGAACAATATCTTCCACAAGGAACACTTCAAAACCGACCTCGACCTGACGGCGATCAACGTCACCAACAAATACGCGCTCTATAACTTCTTGTCTACGTTCAGCGGCACGCACTACGTCACCCCGCGCGCCATTACCGCGAAGATCACGCTGAACTTCTGATGTGAACTGTCAGCAGGGCACTTTCCATGGCAGATGGTGTCGCTAAGGTTTGCCCAAAAGGGAAGCTTTTCGACACCTTTACCAAACTGGGCCCCTTATTCTCTTTTTATTCCCCTTTATGGTTTTTCTGGGTAGAATTTCGAGTAGATATTGAAAAGGTTCGGGGAATTATGTACCCACTTTTTCACTCTGAATTGCGAGACAATACGCGCAAGGCCAAAGGCCTTGCCTCCTCTTTGGTGAACTTTCGCAAACAGCCGGAGCAAGGTGCAAGTTCCATGGATAAAACATTTTATGAATTCTTCGCCGGTGGCGGCATGGCCCGAGCAGGACTCGGCAGAGAGTGGACTTGCCTGTTTGCGAACGATTTCGACCACAAAAAAGGAGTGGCTTATCGGGCGAACTGGGGTGGCGGCGAGCTGAAAACCGCCGACATTCGCAAGCTGAAGACAAGGGATTTACCGGGTGTTGCTGACCTCAGTTGGGCATCGTTTCCATGTCAGGATCTTTCATTGGCTGGTGCCGGGGCTGGTCTGAGGGGAGAACGCTCGGGAACCTTTTGGCCATTTTGGAAGCTCATGAAGGGTCTGATCGCAGAGAACCGTGCGCCGAGCATCATCGTGCTTGAGAACGTCTGCGGCACGCTGACCGCACATGGCGGCAAGGATTTCATCGCGATCTGCACTGCGGTCCAACAAGCCGGCTACTTCTTTGGCGCGCTAGTGGTTGACGCGGCATTATTTGTCCCTCAATCCCGTCCGCGGCTATTCATCATTTGTGTAAATGCAGATCTTGATGTTCCTGCAAGGTGCATCGCTACTTCGCCGGTGCGGCTCTGGCATACCCGCGTAGCGGAACCCTACTGCACTCTACCGCAGAAGGTTCAAACTAGCTGGATTTGGTGGGATCCACCAATGCCAGCAAAGCGCCGTATCGTCTTCTCGGATGTAATCGAGGAAAATCCTCATGATGTGCCGATGTACACGGGTGAACAAGTTGATCAGCTGGTCTCGAAGATGAGCGATCTCAATCGTACAAAACTGCAAAAAGCGCAACGATTGAATCGCCCGATCATCGGGGGACTTTATCGGCGGACGAGGATAGATGAGAACGGGGAGAAGGTACAGCGCGCCGAAATTCGATTCGATGACTTGTCGGGGTGTTTGCGTACGCCAGCGGGTGGTTCTAGCCGACAAACGGTTCTGATGGTTCATGGAAATTCGATTCGAGCCAGGCTAATATCCACCAGAGAAACCGCGCGATTGATGGGGCTGCCCGAGTCATATATTCTGCCTCAGAATTACAACGAAGCCTATCACCTGACTGGAGACGGCGTCGTGGTACCTGTTGTGCGTCACCTTGCTGCTAATATATTTGAGCCGGTCCTGCAAGCGATGGAAACGAGGCGAACAACAGCCGCATGAGCATTATTCTCTGCCAGAAGAACGCCGATCTCGAACGTCAGATCATCGAATACGCTGAGGTTCTCAAGATCGAGGCACATAGGCTCGGCAATCACGGTCTGGACGAAAACGAGTTTTATGACAGCGGCTTATTCAGAGGCGCGATAGAGCGAATCAGGGGCCAGTTTTCTGCAACTATGCGTGAAAAGCGCGAGTTTGCGACGATTATTCTCAACTACATGCAAGACCGCGGCTTTATTCAAGATTGGAGGTCCGCAGGAGACGCAAATCGTCATGACTACTCTGTTCAATTGCCGACCGGTCGAGTAGCCGTGATTGAATTGAAGGGCTGCCTCGATGGTAACAACACGACGATCTACGAGCGACCACCGCACGCCGAGGAATTCATAATCTGGAGCCTATGCACCAACCCGGGAGCGGATCCCAGGCACAATGTTTGGTCGGGCATACACACAAGGTTGAGTGCAGACATTATTGAAAGATCTCAGCAAGTTGATGGTGTGATTATCTGGGACATGGTATGCGGAACGATTGGACGACCGTGCCCTAAGGCCGAAGCCGACCCGAGCCGCATTACTGTCCTTTCACACTATGAGCTCCCTCCTCCCTGCATTTATGTCTTCCCAGCAACCGTCCCTTCGCCCCGAAATAACCCAAGACCGGTGGCGCAAAATCTTGCCCAGGTCCAAATTCTTCAGGGATTCCACGACTGCTTCGGCGCAAGGCCTGAGGAGGTCAATTACGTCGATTTTGAGGTAGAGCATCGGAACGCGGACACGATGAGAAGAACGCGGGTCACTCGGGGCGGGGTAGTTGTTCAGGAGTCCGCGTTTACCTCGATTCGCAGAGTGTAGCCGATGGAGTCGCCGGAGAGTCGGAGCCAGATCATGCGGGCGGTCAAATCCCGCGATACGGTTCCGGAAATACTGGTTCGCCGAATGCTCCACGCGGCAGGCTACAGATTTCGGCTCAACGTGGGATCACTGCCAGGGTGCCCTGACCTCGTGTTTCCCTCACGGCAAAAGGTCATATTTGTGAATGGTTGCTTTTGGCATGGGCATAAATGCCTTCGCGGGGCGCGAATTCCAAAGAAGAACCGGGACTATTGGACGAAGAAAATTGCAAGGAACCGAGAGCGTGACTCGCAAAACCTCCGAGAACTTCGGACTCTTGGATGGAAAGCATTGACCGTCTGGGAATGTCAGGTCAAGGCGATCAAGCTTGGCAGACTAAGGAAATTCCTCGAATAGGGTTTGAGGCACTCCTCGCGCAAAAATTTGCGAGCACTTTTCACGACAGCTTCTCCACTTCGCGCCGGTACGCTTCGTATATCTCATCCCCAAAGCACGCAAACACCACCCTTTGGATCGCATCGCTCGTGACCAGCTCCGCCACCGTCTCGCCCACGGCGATCTTCACCGCGCGCTCCACCGGAAACCGGTAAACTCCACAACTGATCGCCGGAAACGCCAGCGACCTGATCCCGTTTTCGCGCGCAATCTTGAAGACCGATTGATAGCAGCTCTTCAGCAGCTCAGGTTCGCCGCGCTCGCCACCGCTCCACACCGGCCCTACTGTATGAATCACGAACTTTGCCGGCAGCCGGTAGCCCTTGGTCAGCCTGGCCTCGCCCGTCGGGCAGCCGCCGATCTGGTAGCACTCGTCAAACAGCTCCGGTCCCGCCGCGCGATGGATCGCTCCATCCACGCCTCCTCCGCCCAGCAGCGACGCGTTCGCCGCGTTCACAATTGCATCCACCGCCAGCGCCGTAATGTCGGTCTTCAGAACCTCAATCTTGCTCGTCATCGCAGCCCATCCCCGAGAGCATCGTAAACCCGTTGGCGCCTCGCACCACAACTAACCGCAAGAACCTCATTCCAGTATCGTTACCCGGGACGTTACCCCGTTTATCATCTGCCACGCCAAATTTCCCCTTTCACCGCACCCCCAATCTCTGCCATACTTGTATGTGCCCACCAGGTACGACCAATCGCAAAAACCAAACAAAGAGGTTGCATCGATGTCGGCAAAGTATGTCTTTGTGACGGGCGGAGTTGTGTCCAGTTTAGGCAAGGGTCTCTCGGCCGCGTCCCTCGGCTGCCTGCTTGAGAGCCGCGGCCTCCGCGTCAACCTGATGAAGTTCGACCCCTACCTCAACGTCGATCCCGGCACCATGTCGCCTTTCCAGCACGGCGAGGTCTTCGTCACCGACGACGGCGCCGAAACCGACCTCGATCTCGGCCACTACGAGCGCTTCACCCACGCCCCCCTCTCGCGCGACAACAACTACACCACCGGCCGCATCTACGAGCAGATTATTTTGAAGGAAAGACGCGGCGACTACCTGGGCAAAACCGTCCAGGTCATTCCCCACGTCACCAACGAAATCAAGAACGCCATGCGCAAAGTGGCCGCGAACGGCGCCGACGTGACCATCGTTGAAATCGGAGGCACGGTCGGCGACATCGAATCGCTGCCGTTCCTCGAAGCCATCCGCCAGATGCGCCAGGAACTGGGCCGCGAAAATACCGTCTTTGTCCACGTCACGCTCGTCCCCTGGATCGCCGCCGCGCAGGAGCTCAAGACCAAACCCACGCAGCACTCCGTCAAGGAGCTGCTCTCCATCGGCATCCAAGCCGACGTGCTCCTGTGCCGCTCCGATCGCGCCCTCAGCCGCGAGATCAAGCAGAAGATCGCCGCCTTCTGCAACGTGGAAGAAAAGGCCGTCATCGGCGCCAAGACCGTGCCCTTCATCTACGAAGTACCGCTTAACTTTGCGCAGGAGGGAGTCGACGCCCTCATTCTCAAGTACCTGCACAAAGACGCGCCCGAGGCCGACATCACGAAGTGGCAGGAACTCGTCGAGCGCTGCTACCACCCCAAAGACGAAGTCTCCATCGCTATCGTGGGCAAGTACGTCGAGTACGAAGACAGTTACAAGTCGCTCAAGGAAGCGCTCACCCACGGCGCAATCTCGCAGAATTTGAAACTGAAGGTTCACTGGATCGAGGCCGAAGGACTCGAGTCGTCCGGCCCCGACGACCGCGGCTACGAAGCGCAACTTGAAGGCTACGACGGCATCCTCGTTCCGGGCGGCTTCGGCAAGCGCGGCATCGAGGGCATGTTGAACGCCATCCGCTACGCGCGAGAGAAAAACGTGCCCTTTTTCGGCATCTGCCTCGGCATGCAAACCGCGTGCATCGAGTTTGCGCGCAACGTCTGCGGCCTAAAGGATGCAAACTCCAGCGAGTTCGATCCCGCCACTGAGCACCGCATCATCTACAAGCTGCGCGAGCTGCTGGGCGTCGAAGAGATGGGCGGCACCATGCGCCTCGGCGCGTGGACCTGCATTTTGCAGGAAGACTCGCTCGCCAGCCGCGCCTACTCGGGCACCAGAGAGATCAGCGAGCGCCACCGCCATCGTTACGAATTCAATCGCGAGTACGAAGCGCTGCTCACCGGCGCCGGCCTGCGCATCTCGGGCGCCACCCCCGACCAGACCTACGTCGAGATCGTCGAGATCCCCGGCCACCCGTATTTTCTCGGCTGCCAGTTCCATCCCGAATTCAAGTCGAAGCCGCTGGAGCCCCACCCGCTGTTCCGCGAGTTCGTCGCCGCCAGCTACAAGAACCGCCAAGCTAGGTGCGGAAAAGAGCCAGCAAACGTACCGGTTGAGATTCAAGCTCGCTAAAGCGAAGTCAGGTCTTCGATCCTCAAGGTATTTAGTGGCGTTGCTGCCGAGCAGGGCTAAGCCAGGACAGGTAAGAGATCCGATTGGGACGCGTCGTATGTTTGTCGAATCTCCCGTGCCCAGGCCAGCGCGATTGCGATTGGAGTGACTGGATTGCTTGACCTCGCGGGGAAACCATCGTAGGTCCGCCCTTCGAGCGCCCGTCCGGCCCGCTTCTTATGAATCCCTCCCCATTGCTTGAAGAAGAACGGTATTCCAGCGTCAACACACTGGTCGCGAATCGAAGTCACCCACTCTTCTCTCAGTGGCCTGGCGCCGTGGCCGCTCTCCCCGCCAACGATCACCCAATGGATACCTCTAAGGCGCAACCGTCCGAGTTCCTCAAGCAGCGGCTCAATCGATAAGAACCTGACAGAGGCAGGTGATTCCTGCAGGTCACGAAGACGAGGAAGACCGTGCTGCTTGTTTTCAACACTCACTCCCCACCAGATATGCGGAGAATGCGCCGCAAATCGCAATCTTCCTTTCAAGAGACTCGCCATACGGGCCGAGCGCTTTGTCAGCACCTGGTAAGTGTGCCACTTAGCTCTCACCATCACAGTAGCGACTGCTTCGATATACTCGTCCGGCACTCCGTCGTGAAAAAGATCGCTCATGGAGTTCACGAAGATCATCTTGGGAGTTTGCCAACGCAGCGGTTCGGCCAATTTCTCGGGGACCAACCTTAAATCGAAGCCCTGCTCGTATGGATGTCCGGGAACGCCGCGAAACCGCTCCGCAAATACCTCTGCATAGCAATGCTTGCAACCAGGGCTGATCTTCGTGCAGCCCCGTACCGGGTTCCAGGTTGCATCGGTCCACTCGATCTTCGAGTCCAAGCTCATAGTCACCTCGGTGGCTGCGAAGGTTCGCCTCTGTAGTGTCCGCTTGTGCCTTCCAATTCCCACCGCTATCATATCCCATAAGTTTCGCTTTAGCTTCGCTTGTGCGTCGTTGAAAGTGAGGGGTTCCTCATGACTCAACAGGTCATGTTCGGGGGGAACTGGACCCAACAGAAGCTGCTAATTTTGAGCAAATATCTCCGGGCCTACCGGAAGATATTTGAAAAGAATGAACGTGCGCGCTACTTCAAAGTTGCGTATGTTGACGCATTTGCAGGCACCGGCATAATGCCTCGCGCTGAAATTGAGGGGACACTCGCAGAGTTTATCCCGGGTTTCGAGGAGGCGGAAAGAGAATTCCGAAAAGGGAGTGTCCGGCGCGCTCTTGAGGTAGACCCTCCATTTCATCAATATGTATTTATCGAAAAAGATAGAGCTAACTGTGCAGAGTTGGCAGTTCTTCAGCGGGAGTTTTCAAACAGAAGAATCGATATCGTAAATGAAGACGCCAATATGGCGCTCCTAAAATGGTGCAATGAAATCGATACGAAGCGTCAACGTGCAGTGGTTTTCCTCGATCCGTTTGGCGCTTCGGTTGAGTGGACAGCGATTGAAAGCATCGCAAGAACCGGGGCAGTGGACCTGTGGATTCTTTTCCCGTACGGGGCCATCAATCGCATGCTGACTAGGGGGCGAAAACCGTCGCCAAGTTGGTGCGAAAAACTCACGCGAATCTTCGGTACGGCGGAATGGGAAAAGGTGTTCTATTCGTCGAATACTATGACCTCGCTGCTTGATCCGGATCAGGAGATCGCGCTTGTGCGCAAGACGGCGGATAGGAATTCCGTCATTCAATTTTTTGCGGATCGTCTGCGGACGGAATTTGCCGAGGTTCCTAGACCGGGTCTTCTATTTAATTCAAGAAGCTTGTTGTTCGTGCTCTTCTTTGCTGCCAGCAACAAAACCGGCGCCAAAATCGCCAATGACCTCCTGCGAGATATTGCGCAGTAAGTCACCCGGGAAATACCCGTCGTGGGACTGCATCACCCCAGCAGCACTGCCCCCTTCACCCTCCCCGCCCGCACCCGGTCGAGAATGCATTAGCCGCGTCGATGTCCTACGGAAAGTCAATCCATTCGTAAACGCCTTCCGGGCCCAATTTGAGCGTTCCCGGCCTTTTCGATCGAATGATGGGCGATCGAAACAGCCTCTTCCGTTTTCCCGGCGTATGGACCGCGTTTTGGCGCAGCACGCTTTCAATCCCACGTAAGACAATCGCCCGCATGGTCGTGCCCTCTAGCTTGGCCTGAGCCTTCAGCCGCGCATGAATCTCATCGGGAATATCGATGGTTAACCGCATACGATCAAATAGTCAACACAAGTTGCTCAATCCTCGAGGCGCCACTATCTTCCCCGCCAAGTCCGGCGCCACCCTCTGAAAGTGCCGCACGTTCCACGTGTAGATCCGCTCGGCGTTTACCTTGCGGGCGCAGGCGACATGCAGCGCGTCGTAGATCATTCCTCCTGTCAGCCCCGCGGCCGCGCAAGACTTGAGCGTCTCGATGTACTCGCTTGCGGCGAGAGCAATCGGGGCGATTCTTCGCAGAAACGTTTCCAGCGCCAGCATCGCGTCGCGTCCTGACAGTCGAATCCCAGGCGGCATCGATGTCACCGAACTGTAGAACTCGGCCAGAGTGTGGGCGCTTACGGCAGTTTCTTTCGCCGCGCACCCGTTCCATAACTCACGGCTTGGCACATGATGAACGTGATCGACCTGCGCGATGGCAACGAGTACGGAGGTGTCGAGGAAGATCACTCTTCCTCCGGATCCAGGCCAAGAATGCGCCGCTCACGCTCCAGCCTCATCTGCGCGATGGACTCATTCACCATCTCGACCGTGATCTTCTGCGGATTCGACCGGTCGGCGGAGAAAATCAGGGGAGTTCCATTTTCGATTACAAGCTGAGCTTCAGGCTCCGCGGGCGTGAAGGTGAGACTGTCGCCATGCTGCTCCGCCCGCAACCGCGTTCCCGGATTAAGCTGCAACGCATCCCGAAACTTCTTCGGCACCACAATCCGCCCCGCCCGGTCGATCTCCACAATGGCATTCATAGTGCCATTTTACCATAAATAATGGTATTATAGTGCAACTTGTTGAATCAAAATTAATTAAGCGTCCGGCGACTATTCTCATGAATGCCTTTCCAGCCGCTCAGCCACTTTTCTTGAACGATTTTTCTCCCATCCAAACCGCCTTCAAGCGAACACTCCGGCAATCTCGTCTACTTCGAACGGAGCGTCCTGTTCGAGCCAAAATTCGATGAAAAAATGCGTCTTCCACAATGCTGCGCGGGCCAATTTCCTGGCCGGCGCCATCTCATGGACCAGTCCGGTACGAACCCGCGAAAGCCGCCCTCCGGGTTATTGACAAAGATTTCGTGCCGGGCCTATTGTTTCTAAGTTTTGGAGAAGGAAAGGAAGGAAGTTCAGATGGTTGCCTATTTTCAGCTCCAGCCCGCGGAAGCGGAGCTGCAGCAGTTGGCAGAGCAGTATTGGCAGGATTCCGGCGATAAGGATCGCGAATTGGAAAGGATCGCATTTGAAGCCGGCGAGGCAATCCGTAACGGCGATTACACGCTGACAAATCTCGAAGCCATCGTGCGCTGGAAATCGGAGCGCGCGGTGCATTATCTCATTGGCAACAGCAACGAAAAGATCAGGCGCGCGCTGGCCATCGCCGCCTCGCCTGACTCCACAACCGAGGCGGCAGTCAGGGCCCTGCTCGATTTGCACGGCGTGGATCTTCTCGTGGCGTCGGCGATTCTGGCCGCAATCTTCCCCGAGCGCTACACCGCACTGGACTACCGCGCCCTGGAAGCCCTGGGCCATGTCCGTCACGACGTCAGGTTCTATGAAGAGTATCTGGACTTTTGCAAGCGCCTGGCGGAAAGCAACATCGTCAAGCCGCAGGGCAATCTGCCCGGCCCCACGGCGCTCCGCGCGCTCGGCCGCGCGCTTTGGGAGTGGTCGCGCAGCCACGGCGGGTAAATCGAGCCGTAGCTCGAAGAGAGGACGCCCCATCGCCATCGAAATGGGCGTCCTCATCTGTGAACAATCAAGGGTGTATTGCGCCGCCCGCCGCTCTTCTTATGGATGACCGGCAGTAATCGTCCAGCCGGTGATGTGGAATGTCTCTTGTACCCCGCCGGAGGCGGCCCGCTATAGGATCGACACCGGAAACAGGAAGCAGAGAATGTGTGTTTCTCGTACGAGTTTCCTGGGTGGTCCCAGAATACTGCTACTGGGACAATGTACTGCCCGGCGGTTCCGAGCAAGCTCGGAGATCGCGCCGGGCAGGGTGAAGCTGGGACCCGCGGTTAGCAAGGCGCTGACCGTGCCTGCCCGCTTAGTGACTGGCGGTAAGCGAGAAGGCGTCCACGTAGAAGTTCTCGGCCACGCCGCCCGTGCTGCCAATTTCGAAGCCGTAT